>DATHMN010000145.1:0-26772 GCA_035487135.1 Steroidobacteraceae bacterium | reverse complement strand
GGGTTCGTGCCGCCCAGCGGCGAGACGCGTGCAGTACCGGAGGATCGCATCCTGCCGAATGAGGGTGATCTGCGCCTGTTGTGCGAGCGGCTTGGTATCACCGAGGTTGTCGTGGCGATGGACGACCGCCGCGTGGGCTTTCCGCTGCCCGAGCTGCTCGACTGCCGCCTCGCCGGTGTTGACGTCACCGAACTGCTGACCTTCCTCGAGCGCGAGACCGGACGCGTGCGCATCGACGTGCTCAACCCGAGCTGGATCATCTTCGGCCAGGGTTTCCGGCGCGACCCGCTGCGCCTGTTCTCCTCGCGCGCGCTCGATCTGCTGGCGAGCGTCGCCGTGCTGGCGGTGTCGTTGCCGGTCATGCTGCTCACGCTGCTGGCGATCAAAATCGAGGACGGTTGGACGGCGCCGGCGCTGTACAGCCAGGAACGTGTCGGCCTGCATGGCACGCTGTTCCGCGTGCTCAAGTTCCGCAGCATGCGTCAGGACGCGGAACTGAATGGCGCGCAATGGGCGCAGCACGCCGACCCGCGCGTCACGCGCGTCGGCGCCATCATCCGCAAGCTGCGCATCGATGAGCTGCCGCAGGTCATCAATGTGCTGCGCGGACACATGAGCTTCGTCGGCCCGCGGCCGGAGCGGCCGCAGTTCGTGGCGGAGTTGGCCGAGCGCATTCCCTACTACGTGCAGCGGCACTGCGTGAAGCCGGGCATCACCGGCTGGGCGCAGCTGTGCTATCCGTATGGCTCCTCCGAGGAGGACGCGCTCGAGAAACTGCAGTACGACCTTTACTACATCAAGAACAACAGCCTGTTGTTTGACCTTGCGATCCTGGTGCAGACCGCCGAGGTGGTGCTCTTGGGCAAGGGAGCACGCTGATGATCACCACCATGCAGCGGCGCAAATTGCTCATCCTCGAGAACGATCGCACGCTGCGTCGGGAGCTCGAGGCAATGTTCTCGGACCTGGAGGTGACGGCCTGCGAGACCTCCGAGCAGACGCTCGCGACGGTGCGGCGCACCGAGCCGGACGTGGTGCTGTTCGATCTCGGCACCGCGCGCGAACCGGCGGTCGCAGCGCAGAGCCTGGAGCTGCTGCGGCAGATCCTCAATATCTCGCGCGACACCAAGATCATCGCCATGACTGAGCATGACGCGCGCGAACTCGCGGTCGCCGCAGTCGGTCTCGGCGCCGCGGATTTCTACCACAAGCCGCTCGATGCCGGCGTACTGTCGATCGTGGTGCGCCGCGCGCTGCGCATCCGCGAGCTCGAGGAGGAGAACTGGCGGCTGCGCGAGCGTACCGGCACGATGGCGCTGGAGGGCATCATCGGCGTCAGCGATGCCCTGCGCAGCCTGTGCCGCGCGATCGAGAAGGTGGCCCCCACTAACGCGACAGTGCTGCTGCTGGGCGAGAGCGGCACCGGCAAGGAACTGCTGGCGCGCGCCGTGCATCGCCTCTCCGGGCGGGCACACAAGCCGTTCGTGGCCATCAACTGCGCCGCTATCCCCGATACGCTGCTCGAGAGCGAGCTGTTTGGCTACGAGAAGGGCGCCTTCACCGGTGCCGCCAAACGCACCATCGGCAAGCTCGAGGCGGCCGACGGCGGCACCGTGTTCCTCGACGAGATCGGCGAGATGCCGCAATCGCTGCAGGTGAAACTGCTGCGCGTCGTGCAGGAGCGTACCGTCGAGCGTATCGGTGGGCGTACCCTGGTAGCGCTCGATCTGCGCATCGTCTGCGCCACCAACCGCAACCTTGAGTCGCTGATCGGCACCGGCGGCTTCCGTGACGATCTGTTTTACCGCATCAGCGAAGTCACCGTGCGCGTGCCGCCGCTACGCGATCGCCGCGGCGACAGTCTGCTGCTGGCGCAGTTCCTGCTGCAGCAGATTGCCGAGCGCTTCGGCAAGCCCACCCGCGGGCTCGCGCCGGACGCCATCCGCGCCATCCAGCAGCACCGCTGGCCCGGCAACGTGCGCGAACTGGAGAACCGCATCAAGGGGGCGGTGATCATGTGCGATGGCGCCGTGGTGACCGCCGCCGACCTCGGGCTGGAGGATCCGGGCGATGACCCGGAATACCTCAACCTGCGGGTCGCACGCCAGCGCGCCGAGGCGCAGGCCGTGCGCCAGTCGCTGGCGGTCGCGCGCGGCAATCTGTCGCGGGCCGCGGAACTGCTGGGGGTGACGCGGCCGACGCTCTACGACCTGCTGAGCAAGCACAGCATCGATGCCGCGCAGTTCGGACGCCATGCCGCGGCTCCCGGCGCCGAGCCGAGCGAGACCGTGCCGGGCGCGACGCCCGGCAGCTGAGGCCGGCGCGGCGCCTCAGCGCTGCTTGAACTCTTCCGGGGTCAGCTGGTGGCGCGCCAGCAGCTTGTAGAAGTCGGTACGATTGCGCCGCGCGAGGCGCGCCGCCTGACTGACATTGCCGCCGGTGATCTGCAGGATCTGCGACAGATAGCTGCGGGTGAATTCATCCCGCGCCTCGTCGAAGGAGGGCAGGCGGCCGGGCGTGCCGCCGAGTGACTGCTGTACCAGCTCGACCGGAATAATCGGCGTCTGCGACAGGGCGACGTTCTGCCGCACCACGTTCTGCAGCTGGCGGATGTTGCCCGGCCAGTCGGCGGTGGCCAGCAGTTCGACCGCTTCCGGTGCGTAGATCTTGCGCACGCCGCTCTCCTTGGCGATCTGCGCCAGGAAATGCGCCACCAGCAGCGGGATGTCCTCGCGGCGGCGGTTCAGCGATGGCATCTCGATGTGCACCACGTTGAGACGGTAGTAGAGATCCTCGCGGAACTGCCCGGCGGACATGAGCTGCTGCAGGTCGCGGTGGGTGGCGGAGATGACCCGCACGTTGACGGGAATGGGCTCAGTGCTGCCAACGGGGCGGATGACGTTCTCCTGCAGCACGCGCAGCAGCTTCACCTGCAGGCGCATGGGCATGTCGCCGATCTCATCCAGCATGAGCGTGCCGCCGTCGGCCGCCATGAATAAGCCACGGTGCGCGCGTGTCGCGCCGGTGAAGGAACCCTTCTCGTGCCCGAACAGCTCCGACTCGAGCAACTCCTCGGTCATGGCGCTGCAGTTGATCGCCACGAACGGCTTGTTGCGGCGCGGGCTGCCGCGATGGATGGCGCGCGCGAGAATTTCCTTGCCGGTGCCGCTCTCGCCGGTGATGAGCACGCGTGCATCGGTGCCGGCCACCATGTGCGCCTGCGCCAGCTTCTCCTCCATGCTGGCGCTACGGGTGACGATCTCGGCGCGCCAGTCCTCATCGGAGGCGCCGAAGCCGGAGATGCGCAGCGCCTTCTGTACCTGATCGAGCAGCTCCTGCTTGTCGACCGGCTTGGTAAGGAAGCCGAAGGCGCCCATCTGCGTCGCCTGCACCGCGTCCGGGATGGTGCCGTGCGCCGTCAGGATGATGACCTTCAGTCCCGGCCAGCGGTTCTGCAGTTCCTTCAGCAGCCCGATGCCATCCATCTGGTCCATGCGCAGATCGGTGATCACCAGGTCCGGGCGGAAGCGACTCGCGGCGGCGAGTGCCTGCGCCGCGCTCTCCACCGCCTCGACGTCGTAACTCTCGGCCCGCAGGCGGATGGTGAGCAGCCGCAGCAGCCCGGGATCATCATCGACGACGAGAATGCGAGCCTTGCGCTTGCCAGTCTGATTCAAAAGCGTGTCCTTGGTAGTCACGGTTTAACGCCCCGCGCTGTCGGGTTTGCGCTCGTTGAGAGAGCGCTCAATGTTGGCAATAGCGTCGAGTTTGGCGCGCGCCTCTTCCAGTTCCTTGCGCAGGCGCGCGTTCTCGTCGAGTTCACCCTGCAGACGGTGGTTCGCGCTCGCCATGCGCTCATGGTCGGCCCGCACCGCATCGGCTTGGAGCCTGCGGTTTTCCGTCTCCAGCGTCAAATGGTCGTCAATTTGCGAAAGTTGCAGAAAGGCGAGCGCCCGCTCACCGGGCAGCAGCATCTCCGGATTGGCCATCAGTTCGCGCAGCAGGCCCTGGGCCTTGGGCAGATCCGCCGACGGATGCCCGGGCGTGCCCAGCACCAGCGCCAGTTTCAGTTTATGGCTGGGCGTGGGTGCGCTGTCGTACTCGCGCTGCACGCTGGTCTCGATCTCTGCCTGTTCGGCCGGTGCGCCCTGCACCAGCTTCTGCAGCAGCTGCAGGTACTCACCGAGCAGCGTGGAGGTCGCCGCCGCGGGCGCCACCACCACCGGCGGCGGCGGCGGTCGCTGGCCGGACATGAAGCCGCCGGTACAGCCGCCGAGGGCCAGCGTCAGCGTCATGGCGCAGCGCCGCAAGCGCGGCGCGGGTGCGCGGCGCTCAGGCGGCGTGCGCATGCGTCTTGCTCGCTGCCGCCGGGCGTGGTTCACCGGCGGCGGTGGCACGGATCGGCATGGTGATGCGGAAGTGCGCACCGGGGAACTGCCCGTCGATGATCTGCACGCTGCCGCCGTGCGCGGCGACGAACTCCAACACCACCGACAGACCGATGCCGGTACCCTTGACCGCCGTGCTCTTGGCAGCGCGACCGGTGTAGAAGGCCTCGAACACGTGGCCGCGGTCTTCGACCGGGATTCCGGGGCCGCTGTCGGCCACGTCCAGCATCAGGTCGGAACCGGCGGCGCGGCCCTGCAGATGGATGGTGCCGCCCTTGGGTGAGTACTTGACCGCATTCGACACCAGATTTTCCAGGATCAGGCGGATCTTGCCGCGATCGGCCACCAGCGTGACGTCATCGACGCTCACATCGAGGCGCACGCGCTGCGATAGCAGTGTCAGCTGCTGGTTCTCCAGCACCTGCTTCACCAGCGGCCGCAGCCGGAACTCGGTCGCCTCCAGACCCACGCTGGAGGTCTGCCAGGCGCTGAACGACAGCAGGTTTTCGATCATGCGCTGCAGCTTGATGCCGTTCTCGCGCAGGATGGCCGCGACCTCGCGCTGATTCGAATCCAGTTCGCCGACCGCGCCGTCCATCAGCAGCTCGGTGCCCTCGCGGATGTTGGCGAGCGGAGTTTTCAGCTCGTGCGACATGTGCCGCAGGAAGCGGTTGCGCTCGTGCGCCAGTTCGAGCAGGCGCTGGCGCAGCCACTCGAGCTGGCCGCCGAGCCGCTCGAGGTCGTGCGGGCCGGCCACCGCAATGGGATTGGTGAAAGTGCCTTCGCCCAGTTCACTGATCGCGCGATCGAGTTTGCGCAGCGGGCGGCCGACGCCGAGCGTCAGCACGAAAATCAGAACGATGGTGAGGGGAAACAGCAGCCCCGCCTGCCACAGCAGCCGCTTGCGCGCCTGCAGAGTGCGCTCCTGCAGCGCGGTGACTTCGGTGTCCACCTGGGCATTACTCTGCTGGCCGATGCGCTCGACCAGCGCCGACAGCTGCGCAAAGCGCTCGGACAGGTCGGATTCGGCCGCCGCCGGGCTGTCGGTGGGCGCGCCGGTGACGCTGCTGCGGATACTGCGCTGCAGCTGGCCGAGGTCCTCCAGGGTGTGGCGCGCATCGCTGGTGGCCAGATGCTGCAGCTGCTCGCGCGTGGCCGTCAGCGCGTCATCATCGGCGATGTATTGATCGAGCTGCTTGGGGTCTTTCAGCACCGCGTGCAGCCGCGCGGTGCGCTCGAGCGAGGCAATCTGTTGGAACAGCGCCTGGCTGGCGCGCGCCCCGCTCACCCCCTGAATGACGATCTTCTGTCCGGTCTCGGCCAGGTCGCGGATCTGCAACACCGCGTTCAGAATGGCGATCAAGAGCGGCACGGCGATCAACGCCAGGCCGAGCAGCATCAGTCCACTCAATGACTTGGGGCGCCACCATTGCATGGGGCGCCATTCTACCGGCGCCGCGTCAACGCGTCTTGGAATGCCGCGCAGTCACGGCGAATCACCAAGGATCGCGCTGCAGGCGCTGCTCCCAGGCGTAGGCGGTACGCACGATGGTGTCGAGATCGTCCAGCTGCGGGCGCCAGCCGAGTTCTGCACGGATGCGCTCCGCGCGTGCCACCAGACTGGGGGGATCGCCGGCCCGACGCGGTTGTTCGCGCACCGTCAATTTGCGTCCCGACACCCGCTCGACGCTCGACAGCACCTCGCGCACGCTGTAGCCGTGTCCGTAGCCGACGTTGAGGGTGGTCGAGGCACCCCCGGCGCGCAGGCGGTCGAGGGCATCGAGGTGCGCGCTGGCGAGGTCCTGCACGTGGATGTAATCGCGCACGCCGGTGCCGTCCTTGGTGGGGTAGTCGGTACCGAAGATGGCGACCTCCGCGCGCTTGCCCACGGCGGCCTCACAGGCGACTTTGATGAGCAGCGTCGCATTCGGTGTGGCCTGGCCGATGCGCCCCGCGGCATCAGAGCCTGCGACGTTGAAATAGCGCAGCGCCGCATAGGTGAGCGGCGCGGCCTGTGCGACACCGGCGAGCATCCACTCCGACATCAGCTTGGAGGTGCCGTACGGGTTGATGGGTGAGGTGGGCGTGTCCTCGGCGGCGACGCCACTCTGCGGGATGCCGTAGACCGCTGCGGTGGAGGAGAACACGAAGTGCTTCACCCCAGACTCGACGCAGCACTCGAGCAGTGTGCGGGTCGAGCAGGTGTTGTTGGCGTAGTACTTGAGTGGCTCGCGCACCGACTCCGGCACGATGGTGTAGGCGGCGAAGTGCATGACGGTCTCGATCGCATGCTCGCGCAGCGTGCGCAGCACGCTGTCGCGGTCGCCCACTTTGCCCACGATGAGGGGCGCATCCAGCACCGCCTGGCGGAAGCCGCGCGACAGATCATCGAGGACCACCACCTGCTCGCCGCGTGCGCGCAGCTGAAGCACGACATGGCTGCCGATGTAACCGGCACCGCCAGTGACTAATATGCTGCCTTGGCTCATGGGGCAGGAATGATAGACAAAAGGCGCGGCAATGACCTGCAACCTTTCTCCGGACTGACGCCGGAGGTGGTGCTGGATGCCGCTGCCGAGGTCGGACTGGAGCCTGACGGACGGCTGTTCGCTCTCAACAGCTATGAAAACCGGGTTTATCAGCTCGGCGCCGGCGAGCGGCAGCTGGTGCTGAAATTCTACCGGCCGGCGCGCTGGAGCGATGCGCAGATCGCAGAAGAGCACCTGTTCACGGCCGAGCTCGCCGCCGCCGAGCTACCGGTTGCAGCGCCGCTCGAGATCGAACGGCAGACACTGTTTCGCTACCGCGAGTTTCGCTTCGCTGCTTTTCCCTGGATGCGCGGGCGGGCTCCCGAGCTGGATGAGCCTGAGGCGCGTCAGCTGCTCGGGCGCACGCTCGCGCGCCTGCACCAGGTCGGCGCCACACGCGCTTTCGCGCGACGACAGCACATCAGCGTCGAACGCCTCGGTTGGCAGGCGCGCGCGCAGGTACTCGCCAGCACGCATCTGCCTGAGGCGATGCGTGAGCGCTATTCCTCGGTGAGTGGCGCACTGCTGGAGCGCGTCAGCGCCGCATTCACCGCCGCCGCGGGCGTGCGCGCGAGCCGCGTGCACGGCGACTGCCACCTCGGCAATCTGCTGTGGAACGAGCGCGGACCGGTGTTCGTCGACCTGGACGATTGCGCCACCGGCCCGCGTGTGCAGGACCTGTGGATGATGCTCTCGGGAGAACCGGCCGAGCAGCAGCGCCAGTGGCAGGAACTGCTCGAGGGCTACCAGCAGTTCGCCGACTGCGATTTTCTCGAAGTCACGCTGATCGAGCCGATGCGGGCGCTGCGCATCGTGCACCACACCGCCTGGATCGTGCTGCGCTGGGATGATCCGGCTTTCCCGCGTGCGTTTCCCTGGGTGGCGGAACCGCGCTACTGGGAGCGCCACGTGCAGGACCTGCTGGAGCAGATCGCCGCGATCGACGAGCCGCCGCTGCTGCAGACCTGAGGGCCTCCGCAGCCGCTTCCCCGAAATGCCGATTGGGTACGTGCGCGCGGCAGTGGAGTCGCGCTATTGTGCAGCGGGAAAGCACGGTGTGACTTATTACGGAATGACCGTAACCATGTGGATTGCAACGAGAAATGTCGCTCTTGCGGTCGCAGTGACGGGGCTCTTGTGGGGCTGTGGATCGCACGACGGTACCCCGGGGCCGAAGGTCACCAGAGCGAACGCGGCGCGCAAGGCAGCGAAGGTGAACGACGGCTCGCAAATGCTGGTGAGCGCCGTCGCGGCGACCAAGCCGGGGACCATGCCGCTGCAAGTGAAGTTCGCGCTCAAGGGTCGCCCGGACGTGGGCCAGCCGCTCGATGTCGATCTGGTGATCGTGCCGCTGTCCGCCAGCGTTGATCGTGTCGTGGGCAAGATCGAGGCGGGCGATGGCCTGGATGTCCAGGACGGCGCGCAGATCGCAGCGATTGACCGGCCGGTCGAGGGAACCGCGATCCACCACGCCGTGCGTGTCCTTCCCAAGCGTGATGGCATTTTCACCTTCAACGCCGTTCTGACCGTGGATTCCGGTGGTCAATCCACCAGTGAAACCTACTCGATGCCGCTGATCGCCGGCGCGGGCGTTCCCGAGCTGCCCGCAGCGCCTACGGCCACCGCCACGACGGCGACTCCTACCGCCCCGGCCACGGCCGCCGCCCGCTGACCCGCACCAGCTGCGGCCCGCCCCCGTGCGCGCGGGCACGCCGACCGTAGCCGACAGAACCGCGAGGGGGTTCACAAAGAACTCCCCGGGTCCTCCGTATGATCCTTGTCGGGTCCCACCGCCATACTTATGTCAAAGCCGCAGACCCTTCGCAGCGATTCCGCCGGCGCGGAGCACACCGAGGGCAGTACCACCACACTGGTGCGGGCGGACGCGCGCGCGCATCCGCAGGAAGACCCGCAACTACACCCGCACTTGCAGGCCCAACTGCGCGAGCTGCGGCTGCGCACCGGCAGCGCGGCGCCCGATATGGCGATGCTGCTGCGGCTCATCAATGATCATTATCAGACCATCGACAACGAGCGCCGCGGGATCGTCGAATCCATGCGGCTCATGGCCGATGAGGCGCGCGCGCTCGAGCTGGAAGCGCGCGCGCAGAGCTCGGGGCACCTGCAGGTCATCCTCGACCACATCAAGGATGTGGTGCTCACGGTGGATGAGGACGGAGTGATCCGCACCTTCAATCCCACCGGCGAGCGGGTGTTCGGCCACCGCGAAGCGGAGGTGGTCGGTCAGCGCATCGACCTGCTGATTCCGGAGATCGCCGCCAACACCACGATCCCCGAGGCACTGCAGCGCCTGGCAGCGATCTCGGGGGACACTGCGCTCGATCTGGCCACCCAAGAACTGTGGGCGCTGCGCAAAGGCGGCACGTTCTTTCCGGCGGAGATTGCCGTCAGCAAGGCACCGCTGTCGGCGCGGGCGATGTTCGTGCTGTGCCTGCGCGACATCACCGAGCGGCGCGAATCCGAGCAGGCGATGCGCGAAAGCGCCGCGCGCTACCGCCTATTGGTCGACCATGCGCCCGAGGCGATCGTGGTGCTGGACGTCGATTCGGCGCGCTTCGTCGATGCCAACGAGAACGCGCTCAAGTTCTTCGGCATCAACCGCGAACGGCTGCTGGGTGTTGGCCCGGTGAACCTGGGTCCGCCGCAGCAGCCCGACGGGGCAGCCTCCGCCGAACGCGCGCTGGGCCACATCCGCCAGGCGCTGCGCGGCGAAGTACCGCTGTTCGAATGGGCCTACTACGACGCCAGCGGCGGCGAGGGCATCTGCGAGGTGCGCCTGGTACGGCTGCCGAGCGGCAGCCGCCGCCTGGTGCGCTGCACCTTCGCCGACATCTCGGCGCGCAAGCGCAACGAGCGCATGAATGCCGCCGAGCGCAAGGTGTTCGAGGAGGTGACGCGCAACGCACCGCTCGCCGAGATATTTGCCTCGATCACGCAGTTCGTCGAGGCGGCGGTGCGCGTCGCGCTCGCCGCGGTGAGCGTGCTCGACAAGGAGCGCTGGGCATTTGCCTACATGGTGGCGCCGCAGCTGGGGGAGCCGCTGCGCGCGGTGCTCGAGCACGCCAGCGTCGACATCCGCAGTGGCTCGTGCGCCGCGGCGGTGTACCTGGACACCCCGGTGCTGGTGGCGGATGTCAGCCGCGACCCGTTCTGGGAGGAAAAGGCGGCCGTAGCGCTCGATGCCGGCCTGCGCGCGGCGTGGTCGACGCCGATCAAGGGCGCGGCCGGGCAGGTGCTCGGCGCGCTCGGGGTGTTCCGCGCCGAGCCGGGTCTGCCGAGCGCGGCGGAACTGCAGGCGATGGCGCGCGCGGCGCAGCTGGCCGGCATTGCGATCGAGCGGCGCCTGGCGGAGGAGGCGCTGCGCAGCAGTGAGGCGAAGTTCCGCGGCCTGTTCGAGAGTATCGCGGAAGGGGTGTACCAGAGCGAGCGCGACGGCCGGCTGCTGTCGGTCAACCCGGCTTTCGCCGCCATGCTCGGCTACGGCAGTGCCGAGGAGCTGTACACGCTGTCGTCTGCCGCGGCGCTGTACTGGGATCCGGCCGACCGTGCCGAGTTCACCGCGCGCGTCGAAGCGGAGGGGGAGATCCGCGACGCGGAATTCCTCATGCGCCGCCGCGATGGCCAGCAGCTGGTGATCCTCGAGAACGCGCGCGCGGTGCGCGATGACACCGGGCACATCACCGGCTACGAGGGCACGATCGCCAATATCACCGAGCGCAAGCGCGCCGAGCAGGCGATCTTTGCCGAGAAGGAACGTGCCCAGGTGACGCTGCAATCGATCGGCGATGCGGTCATCAGCACCGACGCCGAGGGGCGCATCGAGTACATCAACCCGGCCGCGGAGACCCTCACCGCCTGGACGCTCGCCGAGGCGCGCGGCCAGCCGATCGGCGCGGTGCTCAAGCTGGTCAACGAGCTCACGCGCGAGCCGATCGAGAACTCCCTGAGTGGCGCACTCAACCGCGCCGGCCGTGCCGCGCCGGCCGATCACGCCGTGCTGATCACCCGCGCCGCGCACGAGGTGGCGATCCAGGAGACCGCCGCACCCATCTGCGACCGCGCCGGGCGGGTGATCGGCGCCGTGGTGGTGTTCCATGACGTCACCAGCGAACGGCGCTTGAAGCGCGCACTCGCCTGGCAGGCGAGTCACGATGCGCTCACCGGTCTCATCAACCGTCGCGAGTTCGACAATCGTCTGCACGCTGCGCTGCTGAGCGCGCAACGCGGCGAGGGCTCCTACGCGCTGCTGTACATCGACCTCGACCAGTTCAAGGTGGTGAACGACACCTGCGGTCACCAGGCCGGCGACCGCCTGCTGCGCGACGTCACCGGGGTGCTGCAGACCCGGGTGCGTGCCTCCGACACCATCGCGCGGCTGGGAGGGGATGAGTTCGGCGTGCTGCTCGAGGGCTGCACGCTCGAGCAGGCCACGCGCATCGCCGAGGGCGTGCGTCAGGCGATCCGCGATTTTCGTTTCGTGTGGGGCGCCAATTCGCTCGCGGTTGGCGCAAGCATCGGCATCGTGCAGATCCGTGCGGAGACCGAGAACGTCGCCAATATCATGAGCGCGGCGGATATCGCCTGCTACGCCGCTAAGGACGCCGGCCGCAACCGCCTGCACGTGTACGAGGCGGACGGGGTCTCGCATCGCCATCGGGAGATGCACTGGGTGGCACGGGTGACGCGTGCCGTCGAAGACGACCGTCTGGCACTGTTCTTCCAGCCCATCGTGGCCCTCGGCGGCCAGAGCGCGCGCGACTTCCACGAGCTCACCGTGCGGCTGCGCGATGACAACGGCGCGCTGGTGCCGCCGGGCGAATTCATTCCGGCAGCCGAGCGCTACAACGTCATGTCGGTCATCGACCGCTGGGTGGTTGGCCACGCGATCGAGCTGCTGCGCCTGCGGCAGCAGCGCGGCCAGCCGCTGCCGCTGCTCGCGGTCAATCTGTCCGGCACCTCGCTCAACGAGCAGTCGTTCGTGGAGTTCGTGCTGGCGTCGGTCAGCGAGCCGCACATCGCTGCGGCACTGTGCTTCGAAATCACCGAGACTGCGGCGGTGACCAGTCTGTCGAACGCCCGCTTCCTCATGAGCGAGCTCAAGGCGCGCGGCTGCCGCTTTGCGCTCGATGACTTCGGCACCGGCGTGTCCTCGTTCGTCTACCTGAAGTCGCTGCCGGTCGACTTCCTCAAGATCGACGGTCAGTTCATCAGCCATATCGCCCAGGATCCGATCAATCGCAGCATGGTGGAGGCCATCGGCAAGGTGGGGCGCGCGCTGGGGATTGCCACCATCGCCGAATGCGTTGAGACCGAAGCAGTATTGGTAGAACTCAAGCGCATCGGCGTCGATTTTGCCCAGGGCTTTCATCTCGCACAGCCGCAGCCAGTCGTCGAGCTGCCGCAATAATCACCGCTGCTGTCCGGATGCGGATGGTGCCTATGGCAGTGCTTGCGTAGAATGCGCGCTCCTTCGTCACGGCAGGAAAGTTGCGCCCGTGTCTAACAACTCGATGAGCGCTGCGGGCGTACGCCGCGCGGTAATTTTTCCGGTGGCGCTGCTGCTGAGCGGCGCGGCGGCTGCGGCCACGGCGCCCGCTACGGAGACGACCGCCGCTGAGCTGCGCGATGCCGCCATGGCGGGTCATAACATGGCCTACGCGTGGGTGAGCGAACTGACCACGCGCTTCGGTCCGCGCCCGGCCGGCTCGGCCAATGAGCACGCCGCCGCCGACTGGGCGGTCGCGCGCCTCAAGGCGCTGGGCTTTGAAAACGTGCACGCCGAAACCTTCCCGATCACCGCCTGGGTGCGCGGCAGCGAGAGCGCGGAACTGCTCGCACCCAGCCGCCAGCCGCTGGTAATCGCGGCACTGGGCGAGTCCCCGCCGACACCAGCGGGCGGCCTCGAAGGCGAAGTGGTGCTGTTTGCGACCCTGGCGGAGCTGCAAGCGGCTGCGCCCGGATCGCTCAGCGGCAAGATCGCCATGATCACACAGCACATGGTGCGGGCTCAGGATGGCGCCGGTTACAGTGCCGCGATCGGCGCCCGTGTCGATGGCCCGCATGAGGCGGCGCAGCGCGGCGCGATCGCCTTCCTGCTGCGCTCGCTGGCGACCGACAGCCACCGCATCGCGCATACCGGCACGACCCGCTACGTCGATGGCCGGGTCGAGCTGCCGGCGTTCGCACTCTCAGCCCCCGATGGCGACCAGATCGAACGCCTCGCCGCGCTCGGTGCGACGGTGCGCGTGCACTTGAGCTCGGGCGCCTCCTACGTGCCGGGTGCGCATTCGCAGAACGTGATCGCCGATATCCCGGGTCGCGAGCGCCCGCAGCAGATCGTGCTGCTCGGCGCGCACCTCGACAGCTGGGATCAGGGTACTGGCGCGATCGATGACGGCACCGGCACGGCGATCATCACGGCCGCCGCCAAGCTGATCCACGATCTGCCGCACCGGCCACGGCGCACCGTGCGGGTGGTGCTGTTCGGCTCGGAGGAGGTGGCGCAGCCGCAGCCGCCGGGCAGCGCCTTCGGGGGTCATGCCTATGCCGATACCCACCGCGCGGAGCTTCCCGCCCACGTGCTGGCAGGTGAGAGCGACTTTGGCACCGACCGCGTCTACGAACTGCAGCTGCCGAAGTCGGTGCGCGAGGGCGAGTTCGCCCAAGCGGCGCTGCGCGTGCTGACGCCGATCGGGGTGTTGCTGAGCGAGCACCTGGCGGACGATGTCGGCACCGACGTGGGCCCGTCGGTGGACGCGGGCGTGCCCGGATTCCTGCTCGGCCAGGACGGCATGAGCTACTTCGACATTCACCACACCCCGGACGACACACTCGACAAGGTGGATCGCGAGCAGCTCAATCAGAACGTCGCCGCCTGGGCAGCGCTCACCTGGCTGGCCGCTGACAGCGAGGTCGATTTCCGCGCCGCGCCGCCCGCCAAGCCCTGAGGTAGTTGCGCGCTGCCGGTGGCTGCCGCAAGCTCATCCTCATGAGTGAGCAGCTGCTGGTGACGCGCACCGCGGGCGTGTGCGAGCTGCGCTTCAACCGTCCGGAGAAGCGCAACGCCATCACGATCGCCATGTACCAGGCGCTGGCCACGGCCCTGGAGGAAGCCGACGGCGATGAGCAGGTGCGCGCCGTGCTGCTGGCCGGTGAGGGCGCGAGCTTCTGCGCCGGCAACGACCTCAACGATTTCCTCGCCGCGCCGCGCATCGATCAGGATCATCCGGTCATGCGGCTGCTGCGGCGGCTGACGACGTTCAGCAAGCCGCTAGTCGCCGCGGTGCACGGGCAAACCATCGGTATCGGCGTCACTCTGCTACTGCATTTCGATATCGTGCTGGCAGCGCGCAACGCGCAGCTGTCCATGCCGTTCGTGTCCCTGGGGCTGGTTCCGGAAGCGGGCAGCTCACTGCTGCTGCCGCAACTGGTCGGGCGGCAGCGTGCCGCCGAGCTATTGCTGCTCGGTAAGCCCATCGATGCCGCCAGAGCCTGCGAGCTGGGACTGGTGAACCGCGTGGTGGAGGACGAAGCGCTCGCCGCAGAGGCGCGCGGGTTGGCCGTCGAGCTCGCGCGACAGCCGGTCGCGGCGTTACAGCTCACGCGCCGTCTGCTGCGTGGCGACCCGGCGCCGCTGCTTGCGCGCATTGAGAAGGAGGCGGAGATCTTTGGTGCGCAGCTGCAGTCGGAGGAATTCCGCGCCGGCATCCGCGCGTTTCTCAGCCGTTCGCGCGCGCGCTGAAACGATGGCGACCTATGCAATCGACGGGCTGGTGCCGGTGGTGGATCCGACGGCCTTCGTGCATCCGCAGGCGACGCTGATCGGCGATGTCATCGTGGGGGCCGGCTGCTATGTCGGCCCGAGCGCCTCGCTGCGTGGGGACTTCGGCCGCATCATCCTCGCGCAGGGCTGCAACGTGCAGGACTGCTGTGTGCTGCACAGCTTCCCCGAGAAGGACACGCTGCTCGAAGTGGACGCGCACATCGGCCACGGCGCCGTGCTGCACGGATGCATCGTGCGTCGCGGCGCGCTGATCGGCATCGGCGCCATCGTCATGGACGATGTGGTGGTGGAAGAGCAGGCGTTTGTCGGCGCCGCGAGTTTCGTGCGCGCGGGTTTCGTCGTGCCGGCGCGCACGCTGGTCACTGGCATCCCGGCGCGGGTGGTGCGCGAGCTGAAGCCGGAAGAACTCGCCTGGAAAGCCGCCGGCACGCGCGAGTATCAGGAGCTGACGGTGCGCTGTCTGACCACGCTCACTGAATGCCAGCCGCTCAGCGCGGTCGAGGCCGGTCGGCCGCGCCACGGCAGCTCTACCGTGGTGCCCTTGCACGCCATCGAGCGCAAGTGAGGCTCAATCGCCGCTTGGGTCGCCCGCCTCCGCGTTGACCACGCCGAACAGCGCGGGCACGCAGGCGTAGAACACGCGGATGCCCTCGGCATGCAGCTTCTGCAGCAGCTGCTGCGCTTCCGTGTCGCTCACGATGAATTCGACTTCGACCGTGAGCGATCCCGCCAGCTCGAAGAAGGTATCCTCGTGCAGTACGCGATGGCGGCCGAACCCGGCCATGGCGCGGAACGCCGAGCCGCCGCGCACGCCCATGGCGTTGGCCTGCTCGAGCAACCACTCCCACGTCAGCCGTCCGTGATGACGCTGACCCTCGCGTAAGTAGAATCTGAGGAATGAGCCTTGCATTGGCCTGCACCCCGCGTTTGCGCCGTCTCAGCCCCGCAGCCAGACCACCGTGCCGATACCGGCGAACGTCATGATGACCGAACCCAGCAGATGCGTGGCTGCGGCCCCCAGCGCCCACAGCGCCCGGCCCTGCTGCATGAGCGTGACGACCTCGGCGGAGAAGGTCGAGAAGGTCGTAAGCCCGCCGCAGAAACCGGTGATGACGAACAGGCGCCACTCGGGCGCGAGCGCGCTGTAGCTGGCGAAGAAGGCGACCGCCACTCCCACGACGTAACCGCCGATCAGATTCGCCGCCAGCGTGCCGGGCGGAATCGCCGGGAACTGCTCGTTGAGTGTCAGGCCGAGCCACCAGCGCAACAGCGCGCCCAGGCTGGCGCCGATACTCACCGCGGCGATCGCTTTCCACATGCCGCATCCTTGTACCGTAGGGTGCGAGTGCTGTGCAACGGTTCGAGTATGCTTAGCGCCGCCTGCACGCGGCCTGCGGCGCTGCACCTGCGAAAGGTTGTGCATGGGTAAGTGCTTGTCAGTGGTCGGCGCGCTCTGCGTGGCGCTGAGCGCCTGCGCGCAGCATGGCGGCCAATCCGCCGACGAGCGGCTGCGCGCGCTCTACACCAGCGAGTGGCAGTGGCGCACCGAGCAGCAGCCGGACAACGAGGACGGCACCCGGCCGGTGGCCGATCATCTGCCGAAAGTGGATCCGGCCACGCAGCAGATGCGGCTGCAGTACTGGCAGGACGTGCTGCGCCGCGTCGAGGCCATTCCGCGCGCCAGCCTGTCGAGCGCGGAGCAGGTCAACTACGACATCTATCGCGAACAACTTGCGGTGCTGATCGCCGACCAGCGCTTCCGCGATTACGAGATGCCCGCCAACTCCGACACCACCTTCTGGACCGATATCGGTTATACCGCGCGCCGGCCGTTCCGTACGCTGATCGACTACCAGCACTGGCTGGCGCAGATGCGCGACATCCCGCGCTACTTCCACGAGCAGATGGACGAGATGCGCGCCGGGCTGAAGCGCGGCTTCACGCCGCCGCGTGTCACCCTCGAAGGCCGCGACGCCTCTCTCACCGCGGTCACCGAGGCGCGACCCGAGGAGAGTCTGTTCTATACGCCGTTCAAGGAGATGCCGGGAATCAGCGCGCCGCAACAGGCCGAACTGCGCACACAGGCGGTGGCGATCATCCGCGCGGTGGTGCAGCCGGCGTACGTCGAGCTGCTGCACTTCATGCGCAACGAGTACGTGCCTGGCACCCGCACCACGCTTGCGGCCGCGGACCTGCCGGACGGCAGCAACTACTACCGCGCCAAGATCCGCGAATTCACCACGCTCGAGATGGATCCCGCGGATATCCACCGCCTCGGCGAAGCCGAGGTCCAGCGGCTGCATCAGGAAATGGTCGCAGCGATGCACGACACCGGCTTCAGCGGCGAGTTCCCGGCATTTCTCAAGTTCCTGCGCGGCGACGCGCGCTTCTACGCCAAGACACCGGATGAGCTGTTGATGCGCGCCGCCTGGATCGCGAAGCGCTTTGACGGCAAGGCGGCGCAGTTTTTCGGTTACCTGCCGCGTGCGCGCTTCACCATCAGGCCGGTACCGGACGATCTGGCACCGTTCTACACCGCCGGGCGCGGCGGGCTCGGCGTCTACCTGGTCAACACCTACGACCTGCCGAGCCGGCCGCTCTACAGTCTGACGGCACTGACGCTGCACGAGTCGGCGCCGGGACATGCGTTCCAGATTCCGATCGCGATGGAGCACAAGGACCAGCCGGCATTCCGCCAGCTCACCTACATTTCCGCCTATGGCGAGGGCTGGGCGCTCTACTGCGAGCGGCTGGGCGCGGAGATGGGCATGTACGACAGTGCCTATGATCGCTTCGGCATGCTCGGCTACCAGATCTGGCGCGCCGCGCGGCTGGTCGTCGATACCGGTATCCATGCCCAGGGCTGGACGCGCGAGCAGGCGCTGGATTACTTCCGTCAGTACACCGCGCTGCCCGAGCGCGAGATCGAAACCGAGATCGACCGTTATATTGCCTGGCCCGGTCAGGCACTGTCCTACTATCTGGGCGAGCAGGCGATCATCGCCGCGCGCAGCCGCGCCGAAAAAGCTCTCGGCGGACGCTTCAATATCCGTGCGTTCCACGATGCGGTACTCGAACTGGGCTCGGTACCGCTGCCGGTGCTGCAGACCCGGATCGATCGCTTCATCGCCGACGGTGGCCGCGGGCCTTACCCCGACATGGAGTAGCCGGCGGCGTTGGGGTTACCATAGCCGCCGGGGTCACCACGTTCGCCAAGGGAGACAATATGAGACGTTCGACGTGGCTAATCGGCTTGGGGGCCACCATGGCGGTGGCAGCAGGGCAGGCCGCCTTCGCCCAGACAAGCGCACCGGCGACGACCGGCAACAGCCAGCAGCAGAAGATGGGCACGTGCAATGCTCAGGCCAAAACGCAGAACCTGAGCGGCGATGACCGCAAGTCTTTCATGAAGACCTGTCTGTCGGCCGCGCCTGCCAAGAAGGGCAACAGTCAGCAGGAAAAGATGAAATCCTGCAACGCGGACGCCAAGACCAAGAATCTGACGGGGACCGACCGCCAGAGCTTCATGAAGACCTGCCTGAGTGGTTCGTCTTCGGGCTGAGGCAAGCTTCCGGCGCCAGCATGGCGTGCCGCCATGAACACTTTCAACGCTGAGGGCGGCTGCACTTGCCGCGCCATCCGTTATCGCCTCACGGATACGGCGATGATCGTGCACTGCTGTCACTGTTACTGGTGTCAGCGCGAGACTGGCAGCGCGTTTGCGCTCAATGCGATGATCGAGTCGGAGCGCGTGCAGTTGCTGTGCGGCGAGCCTGAGTACGTGCTCACGCCGAGCAACAGCGGCAAGGGACAGCGGATCGCGCGTTGTCCGCGATGCCGGGTCGCAGTCTGGAGTCACTATGACGGCCTGGGTGATGCGGTGCGCTTCCTGCGCGTCGGCACCCTCGATGAGCCCGGCCGCTTCCCGCCGGACGTGCACATCTACACCGAGTCCAAACAGCCGTGGGTAGTGCTGCCGCAGGGGGCACGGGCTTTCCCGCAGTACTACCGCAGCGGCGAAGTCTGGAGCGCAGCCAGCCTCGCGCGGCGCGCGGCCGTGATAGGACGCGCTACGCCGAGTGCACCCTCGGCAGGCTAGCCAACGGCCAGCGGCCGGATGAAGCGGCGCGCGAAATCTTCCATGACGCGCTTCTTGTCGTCGAGGCTCGAATGCTTGCCGGCGGTAAAAGTAAACGGATAGCTGACGCCGCCGCTCATTCCCAGCGCATGCAGCCGCTGGAAGGTGGCGAGATCCGGCGCTGTCTTGAGTCCGATCACGGTCTCGAAGGGCAGTTGGTCGCGGCCCGCCTCCTGGCGCAGCCGCTGCAGCTCGGCAAGGATGGCGGGCACTTCTTCCGGCATGTTGCCCGCCCCGATCCAGCCCTGCGCGCGCGTCGCGGCGCGGCGGAAGGCGACCGGCGAAGAACCGCCGATGAAGACCGGCACTGGCTGCTCCGGCGCCGGCGAGATCTGCAGCAGTGGAAAATCGATGTACTGGCCGTGGTGCTCGACCATGCCGCCCGCCCACAGCTTGGCGAGCGCGTCCAGCATCTCATCGAAGCGCTTGCCGCGGGTATGAAAATCGGCACCGTAGATTTCGAATTCGTCTTTCATCCAGCCGATGCCAGCGCCGAGAACGAAGCGGTTGCCGCTCAGGATCGCGAGCGTACCGGTCGCACGCGCTACTTCGAATACGTTGCGCAGCGGCAATACGTAAACTGCGACACCGCAGCGCAGCCGATTGGTCACCGCGCTGATCGCGCCGATGGTCGCCCAGCAGTCCGGATACCATGAGTCCGGTGCCATCGGCGGCTTGCCGTCAGCGGAGTACGGGTAGGGTGCCTTGACGTCGCACGGAAAGACGCCGTGATCGCCGAGCATCACCCCATCGAAGCCCACCTCCTCGGCGAAGCGCGCCACTTCCAGGATCTGATCAGGCTCCATCCAGGTCAGCATCTGCCAGAACTTCATCGCCATCTCTTCAGCGGGAAAAGCGCCCGCGATTGAAGAAGCGATCGAAGGCCTCGGCATCCGCGCCAGCGAAGGCGACCTTGTCCTGCTCCAGGAAACGCTCGCCGGTCGCTACGCCGCGCTGCACCGCTGCGCGCGCGCCGACGCGCGCGAACCAGGCCGCCAATCCCGGCCACGCCAGCAAGCCGGCGCCGCCCTCGGCCGGATTCAGCCACGGGTAAATGCCGCAGGCGGTGCGGATCCACGGCCAGGTCGCAATGTCCGCCAGCGAGTAGTCGGCGCCGCCCAGATAGCTGCTGACGCTCAGCCGGCGCTCGAGCACCCCGAGAATGCGCCGCACCTCGCTGGTATAGCGCTGCAGGCTGTAGTCGTTGCCTGCCGGGGCGTAGCGGGTGAAATGCACCAGTTGGCCAAACATCGGCCCCACCGAGCACAGCTGCACCATCAGCCACTGCAGCACGGCGCTGCGCGCGGCGCCAGCGGACGGCAGCAGCTGCCCGGTCTTCTCGGCGAGATAGATCAGGATCGCGCCACTTTCGCATACCGTGAGCGGCGCGCCTTCGGGACCGGCAGCGTCGAGGATCACCGGCACCTTGTTGTTGGGGCTCATGCCGAGGAACTGCGCGGCATATTGCTCGCCGGCGAAGACGTTGACGTGATGCTGACGGTAGGCGAGCCCAGTCTCTTCCAGCATGATGGTAATTTTCACCACGTTCGGGCTGCTCATGCCGTAGAGATCGATCATGCAGACACCGTGCGCGAAGAGCGGCCGAGCCGCATCGCCCAAATGGCTGAGGGGCGCAGTCTCTACCCCATATGCGTGATAACGACAGCGCAGCGGGGAAGCAGGTAGGCTTAGCCCCGTGTCCGACACGCTGCAGACGCTCAGTGACAAACAGGCGCTCAACGAGCTGGTGCTGACCTACTGTCGCGCCTGCGACCGGCGTGATTTTGACTTGCTGCGCACGCTCTACCATGACGATGCGATCGACGATCACGGCGCGATGTTCCGCGGCTCGGCGCGCGACTATCTTGCGTGGCTGCCGCAGGTCATGGCGCAGTTCGAAGCAACCGTGCACTCGATCAGCAACGCGCTGTTCGTGGTGGACGGCGCTCAGGCGCAGGGGGAACTCTACACGGTGGCCTACCATCGTACCCATCCTCCGCAAGCGCGCGAGATCGTGATCGGCGGCCGCTACTTCGACCGCTACGAGCGGCGCGATGGCCTCTGGAGGTTTGCGCACCGTGCGCTCGCCCTCGACTGGTGCCGGGTGCACGACGTCGATCCGCTCGCCTACGGCGAGTTTGCCGCGAGCGCGCCACGCGGCCGTCCGGATGCGCAGGATCCCTCCTATCTGGCTCTTTCCTGGTTCAGCCGTGGCGGCGAACGTCGCTGAAGCCGACCCTGAGGAAGCACTCCGCATGAAATTCTGGCTGTCACTGGTCTCAGTACGTGAAACCGCGCAACTGCCGGAACTGGCGCGCACTGCCGAGGCGCTCGGCTTTCACGGGCTGATGGTGGGCGATCACCTCATCTGGCCGGCGCACATCGCCACCCGCTATCCCTATTCCCCGGACGGCAAGATCTTCGTGCCGCCCGACACGCCCTGGCCGGATCCGTGGGTGCTGTTCGCACACCTCGGCGCGATCACCCGGCGGCTGCATTTCGCCTCAAACATCTATCTGGCGGCACTGCGTGACCCGTTCACCGTGGCCAAGTGTGTGGCGAGCGCCGCGGCGCTCACCGACGACCGCATCGTCTGCGGCGTCTCGGCGGGCTGGCTCGAAGAGGAATACCGGATCGCCGGCATCGACTTTGCCCGTCGCGGCGAGCGACTCGATGAGGTGCTGGCGGTGGTACGCAAACTGTGGAGCGGGCAGGTGGTGCGGCACGAGGGCGAGCTGTTTAGCTTCGAGGGCATCAGTTGCCCGGCACCCGCCAAGCCGCCGCGCATCTGGTGCGGCGGCGGCGCGCCCGCGGCGATGCGGCGCGCGGCGCGCAACGACGGCTGGCTGCCGTTGCCGCTCACGCTCGCTCAGGCGCGCGGCGCGCTCACGCAGATCAGCGCCATGCGGCGCGAAGCGGGCCTGAGCGCGGCGGGATTTGAGGTCGGGCTACCGCTCGCCGAACCGGTGACCCCCGCGGCGGCCGAGGCCGTGCGCGCGATGGGTGTCGATGATCTGGTGGTGATCGCACCGTGGCTGCCTTCGCCGTGGGACACGACCACCTGGCTGGCGCCCGGCGAGGACATGTCGCGGCTGGAAGTGAAGCAGCGAGCGCTCGAGCGTTATGCCGAGGCGGTGCTGCGCCAGGTGAACCCATGATCAAGACCATTGCGTTTCTCAAGCGCAAAGCCGGGCTGTCGCGGGCGCAGTTCATCGACTACTACGAGACTCGACATGCGCCCCTGATCCTGTCGATCGCGCCGCAGGTGTGTGACTACCGGCGCAACTTCCTGGTGAGCGAGGGGGCGATCACGCCTGCGGGGTCGGCGCCGCTCGCTTACGATGTCGTGACCGAGCTGTGGTATCCCGATGAGGCCGCGTTCCAGGCCGCCATGGCGGCCTTCACCGATCCCGTAAACGCGCAGCGCATCGCGGCAGACGAGGAGAATGTCTTCGACCGCAGCGCGACGCACTTCTATCGGGTGGACGAGCAGCGCTCGCCGCTGCGCGCCACCCAGCCCTAGCTACTTCTGTCGTTTGAAGAACTGCACGGCGCGCTCGTGCTTTTCAGCAGCTGCGCGCGTGGCAAAAGTACCGAGGTTGCGGCGCCGTCCGCTGCGCGGGTCGATTTTGCGCGAGTATAGACGGTACTCGCCCGAGGGAAGTTTGCGGATCATGCTGAGCACTCCACGCGCCGTTCACGCCGACGCTCGCTGAAACTGTCCCAACATCTGGCAGATTGCGCGCAGATGTTAAGGCTGCGGACGGTCGCGCTGTTGCTGCGCCGGCACGCCGCTTCATTGTAGGCGCATCTCCACGTGCGCCCGCCCGCCGGCGGGCCGGTCCCAGGGGCCGATCTGCGCCGCGGCACGCTGCTGCCGTGCTCGCGGATGACCCCGACAACGCAGCGCGCCAACGCCGCACCTTTTTCGAGACGCCCTGGAGGCTCGCCCGGGTATAGAGAAAGTGTATACCTGGAGGGTAAAATACGATTATTTCGTTAGAGGGGTCGCGGCCTACAATTCTCGTCTACATGTCGAAGCCGAGTTCCTCCGTGCGCTACCCGCTGGGCGATGGGCAGCTGCCCTGCCTGATCGGCGGTGAATTCATCACCACGCCGCGGGCGTTCGACAATATCAATCCGGTGAACGGCCGGCGCATCTGCACGGTGAGTGAGGCAGACGCAGAGCTGGTCGATCAGGCGGTCCAGGCGGCGCGCGCGGCGCTGAGCGGCCCCTGGGGAGCCCTGTCGGTCGCCGAGCGCTGCACGCTGCTGCGCAGAGTCGCGGACCGGATCGACCAGCGCTTCGATGAATTCGTCAGCGCCGAGATGGCCGACACCGGCAAGACCCTGCAGCAGGCTCGTGGCCTGGATATCCCGCGCGGCGCCGCCAATTTCCGCTCCTACGCCGATTTGGTACTGAGTCGGCCGGCCGAGTGCTTCGAGATGAGCACCGCCGACGGCCGCGGCGCTCTCAACTATTCCGTGCACAAACCCGTGGGCGTGGTCGCCGTGATCGCGCCGTGGAATCTGCCCTTCCTGCTGCTGACGTGGAAGGTCGCCCCGGCGCTGGCTTGCGGCAATGCCGTCGTGGCCAAGCCCTCGGAGGAGACACCCTCGAGCGCTGCGCTGCTGGCGCAGGTGATGCAGGAGGTAGGTGTGCCAGATGGCGTGTTCAACCTGCTGCACGGCCACGGACCCGGCTCGACCGGTGAGGCACTGGTGCGCCACCCGCAGGTGAGCGCCATCGCTTTCACGGGCGAATCAACGACCGGCAGCGCCATCATGAAGAGTGCTGCCGACACGGTGAAGGCCTTGTCGTTCGAGCTCGGCGGCAAGAACGCCGCCCTGATATTTGCCGACGCGGATTTTGATGCCGCGCTCGCCGGCACGGTGCGCTCGGTATTCGCCAATACCGGCCAGGTCTGTCTGTGCTCCGAGCGGGTCTACGTGGAGCGCCCGCTGTTCGAGCGTTTCGTGGCGGCGCTCGCGCAGCGCGCCCGCGCCCTGCGGCTGGGCGGCCCGGAGCAGGCGGCCGACCTGGGACCGCTCATTTCACGCGGCCATCGCGACAAGGTGCTTGCCTACTACCAGCTGGCGCGCAGCGAGGGGGGCGAGATGGTCTGCGGCGGTGGCGTGCCGAGCTTTGGCGATGAGCGCGATGGCGGCGCGTTCATCGAACCCACCATCGTGCGCGGACTCGCTGAGAACGCGCGCTGCGTCAAGGAGGAGATTTTCGGCCCGGTCTGTCACATCGCCCCCTTTGACTCGGAGGACGAGGCAATCCGCCTGGCGAACGATACGCGCTATGGCCTGGCAGCGGCAGTGTGGACGACGAACCTGCAGCGTGCGCACCGCGTGGCACGCGCCATGGAGGTCGGCATCGCCTGGGTCAACGACTGGTTCCTGCGTGACCTGCGCACGCCTTTTGGTGGCGTCAAGCTCTCGGGTATTGGTCGCGAAGGTGGGATGCATTCCCTGGCGTTCTTTTCCGAGACGCAGAACATCTGCGTGAAGCTCTAGGCGCACGGTGGTGAGCGTGGCTGAAGTGAACGCTATCGCTGAACTGCTCGACGAGGCGGCCCGCCGGCGCACGCCAACCCCGCAGCTCGCCGCGCGCGGCCACCAGCTGAGTGTGCCCGAAGCTTACGCCGTGCAAGCTGAGCTCATCCGGCGTCGCGAGCGCCGCGGCGAGCAGCTGGTCGGCATCAAGATGGGCTTCACCAGTGAAGCCAAGCGTACCCAGATGGGGATCGCGGATCTTATCTGGGGACGGCTGACGGATGCGATGTGCCTGCGCAGCGGCGCGCGAACCTCGCTGGCCGACTACATCCATCCGCGCATCGAACCCGAGGTGGCGTTCCGGCTCGGCCGACCGTTGCAGGGCGCGGTGAGCCGCGCCGAGGCGGCCGCGGCGGTCGAGGCGGTGGCACCGGCGCTGGAGATTATCGACAGCCGCTATCGTGACTTTCGTTTCTCACTGGCCGACGTGATCGCCGACAACTCGTCCTCCGCGGCCGTGGTGGTGGGTGAGTGGCGCGCGCTGCCCGAGGAGCTCGCGCGCCTCAGCATCGTCATGTCCTTTGATGGGCGTGCGGTACAGAGTGGCTCGACGGCCGCGATCATGGGGGATCCGCTGCTTTCGCTGGTGGCGGCGGCCCGTCTCGCCGGTGAGGCGGGACTCACGCTCGCGCCCGGCTGGCTGGTGATGGCCGGAGGCGCCACCGCCGCCGAATCGCTGGCTGCACCCGTGCAGGTGAGCGCGGAAGTCGAAGCGCTCGGCCGCGTTCAGATCGAGGTGCTGGCGTGAGCGCGCGCCACGACAGCGCCGTGGTACCCGGTAAGGCGCAGCCGCGCGGCACCTTCCCGCATTTCCGCCGCGCCGGCGACTTCATCTTCGTCTCCGGCACCAGCTCGCGGCGCGCGGACAACACCATCGCTGGCGCTGAGCGCGACGCCGCCGGCACCTGGCACTTGGACATCCGCATCCAGACCCGCGCGGTCATCGAGAATATCCGCGACATCCTCGCAAGCGCCGGCGCCGCGCTCCACGACGTGGTGGAGGTCAGCACCTTTCTGGTCCGCATGGCGGATTTCGCCGGCTACAACGAGGTGTACAGCGAGTTTTTCGACTATCAGGGGCCCGCGCGCACGACGGTGGCGGTCGCCGAACTGCCACATCCGCAGCTGTTGATCGAGATCCGCGCCGTGGCCTACCGCCCACTCGACCCCGGTGCGCGCGCCTGATCGCGCCCGCCAAGGAGACACGCGTGAAAATGGTCGATATTCATTCGCACTTTCTGCCGCGCAGCTGGCCAGACCTGGCGGCGCGCTTCGGCAGTCCCGACTGGCCCTGGCTCAAACACACCGCTCCGGATGCAGCAATGCTCATGCTCGGGGACAAGGAGTTCCGCCCGGTGACGGCCGCCTGCTGGGACCCGGCAGTGCGGCTCGAGGCGATGGATCGCGACGGCGTCGAGGTGCAGATCATGTGCGCCACGCCGGTGCTGTTCGCCTATCAGCGCCCGGCAGCACATGCGCTCGAGTGCGCACGGATCTTCAACGATGCGGCGCGCGAAATTTGCGCGAGCGCGCCGCAGCGCCTGAAATCGCTGTGCCAGGTGCCGCTGCAGGACACCGAGCTTGCCTGCCGCGAGCTCTCGCGTGCCATGGCGGACGGTCACGTCGGCGTGCACATCGGTAACCACGTCGGTGCGCGCGAGCTGAACGATGAGGGCATCGTCACGTTCCTGCAGCACTGCGCCGCCGAGGGTGCCGCGGTGTTCGTGCACCCCTGGGACATGATGGCCCCGGAACGCATGCCCAAATACATGCTGCCCTGGCTGGTCGCCATGCCTGCGGAAACACAGCTGTCGATCCTGTGGCTGATCCTGTCGGGTGCGTTCGAGCGGCTGCCGCGCTCTCTCAAGCTGTGCTTCGCGCATGGTGGCGGCAGCTTCCCTTATCTGATCGGTCGGGTCGACAATGCCTGGCGCAACCGCGACGTCGTGCGCGAGGACTGTCCGCGGTTACCGTCCAGTTACGTCGATCGCTTCCATGTCGATGCCGCGGTTTTCAGTGGCGATGCCCTGGGCCTGTTGGTCAAGACCATGGGGGAAGATCGCGTCATGCTGGGGTCAGACTATCCCTATCCGCTCGGCGAACAGCAGGTGGGCCATCTGATCCGCAGCCAGGAAGCACTGCCGCTGCGCGTGCGTGAGAAGCTGCTGCACGCGAATGCCAGGCACTTCTTCGGTCTGGCGTCCACGCAGGCGAGCAAGCGCGGCCCGCTGGCCGCACGTCGCAGCGCCTGAGCCGCATACGAGGCGAGTGAACCCGGCTATGATCGCCGGGCATGACGTCAGTACGCCTCGAGCGCTGGATCGCGCGCAAGTTCCGCCTGCGCCATGTCGA
>DATHMN010000144.1:0-27602 GCA_035487135.1 Steroidobacteraceae bacterium | reverse complement strand
GGTCGCGTTCGGGATACGGGACAACACCTCGAAGGGACCAGTCAGATCGATCTGTTCGATACCCTCAAACAGCAAAGAGCCGATGTGCAGATGGGTATCATGGGGAATCATCAGCATCTCTGAGTCTGAGGCTGGCGATGGAGCCGAAACTAGCCATCCATGATTCTTCGGAACTGCCAAAATCCCCTCGCTTCTCGCCAAGCTTGGTGCGTGTCATTGACGTGCTCACCTATCCGGCGGTGCAGCTGCTTGATGTCACGGGCCCGGTTCAAGTGTTCGCCTCCGCCAACGACCTCGCTGCGGAAGACGGCAAGGCGCGGCCTTATCTGCTGAGAATCGTGGCGCAAGACGGGCAGGGCGCTACTTCATCGGCTGGAGTGGCGCTCGCGGCAGGTCCGCTCCCACAAGGCGCCGAGGCGGTCGATACCCTGCTGGTCGCAGGCGGCGAGGGGGCCGTGGCGGCAACAGAGAACTCGGTTCTGGTCGACTGGGTTCGCAAGCGAGCGTCACAGGCGCGACGCACTGCCTCGGTCTGCACGGGCGCGTTCCTGCTCGCGGCGGCGGGTTTGCTCGATGGACGCCGCGCCGTGACGCACTGGAAATACTGTGCCCGCTTCGCCCAGCGCTTTCCCGAGGTCCATCTGGAACCGGACCCGATTTTTGTACGAGACGGTCCGGTTTGGACATCAGCTGGGGTGACGGCCGGGATCGATCTGGCGCTCGCGCTGGTGGAGGAGGACCTCGGACGGTCAGCGGCGCTCGCAGTGGCGCGCTACTTGGTGGTGTTTCTCAAACGTCCCGGCGGCCAGGCACAGTTCAGCGCTTCCCTTGCATTGCAGGCAGCGGAGGACAAATTCGCTGCCCTTCACGACTGGATCAGGGGCCACCTCGCCGACGATCTTTCGCTATCGGTTCTTGCCGACCGAGCTGGAATGAGCGAGCGTAGTTTCAGCCGACACTATGCGGAGGCATCCGGGCAAACACCGGCGCGTGCCATCGAGCGGCTGAGAGTGGAAGCGGCGCAAAATCTGCTCCTTGGCTCGCGCCTGCCGGTCAAACGAATCGCGCAACGCTGCGGATTCGGCTCGGAGGAGACCCTGCGCCGCAGCTTTCTGCGCCTGCTGACGGTCACACCGCACGACTACCGGTCCCGATTTAGGTCTTAACGCGCAATGCCGGAGTCGACGCTTGACAGATCGCGCACGCTTACGGGAAGTAGGCACTGAGGGTCCGCATCATCGCCCTAACGCCGCTGCCCTTACGGGGCTCGAAGCGCTCTCGTCTGCCGTCAATCAAGCTCTCTCCAAATTCGCCATCCATTTTCCGAGCATCGTACTAACGCGCTGCGGAATCCAACTTCGTTTCGATGGATCAAACGGTTACGATTCTCTGAAAAGCCGTAGCCTCTTCTGCGGTGGGTTTCTCCACTAATTGGGTGTTCTGGTGCCGCAGCACGAGGGGTCTGCCTGCGCCGGAGGACAGGCGATAGAGCCATAGGAGCAGAACACACAGCAGTCCCCGGCCTTAGGTCGCAGCACCGCACCGCACCCCACACAGTCGTAGAAGTAGATGCAGGCATCGGTCGGCATGGTCTCGCGCGAGACACGCCCGCACTTTGGGCAGGTCAACACGGACATCGTGATCATAGAGGTGAGTGGGTCGGCGTTGGCGTTGCACTCGGCGGCAGCTGCGCAAGTAACCCTTGCACTTGCTGTGCAAAGGCACGACTGTCGAGTTGCGGAAATTCCGTGCTGCCACGAAGGGCACCCAGCTGATGCATAAGCAGGCGAGGGCGCGGCGGGACAGCGCCTTCCCATCTGGCCTCGGGTCCGTAGAGCAACCAAACGTCCCAGGCGTACACCGGACCGTCACTGCTCTTGAGGCCAACGGCGCGAGAAAGCAGCCGCCCGAAGGCACCGGAAGGGTTCCAGTAATGCTGAACGTTCGGGTTGTGCAGCAGCAGCGCCGCCTTCGCAACGTCCTTTTCTCCGGCGGCCCGCAACCAGGGAGCCACGCGCGCTAATCCCAGCACCAGCTCGTGAACCACAAATGTATGCATCCGCGGGTCGGTTGTCCCCGCAAGGAGATCGCGGTCCATATCAGCCAGTCCACGCAGGCAGGTGGGGCAGATCGGATCGACGACAAACAGCAACCGTACCGAGTCCACGTTTCGATTGAAGTCCGTGCGCAGCTGACTGCCCTGATCATCCAACTCCGCGTACGGCGTCGCAGACGCATTGGCGGGAGAGCCATCACCGCGGGTACAACCCGCTGCCGCCAGCAGACTCATGGCCACGATCGTCGTACGCAGGAACTGCATCGGGATCTCCTAACCAACCGTCATCGCTACCGTGCCGAGTCCAATCACGAAGAGCGCGGCCACCCACACGATCCAGCGCAACGGACGCCGACCCGCGGTATCGCAAGTTGCATCGGCGCAGACTGCGGGGGGGGCGATAGGCCCACCAAAACGCGACAATCAGCAGCCCTGCCGCGCCAAGCAACGCATACGGCAAGAGGCACGAGAGACGTGCGAGGGCCACCGCCCCGCTCACGCCGAGCAGAGCCACCGTCCACGGTAGCCCGCAGCAGGCTCCAACCGTCGCCGCGAACGCCCCCAATCCCACGGCGCCACCCGCAGTTCCGATTACCCGTCGCTTGTCGCTCACAGCTAGCCTCCCGCGATGCGCCGCCGCCCTGAGAGCCTTCGGCGTACGGTGCTAGGATAGGCTCCGTAGTATGGTACGGAGTCAAGCCATGTCACGCCGCCCGTACACGATCGCCCGCCTTGCAGCTGCGGCAGGCGTTCACATCGAGACCATCCGCTATTACCAGCGGCTGCGGCTCGTGCCGCAGCCGCCGCGTCCGCTCGGCGGGATCCGGCGCTACAGCGAGGCGGACGTCGACCGACTGCGCTTCATCAAGCGCGCACAGGCGATGGGGTTTACGCTGGTTGAGGTCGAGAGTTTGCTGAAGCTACAGGCACGGCGTTCGTGCCGCGCCACGCGCGAGCTCGCCGCTAACAAGCTGCGTCTCGTCGATGCTCGCATTCGCGAGCTTCGGGACCTGCGCAAAGAACTCGCCGGCTTGATTGCCGACTGCGACGCGAACACTCAGGACGCGAAGTGTCCGGTTCTCCAGCGACTCGCCTCATAACCCTGCACGCAATTGCTGGCCGAGAAACCGCTTAACCGTGCAGGTCCTTGAGCGGTGCGTCCTGACGCAAGAGTGAGGTCACCGTACCGGGTCCGATTACAGCGAGTTTGCATCGTTTCGGCAGGCTATCGTCGGATAAGGACGATCGAACGTTAGCGTCGCTGACGTGAAAGGGACAAATGAAAGTGGCGCAGACGGTATTCCGGACACTCGGGACATGCGTGTTGTTGAGCGCATTGGGAAACGTTCTCCCTTCGGCAGTCGCACAGACTGCTGCCCTTGACCCAGCATTGCGTAACGGCCAGCACGATCTGGATTTTAATATTGGCGCCTGGACAGCTCACATCAAAGTGCTCCGAGCGCCAGCCACTGGGCCCGCCACTTGGGTCGAGTTCAATGGCACTGCGGTGGTTCGGAAAGTCTGGGACGGCCGCGCGCAGCTGGAAGAGGTCGAGGCGGACGGTTCGACGGGGCACTTCGAAGCTCTAGTGCTGCTGCTCTACGATCCCGAGTCGCACCAGTGGAGCAAGAGTTTTGCGAATAGCAGTGACGGGCAATTGAGCCAGCCGATGATCGGCGAGTTCAGCAACGGGCACGGGGAGTTTCTCGATCAGGAGAGCTTTCATGGCAGGATTGCCCTGATGCGTGCCGACTGGTCCGATATCACGGCGAGTTCGTCGCATTTCCAGGAATCGTTTTCCCGTGACGAAGGCAAGACCTGGCAGCCTTACTTCATTGCTACATTTACGCGGCAGGCTTACTGAATTTCGCTTTTTGAAGGAACGGGTCGCCAATGCCATGGCGGCGTTTCGCGCGCTTGCCGCGGCATCCGCGAGGAAATCAGGAGATCTATGCGACAACATCAATCGCAGTACGGTTGATGAGGAGGAGTTCTGTGTCGTCGAACTTAGGTTTCACCCGCGGCTCTGGCGGCACACGAACTTAGTGAGGCATTCATCCGCATCGGTCGAAAGCTGCTGGTGAGACACGCTAGGCTTCGAGGCGGTGACGGAACGCCCGTTTGACGTCAATTAGAGTCGCCTCGCGTAGCTGCTCCCGAGTCGCGATCGACGTATCGATTCGCCGCGGAGAATTGCGATGATTTGCTATTGCGTCTCATGACCGCTATCGGCCGAGACTGTGTGAAAACGAGCCTGTCATGAGCAGAGCACCGGCTTGCCGGCTTACGATCGTGGCGATCCTATTGCAGAAACGTCGCCAGCTCAGGGGTCAACTGCGGACGCTCGTCGAAGCAGAGTCAGACGTTGAGGTTGCCGGATTTCTCGTAGTCTTTACGTAGCCTCGGCGACTCCAAAATGCGTGGCTCGACGCGCTCCCAGGGCAAGCACGACGCGGAAAACCCGTGAAAACCAATTGATTCGTGAAGGCACTGCAATCAGTCGCTCCAATGGTTGACTGGACCGACAAACCTCGAAAATATGGCGACTAATGAACAAGTTAGATCGACGAATTTCCGTGGCGCCGATGATGGATTGGAGCGATGAAGAAACATCTGCCTTTTAAATTAGGCATTTACTAGCTCATGAAGGAGCCCGTCGCCTTTACGTCGCCGCCGCCTTAAGTTTATTAGCCTCGCGCTCCATAACCGCACGACGAGCAGAAGGTCAGTTCAGTCGATCGCTGACCGCTTTTTGCGTCCCAGATCCGCCGCGTCTTAATATGACGCCGCGTGCGAATAATTCGTAGCGACCCATATGCCAAACACTGAAGACATCTGGCAGGAACACCGACACCGATTGCGACGCTTCATCGCAGGGCACGTCGACGATGTCAGCTCTGTAGACGACCTCCTGCAAAGTGTGTTTCTCAAGCTACACACGAACTTGGGAACGGTCCGATGCCGCGGCAGCCTGTCTGCGTGGTTGCACCGAGTCGCGGCAAACGCGGTGGCCGACCATTTCCGCGCGGCAAAGCGCTGGCAGGAATTGCCGGAGGAGTTCGCGGCGCCAGAACCGGAGCGGAACTACATTGCGGAGATGGCACTTTGTCTGGAACCGCTCATGGCTGGTTTGCCTGACAAGTACCGGACGGCCTTAGTGCTCTCTGAAATGAAAGGCCTGCCCCTCAAGGAAGTCGGCGAGCTCCTAGGGATTGGCTTGTCGGGTGCTAAGTCCAGGGTGCAGCGCGGACGCCAACAGCTGCGACGGCAGCTCGCGCAGTGCTGCGATGTTCAGATTGAGCGGGGCGGGATCGTGGACTGCGAAATTCGCGAGAACACCAGCGTTTGCAGGTGCGGCCCCCGCTAATCTGCGTCTTTTTGTCGCTACCCCCGTCTATTAAGGCAGTTGCGGAGAGTGAGGCGTCTGCAGGGCCACATGGCGCTGAGGCGATCGCTCTGCGCTGTGAACGCCGGTTGCCTTAACGAGGGGATGAGCACCACGTTGCGTCATGAGCGCGCGATGAACGGTCGTCGCCTATTGCCGGCGCTTGCGCTGACCTTGGCTATGAGCGCGTCTGCGCAGAATCCGTTGGAGACGCTCCCCAACAATTACAAGCTGGACATGGAGAATCAGTGGGTCCGAGTAATCAGGGTTCACTACGCTCCTCACGAGAAAGTTCCCGTTCACGACCACGCCGAAGGTCCGGTGGTGTACGTTTATCTGACCGATGGCGGCCCGGTTCGCTTTCAGCACTTTACGCCGCGCGAGGTACTCGCGATTCGGCCCGCCACGAAGCAGGGCGGCTTTCGCATACATCACGCTCTTGTCGAGCGGCATTCGGTAGAAAACGCGAGTGATATTCCCAGCGATTTCCTGCGCGTGGAGCTTAAGGCGCTGTCTGCAGCGACCCAGATTCCGGACGTGAAAGTTGATCCACCCGTCCTTTCTGCAGGCGAGAACCTGGAGAAGGTTGAATTCGAGGACGAGAACCTCCGGATTGTTCGTTCTGTCTGTGCGGCCCATAAGACCTGTATTGCCAGAGACGTTCTGGCACCGGCGCTCGAGATTGCCTTCACACCAGTAACCCTGACCGGGATCGCTGCGAGACTCGTGCGCATAACGTCGCAGGCCGGGCAGGTCCGCTGGGTTGCTCCCGTTGCTCATGAAGAGGCTCGGAACCTGGGAGCGGTCGCTGCTCACCGCTTGCGGATTGAATTCAAAGGCGCGCGATGATTCCTATATCGGTTTGGCGTCTGTCGGCTCGACTTGTCGCTCGTTTGCCGTGCCGGCGCGCGTGGTATGGGGCGTCGCCGGCTTCGAAGTTTGCGCGGTAGGCGGCAAGCTTTTCGGGTGACGTCATAACGCCTTCCTTCGGACTGTTGCGGTCGGAATGATTTAGCGCAGCAGTGGTTTGGGTCGAGTTGGGTCTCGCTCGCGAATTTCATGTCCAAAGCATCGCTGTAGCCGTTGGCGCAGCTGCGATGTAACGGATCGGAGAGAACGACCGGCCCAGGAATCAGAGCACAGAACAATGTGAGACGCGTCGGCTGGCTTCATGCCGCGGTATTCGGTGCGAATGACGACCGAAGAGCTGCACTCATTGAAGAGAGAATAGGCGTCGGATATTGGCGGCAACCCGCTCCGCCAGTCCCTCTTCGGGCCCCTCTTTGTCGTTAACGTGATCAAGTACGGTTCGATTCGCCAGTTGTCGGCTCGCGAGACTTTCGCTCAGCTCTTCGGCCAAACCCGGGCGGCCCTTAATAAGCGGAGATAGCGCCGCCTTGGAGATCTCATAAATCACCACCCAAGTGAGCGCGGTGAGTTCGCCTTCGAGCGGCTTACCGGTGAGCAGTCCAACCTCCCCGAAATAGTCTCCCGGCGCCAGTCGGATAACCTCAATCTTGCGGCCATTTGCCTGCACCGAACCGACTAGAACGCCATAGCTGACTATGCATAGCGCTTCCAAGATCGTACCCGCCCTCACTACGACCTCGCCGGGCTTGTAATCCCTTCGCTGCATCTGCGACGCCAGCGCAGCCTTTTCGTCTACGGTCAAGGTCGAGAACAGCGAGATTCCGGCAAGCAGGCGCTCGGGAATTCCCGACTCCTCTTCGGCCGCTGGAGCGGTCTGGCTCGGCGAACTGCCGAGGCGTGGCGAAAACTTGGCGCCGGCCGCGGCTGCTGCCTGAAAGACTCGGTTGAAAAGCTCATTTTGAGCCCGGTCGACGGCGCTGATATCTGCAACCGAGTAGGAGAGCTCGAAATCGATCATTTCTGCGCTGAGATCCTTGATGGTGACCGTCGGCTCAGGCGTCCGCAGGATATGCGTGCTGCCGAGGAGCACTTCCTTCAGTAAATTGCAGCCCGCCGCGGGCGTCAGCGAAGGCTGCAATCTGACCCGGATGCTGGCGCCGTGGATCATGGTTGGCGTGCTGCAATTCACAAGCCTGGATTTCGCAATCACGCTGTTCGGGATGATCGCTACATCCTGGTTTCGTGTCAGGACGTGCGTCGCGCGCCAATTGGTTTCGATCACCTTACCTTGGAGCGTGTCGTCAAGAATGATCCAGTCGCCCACGCGGTAAGGGCGCTCGATGTTAAGAGCGATTCCGGAAAAAACGTCTCCCAGGGAGCTTTGCAGCGCCAGACCGATAATAATGCCCAACGCGCCGGAGGTCGCCAGCAACCCTTTCACCGGCAGATCGAAAACATAGGCGACGATTGCGAAGGTCGCCGCGAGGTAGATCAGCGCGGCCAACAGGTCCTGAACCAGTTTCGTGTCGCGTGGCTGTCGCCCCAGCACGACGAACGCGCGCAAGAAACCGACCGTGAGCCACGCCGCGCCCAGCCACCAGATCACTTCGAGCACGCCCACGAAAAGACGCGTAGGTGCAGCCGCGGTCGATACGCCGGGGCGATAGGGAACAAGCCCGCCAGCCAGCATCAATCCAGTGAGGATCGCAAAGAAGAAAAGCTGGGCAAAGAAATATGCCAACGCACTGCGTCGCTGCCAATAGCGGGCGCCGAAGAAGCCGACAACGATCACAGCTCCTGCGAGGAAAAGCGGGTTAGTCGCCGCCGCAAGAATGGAAGAGTGTGAGATGGTCATAAGCGAGCTCGGGCAGTTATCAAAAGTTACCGAAATACTTTCGCGCTCCGGTTGGGAGATTGCAGTGTTACCGCATGGAGACCACCGTAGCACCCGGCTTCAGATGCCGGAAGCTTTAAACTGACGCCGCTTAGGAAGCCCATACGTTCTACGTCGCGGAGGGCCGCCCGGGACAAGACGTCGAGAAGCTCCCGTTTTACGGGAGCAGTTGCGGAAGCACGGCTTAGGCGGGAACAAGGCCATCATGAGATGCGAATCCCCACAGTCGTAAAGGGTTAGTGGTCAGTCTCCGTCATCTAACTGCCCGATAGCGGTCACTCGCGAACGCCTCAGAAGGGTCAATGAGCGACCTTTCGACGCGGCGCGGACTTGCCGGCTCCATAACCCAAGGAGCCAGTCATGGAACAAGTTCAATGCACGACGACCATTCGCGAACCCTGGAACAAGGGAAAGCTTGTAGGCCAGAAAGCGCCGTTCAAGCTCAAAGAGATCTGGACGATCCGGGTGCGCCTGCAGCTCGCCAACCGTCGCCGCGAGCTGGCGCTGTTCAACCTCGCCATCGACAGCAAGCTTGGAGCCTGTGACTTGGTCAGACTGCGCGTCAGAGACGTCTGCCACGGAGGCGGCATGGCATCCCGGGCAGTAGTGCTGCAGCAGAAAACCCAACGTCCCGTGCAGTTCGAGATTACCGAGCCGACGCGGGATGCTGTCGGAGCCTGGATCGGTCATGCAAGGCTGACCTCGGAGAGCAGTCTTTTTCCAAGCCGACTCCACGGCTCGGTACATCTGTCTACTCGGCAGTACGCGCGGATCGTTGATTCCTGGGTCAGGCAGCTGGGGAAGGCCAGCTACGGGACGCACACACTCAGGCGAACCAAGGCGACCTTGATCTACCGCAGGACCAAGAACCTGCGGCCGTTCAGCTGCTACTGGGACACACGAAGCTGGAGAGTACGGTTCGTTACCTCGGTATTGAGGTCAATGACGCCTAGAAATGGCCGAGCAGACCGAAGTATAGGGAGCGAGCGGCACGCGCCGGTCGGCGTCAACGGGCACTGACCGGCCACAACCGGACTCTTGACCTTCGAGTCTCATAGCAGAAAAGCGGCCACTCATTTCAGCGGTTTCTCTTTCCTCAACTCAGAAGAAGCGCGGTGGCCGCCAGTGCCACACGGAGATAGCATCGCTGGACGTCGGCACGACAGGCTTGCTCGGCGCTGACTCCGGCTATGCTGCGGATGAAACGCAACTCGCCTTGGCTGACCCAAAATGGAGAAAGATCACATGACACGCGTATTGTTCGTCGGCCAGCAGCCGGAAACGGTGGACTTCTCTGATCCCGCCATACCGCGGGGCTTCAATGCCGAGAAGATCCATGCCGGAATCGCGATCGCCATGAGTAAAATGGCGGAGCGCGGATGGCAAGCGGACCTTTGCTTGATCCCACCCGACGCAACAGCCCGCTTCGTGCTGGAGAAGCAGCTGGCAACTACAACCTATGACTGCGTAGTGATCGGGGCGGGTATTCGACTCCCGCCAAAAAGCCTGGCGCTGCTCGAGACCGTAGTCGACGCTGTGCATAAGGCCGCGCCCCATGCGTCCATTGCATTCAACACGCGGCCGGAGGACAGCGCCGAAGCCGCTGCTCGCTGGTTACAAGCCGATTGATCGCCGAGCGCGCAATTGTCGCCAGCTGCGTAGGGTCAATCAGAGTCAGACGACTGCGGCTGAACCGCCGACCGGCAGTGACCGGCCAGGAGCCGTCGTAGACGGCATCAAATTGCCTGCCCGTTAGCGGCCATCGCAGACGGGCCCTTTCAGAGCGACTCTTCCTTCGCACGCCGCACTTCGGCCGGTGCATAGCAAAGGCCAGGACGTCCCGCATCGGCATCCTCGCGCGCCGATCCCGGCTAGCTCCTCAGACGTCGGCCGTCGGGTGCGCTTTTTCGACTTTCCCGTGAGCCGGAGCTCCCGACATGCGATTCGCGCATCTTTGGCGACCTCGGGTCTGACGGGGAGATTCTTGACGCTCTTGGCGGCCCGCAACACAACGCCAATCCACGTGAGGTCGTTAGCCACCGTGGCAGCGCCTGCGCCGTCGGCACGCCGTCCTCGGACATGATCGATCAGGATGGCAGGGGTCAATTCGATTGCGTTTTGCTCACCTATCACATGTTGTTCGAGAAACTTGAGGTGTGTCTGCTTGGAGCGTCGCCACTTGCCCCGTTCCGGGAGAATCCATTATCCACTGTGTCCGAAACCGGGGAGCCTACGAGTGGAGCACTATCAAATCGTTGACCTGCAGGCGCGCTGGTAAAAATAACCTCTCAGTTTGAGATGGCCGTCGAGGCTAACGGCGAGCAGCGAATGACTGGACCGAAAAACCCCCGAAAATATGGCGACTAATGGAAAAGTTCGATCGCCGAATTTCCGTGGCGCCCATGATGGACAGGACCGAAGATCAAAGTTCGGTGCGACGGATCACCCGCTTACGAAGGTCAAGAAAATCCCGTAGCCTTCACGTAGCCTCAGCTTTGGAAATATCTGGGCGCCTCATGAGCTAGCAGCCGCGGAAGACCTGGGCTGCGACGATCTCGTGTCAGATCCGCTGTGTGATCGCCTGCTCCAGCTACTCAACGAACACCTAGCGAAGAACCTCAGGCCTGCGTGCGGCGATCGTCAGAAGGGCCCTCGCGGCGCCTGAGGGACCTCGACGTACAACAGGAGACGATGCCCGGTGCTGGCCGTGCCGTTGCTGAATGCACTACCTGGGATCCCGTCGCAAGGTCTACGCGAAGCGAGGTCATGCGGCGCCGGCGCTAGCCTTGAAGCGTCTCGCCTGATTCACGACACCAGTTCGTATTCGCGTGAAAACGTGTTCCGGGAAATGTGCGGGGAGTGCTGCCTCTAGTCGTTCGAACGCAGCAGGCGCCGCATCAACGAGCGCCTGCATTCGACTCCAGAGATCTGTCATGGCGGTACGATCGGCAAGTTCTCGCCAGTGACGCCCTGTAATTTCATCGATTCGATAGTGCGGGCGGCGGCCGCGGATTGCCATCGCCATCTTGGCCCGCTCCAGGGCGAGTTCGTTGCGTTTGTGCCCGATTACCGGCCACGCAGACAGCACGTCGTAGATCGGCGTAAGTCCATACGTTCCACCGCGACGGTGAAAGATCGAAAAGTTCTTTCCGTGACCATCGATCGCTGCGAGAAGCCAGAAACTTAGCTGTACTAGCAAAAAAGTGGACTGTTCGTGGTCGGGAGACTCACTGCCAGCTAGCAGGGAGAGCGAACTCTCGATCGATGGGCCGCCCTCGGACTCGTAGCGCCGCGTAGGCGGCAGGCCGAATGCTTGACAGAAGTCCTCCTGAGGCAGCCGGGCAATCCAGGTACTCCGAGTTGGCTTGAATGAACGGCGCTGTGCTTCCTCGTCCGTTACGCCAATCCAGCGGCGGTCAAAGCGAGTCACCACAAGGACACGCTGCTTGCCAAATCGCGCGATCTCGCTCGCGGCGGTTTGGAAGCCGAGCTCTCGCAGCAGCCGCCCGCACAGCCATTCATTTTCTACCGAGTCGGAGAAGTCCCCCTGGAAGTTTCCGACCGTACCCAGAGGCAGCTTCAGGATGTGGGTTGTGGGAGTAGCGTCGAGCGGTTGAAACCACTTTCCGCCCATGCGCAGCAGCGCAGTCTTCTCCTGGGCGCCGGCCAGAGAAATTCGGAATTCATTCTGTTCTTCCGCACCCAGCGGCGTTGCGACGGTAACTTCTCGCAGCGTCGCTTCGACTTCCAAGGGACTTAGAGGCTTTGCATCGATTCGGTTCCAGCCGTCCGGCTTCTCGCCAGGAGGAAGTAGCTGTACCGCTCCGGCGCAGTCACGCCCGATGGCGCTCAAGAGATCAAAGGCGCCAGTAGAGCGCGTTTGAAAACGCGTTCGGATTCGGCGGCGAATCTCGGTGCTATCGGGAAGGAGATTGTCGAAGTAGTAGTCGACGGCATCACCTCGGACCTCGCGGTCCGCGGTGATCGGGAGAGACAGTGAGAGGGATCGGACGTTGGGAGACTGTGCCCAGGTGCGCTCATAGCGAAATACGGGCGTGCCTGTGCGGAGGGTGGTCCATTCCCCGACACGCTCCCCGTTCATCCAGATCATGAGCGCTGCCATAATCTACCAGTCAATGTTGTCGTCGACAGTGGTTTTGGAAGTGTCGAGGGGCTGCAGCAGAACTCGCACGCGAAGGGCAGCAAGTACCTTCAGAAGGACGTTAACGCTGACGCGATCCGGGTCTTTCTCGATCCGGGCCATACGGGTTTGATCGATGCCTAGCAACCGGCCCAACTGGGCCTGGGTCAGGCCCCGGGCCTTGCGGAAGGAGCGTAAGTGATCGGCGAGCTGAGTCGGTGTCTGAAGAGGGAGTGGTTTCATATAACCGCAGCATATGACCTATAAGGCATAAATACAATATATGCGTTTAAAAACATAAAAGCAAAATACGTTGTTTCAGTCATACTGGCTCCTCTTTGGAGCGAATGAAGCTACGTTGTTTTCCGTAGCCTTTACGTAGCCTCAACACGGAGAAATCCCCCGGGCTTTAGAGAGATTGCTGGAACCTCGATGTATCCAATTGCCCGAGAAAAATAGTATTTCTCCCTGAGATAGGGCACCTTTGATCGCCGGTAAAGTAGCGGTCGCACCCACAGTTGACTGGACAGACAGAGTTCGAAAACTTTAAGACTATGAACGAGTTAGATCGGCGAATTTCCGTGGCCCCGATGATGGATTGGACGGATAGGCATTGCCGCTACTTTCTGCGCGGATTCTCTCAAGATGTCCTTCTCTACACCGAGATGATTACCGCCGCAGCGATTCTGCGTGGCGACCGGGAGCGACTCCTGCTGTTTGATCCGGAGGAACGTCCGCTGGCGCTGCAGTTGGGCGGCAGCGATCCACGCGAGCTCGCACTGGCGGCGCGTGCGGGCGAGCAGGCCGGTTACGATGAGATCAACTTGAACTGCGGTTGCCCGAGCGAACGCGTCGCGAGCGGTTCGTTTGGCGCCTGTCTGATGCAGGAACCGGCGCGGGTCGCCGACTGCGTCGTCGCGATGCGCGCGGCCGTGAGCGTTCCGGTCACCGTCAAGATGCGCATCGGCGTCGTGAACGCGGCCTCGCGCGCCGCAGCACGCGCCGTCGCCGACTTTGACGAGCGCGATTTCGAGTATCTGCAGACGTTCGTGCGCGCGGTGCGCAGCGCCGGCTGCGCCGTATCGATCGTGCACGCGCGCAAGGCCGTGCTCGGGGGACTCTCGCCCAAGGAAAATCGTGAGATTCCGCCACTGCGCTACGATGTCGTGCGACGCCTCAAAGGCGCATTCGCCGATATGCCGCTGGTGGTCAACGGAGGGATGCGGGACACAGCCGCGGTGCTCGAGGCACTCACCTGGAGCGACGGCGTGATGTTGGGACGCGAGGCCTACCACCGGCCCTTCGTACTCGCCGAGCTGCAGCAGGCCCTGCATGCCCCGGCGACTCCGATTCCGACTCGGGAAGCGCTGCTCGAAAGGATGGTGCATTACGCCTCCCGGGAACTCCGTCGCGGCGGCCGACTCGCGCCCATCGTGCGCCACATGCTGGGTCTATACGCGGGCGAACCTGGTGCACGGGAATATCGCCGCACCCTCAGCGAGGGTGCCCGTGCACCCGATGCGGGCGCCGAACTGCTGCGGCGGGCAATCCCGGGGCGCCTGCGGGAGACGGCCTAGTTACTAGCGACTTCAGGTACTTGCGTATAATCTCTGCGACGCATGGGCAAGGACATTGAACTCGCCATTTTATTCGCCGATGTCGTGGGATCGACGCGGCTCTACGACCTCATGGGAGACGCGCGCGCACGGGACATGGTGGCCATCTGCATCGACGTGATGCGCAGCGCCACCGAACAGCGCCAGGGAACCGTGATCAAGACCATGGGGGACGAGGTGATGGCCACCTTTCCCAGCGCCGATGCCGCACTCAACGCAGCGGCGCAGATGCAGCAGCAGATCTCCTCACACGCGCAGCTGAAGATCGACGGGCAACCGGTGGCGATTCGCATCGGCTGCCACTTCGGCCCGGTGATGCTCGAGAACCGCGACGTGTTCGGCGCCGCAGTGCACACCGCCAACCGCATGACCAGCCAAGCCAAGGCGGGCCAGATCGTGACCACTGCAGCGACGGTCGACAAGCTCTCGCCCGAGTGGCGCGCCTCGTGCCGGCAGATCGATGTGGCCACCCTCAAGGGCCAGGGGAGCGAGGTGGCGCTCTACGAAGTGCTGTGGCAGACCGAGGACATCACCAGTATGGTGCCGGGTATTGCCACCGAGGCGCGCCCGACTCGCACCATGCGCCTGCGGCTGCGGTTCGATGAGCGCGAGCTGGTCGTCGATGAGCGGCATGCGAGCATCACCATCGGCCGAGCCGAAGACAACGACGTCGTCGTCAAAGGCAACCTGATCTCGCGCCTGCATGCCCGCATCGAGATCAGCCGTAACAAGTTCGTGCTGATCGATCAGAGCACCAACGGCACGTTCGTACAGAGTGCCGACGGTGAGGAATCGTTCGTGCGGCGCGACAGCCTGCAGATCCGCGGTCAGGGAATGATCGGCCTGGGCCGGCTGCCCGAGCAGGGCTCGCCCCAGACCATCCGCTTCACCTCCGAAGAGGGCTAGCGCCCCCCGCTCGGCTCTCAGCCGAGCCGCTGTTCGGTCGCCGCCAGCTCGCTCAGCAATGCCGCCGGCAGTCGCCGGCCGTAGCGCGCGAGGTACGCGCGGATCTCGGCCACCTCGTTGCGCCACAGCAGCGGGTCCACGCTGAGCAGCTGGGCCAGCGCCTCGGGGCGGATGTCGAGGCCGCGGGTGTCGAGGTCCGCGGGCCGCGGCAGACGCCCGATCGCAGCGTCGCGCGCCCCCGCCTTGCCGGCGCAGCGGTCCAGCATCCAGGCCAGTACCCGCAAGTTCTCACCGTAGCCCGGCCACAGGAACTTGCCAGCGGCGTCGCGCCTGAACCAGTTGACGTGGTAGATGCGCGGTGGCTGGGCCAGCTTCGCGCCCAGGGAAAGCCAGTGCTGCCAGTAGTCGCCGAAGTTGTAGCCGCAGAAAGGCTGCATGGCCATCGGGTCGCGGCGCGTCACGCCGACCTGGCCGACCGCGGCGGCGGTCGTTTCGGAGGCGACCGAGGCTCCCACCATCACGCCGTGCTGCCAGTCGCGCGCCTCGTACACCAGCGGTGCGACTTCGCGGCGGCGACCGCCGAAGACCAGGCCGGTGATGGGTACGCCGCGGGCGTCCTCGGAATGCGGCGAGTAACTGGGGTTGCGGCGCGCCGTCACGGTGAAGCGCGAGTTGGGATGTGCCGCCGGTCCGCGGGTGGGATCGTAGGGCCGCCCCTGCCAGTCGATGGTAGGAGTGCCGCTGGTGAGTCCTTCCCACCACGGCTGGTTGTCAGCCGTCAGCGCCACGTTGGTGAACAGCGTGTCACGGCGGATCATCTCGTAGGCGTTGCGGTTGGTCTGCGGGTTGGTGCCCGGTACGACGCCGAAGTAGCCGGCCTCGGGATTGATCGCCCACAGCCGGCCGTCTTCGCCCGGATGCAACCAGGCAATATCGTCGCCCACGGTGAACACGCGCCAGCCGGGGAGCGAGGCCGGCGGAATCAGCATCGCGAGATTGGTCTTGCCGCAGGCGGACGGAAACGCGCAGGCCAGATAGTGGGTTTCGCCGCGCGGGTTCTGCAGGCCCACGATCAGCATGTGCTCGGCGAGCCAGCCCTCGCTGCGCGCCTGCCAGCTGGCGATGCGCAGCGCATGACATTTCTTGCCGAGCAGGGCGTTGCCGCCGTAGCCGGAGCCGAAGCTCTCGATCGACAGCTCCTCGGGGAAGTGCATGATGAAGCGCCGCTCGGGATCGAGCGCGCCGGTGGAGTGCAGGCCGCGCACGAAGCTGCCCTCGCGCGCGATGCGCTCGAGCGCCGGGCGCCCGGCGCGCGTCATGAACAGCATGTTGAGCACGACGTAGGGACTGTCGGTGATCTCGACGCCGCAGCGCGACAGTGGCGAATCAATCGGCCCCATGCAGTACGGGATCACGTACAGAGTGCGCTCGCGCATGCAGCCGCGGAACAGCTCGCGCATCTTGGCGTGCGCCTGCTGCGGGTCCATCCAGTGATTATTGGGCCCGGCGTCTTCCTCGGAACGGGTGCAGATATAGGTCAGATGCTCGACGCGGGCGACGTCGTTCGGCGCTGAGCGCGCCAGCTGGCAGCCCGGAAAGAAATCCGCATTGAGTGTTTTCAGCTCGCCGCTGCGCACCAACTGTGCGGTGATCTCGCGTGCCTCCGCATCGCTCCCCTCGCACCAGTGAATGGCGCGCGGCCGGGTGAGCTCGCGCACCGAGTTGACCCACTCGGCCACGGCGCGGCTCATCTGGGGAAGCGGGCTCAGCATGTGTGCGGCAGTAGCCATCCGCGGGTCCTCTTTTGCGATTCTGCGGCGCTTGTTAACCCCGAAGTATATCTCGGGCGGTTCCCTCGCCCTGATACAGTAGCGGAGTTCACTTAATTGTCGATCAATGGCCTGCCGCCCACCAGTTTCCCGCAAATTCAGCCACCTAGGCTCGAGCTTGCGCACTGCGATCAGGCCGCAGGCGTAGGCACGGGCGTCTCGTATGCCGGATCTTGAGGACATATTCACCGCCGGCGGACCACTCGAGCGGGCGCTGCCGGATTTCCGAGTACGCCGCGAGCAGTTGCGCATGGCGCAGCGGGTGGCGGACGCACTCAGCGAGCGCGAATCGCTCGTGGTCGAGGCGGGTACGGGCACCGGCAAAACGTTCGCCTACCTGGTGCCGGCGCTCCTCTCCGGTGTGCGGGTCCTCATCTCCACCGGCACGCGCACATTGCAGGACCAGCTGTTTGCCAAGGATCTGCCGCTGGTCAGTGCCGCCCTCGGGCGCCCCGCGCGCGTGGCGCTGCTCAAGGGTCGTGCCAACTATCTGTGTCGCTATCGGCTCGCACAAACGGCGGGCGGCGATGAACAACTGTCGCTGATGAGCGCGCTGCCGGGGAAATCGCGCCCGCTGCTGAAGCGCATCGAAAGCTGGGCGCTGACCACCCGTCGCGGTGATCTCGCCGAAGTGCGTGGCCTGTCGGACAGCCACCCGCTGTGGCCTCAGGTGACCTCCACGCGCGAGAGTTGTCTCGGCGTGCGCTGTCCCGAGATCAGTCGCTGTTGCGTTGCGCTGGCGCGGCGTGAGGCGCTCGAGGCCGACGTCGTCATCGTCAATCATCACCTGCTGTTGGCGGACCTGGCGCTGAAGGAGGACGGCTTCGGTGACCTGCTGGGCTCCGCCGACGCGGTGATCCTCGATGAAGCCCATCAGATTCCGGATCTTGCGACGCAGTTCTTCGGCGCCAGTGTCAGCAGCCGCCAGATCGAGACTCTGCTGAAGGACTTGCAGCTGGAGCTGGCACGCGGCGCGCAGGGCTTTGCGGCCGCTGCGGCCGGCGCGCTGCGCGCGGCCGAGGCGGCGCTGCGCAGGGTGCGTCAGGCGCTGCCGACTTTCACCGGGCGCGCTACGTTCGACCCGCGCGGTACGGCCGCCGGTGCCACTTTCCCCGAGCTGATGCAGGCGCTGGCGCTGCTCGCAGGGCTGCCGGCAGCGAGTGAGCGGAGCGGGGCGCTCGCCACGCTGCAGGAACGGGCGGCAGAGCTCGCAGCGCACCTCGAGCGGATCGTGGCGGTCGATGAGCTGGATGGGGCCCGCACCCTGGAGGTCACTGCGCGCGGTTTCAGCGTGAGCGTGATGCCGTTTGATATCTCGGAGCGCTTTCGCGACCTGGTGCGAGCGCGCAGCGGCGCCTGGGTTTTCACTTCGGCGACACTGTCGCTGGGGGAGGAGTTCGCGCATTTCACCGGCCGTCTGGGCCTGGAAGAGGCGAGCACGCTGCGGATCGACAGCCCGTTCGACCACGAGCGGCAGTCACTGCTGTATCTGCCGGTCGGCTTGCCGGAGCCAGCCTCCGCGGGCTACGTGAGCGCGGTGATCGACACGGCGCTGCCCCTGATCGAGGCCGGCGGCGGGGGCGCGTTCGTGCTGTTCACCAGTCATCGCGCGCTCCAACAAGGCGCGGCGCTCCTGCGCGGCCGCTGGGGAGCCGCGCCACCGTACCGACTGCTGGTGCAGGGCGAGGCCCCGCGCGAACAGCTGCTGCAGGAGTTCCGCGCCGATGGCAACGCAGTGCTGCTCGGCACCGCGAGCTTCTGGGAGGGCGTGGATGTGAAGGGCGCAGCGCTGCGCCTCGTCGTCATCGAGAAGCTGCCGTTCGCCTCGCCCGAGGATCCGCTGGTGCGGGCCCGCATCGAACATCTCACTGCAAGCGGCGGCAATGCGTTTCGCGACTATCAGCTCCCGGAGGCGGCGCTGGCTCTCAAGCAGGGAGCGGGCCGGCTGATCCGCAGCGAGGATGACTACGGCGTGATCGTGATCTGCGATCCGCGCCTGCGCGGGCGCAGCTACGGCCGGGTGTTTCTGGCGGCTTTGCCGGCCATGACGGTCACCGAGGAGCTGGGTGAGGCCAAGCGGTTTCTGGCGCGGCATTTCCGTCGCGTCGTGCACGCCGAGCGCGCGGCGAGCGCGCCGTGAAGGTGCTGGCGATCGATACCGCCACAGAGAACTGCTCGGCGGCGCTCCTCGTCGACGGGCGAGTGAACGTACGCGAGCGGCTGCTCGGGCGTGGCCACGCCGAGCACATCCTGCCGATGGTCGATGAGCTGTTGCGCGATGCGCAGCTGCATCTCGCGCAGCTCGATGCCATCGCCTTCGGTCGCGGACCCGGCGCCTTTACCGGCGTGCGTCTGGCAGCGAGCGTCACCCAGGGCCTGGCCTTTGGCGCTGGACTCCCTGTGGTCCCTGTGTCGGACCTGCGCGCACTGGCGCAGCGCGCCATGACGGAGGCCCACTGTACGCACGTGCTCGCCTGTCTGGATGCGCGTATGCAGGAGGTCTACTGGGCGGCCTTCGAACAGCGGGATTTAGGTCTTGCGCAGCCGGTGACGGAGGAGCGCGTTGAATTGCCCGCCTCCGTGCGCGCTCCGCCGGATTGGCCTACCGGACCGGATCACGGCGGACAGCCGAGGATCTCGATCTGCGGTGCGGGGTCGGGGTTTGCAAGCTATGCCGAGCGGCTCCCCATGCCCTCGAACTGGGGCGGTCACGTTCACGCCGGGCTTCTGCCACGGGCACAGGACGTGCTCCGTCTCGCCGTCCCGGAGATCGAAGCCGGCAGACTTTTCCCGCCGGAACAGGCACTTCCGCTCTACCTGCGGGATGATGTGACACAATCGCCCCGGGCAGGTCACTAAACTGCAATCGTTTTGACATCTGTCATGAATCTGCAACAGCCTGACCCTCTAATAGCGGCGCCCTTGCTGACAGCTGTCGCACGATGCCCGCCAAACAGGTACTGATCGTTGAGGATGAGCGGCCGATCCGCGAAATGATCGCTTTCGGCCTCAAGCGCGCGGGCTTCGAAGTCCGCGAGGCCGAGGATTGCCGTGCCGCACGGGCAGCGCTTGCCGATTCGCGCCCCGACCTCATTCTGATCGACTGGATGCTGCCGGACATGAGCGGCCTGGAGCTGACCCGGGCGCTCAAGCGTGACCGCGAAACGCGCGAGTTGCCGGTGATCATGCTGACGGCGCGCGCCGAGGAGGGCGACAAGGTCGCAGGCCTCGAGGGCGGTGCGGACGACTACGTCACCAAGCCCTTTTCTCCGCGTGAGCTCCTGGCGCGCATCAATGCGGTCCTGCGCCGCAGCGGCGCGAACGGGGTCGACGAGCTGATCGAGTTCGAAGGACTGGTTCTTGATCAGGGCAGCCATCGCGTCATGGTCGGCCAGCGGACCGTGGCCCTGGGGCCCACCGAGTACCGCATGCTCGAGTTCTTTATGACGCACCCGGAACGGGTGTATACCCGCGACCAGCTGCTCGATCGCGTCTGGGGTGGCAACGTCTACGTCGAGGAGCGCACGATCGACGTGCACATCCGCCGGCTGCGCAAGGCACTCGAGGATTTCGGGTACGATCGCTTCGTGCAGACAGTGCGCGGCTCAGGATACCGCTTCTCGGCGCGCACGTTATAGAAGGGCGCCCTTACATGGAACCCGCGACGCAGGCTTGGTGGTTCGCGGCGGGCCGCTTGCTCGGCACGGTGGTGGTCGGTGCCGGCCTCGGCTGGCTGTTCGGCAATCTGTGGGCCGGCCTCGCCGGCGCGCTCGCGCTGCATCTCGGCTGGGTGCTCGCCAATCTCTTCCGCCTCGAATGGTGGCTGCGGCACCGCAGTTTCGCGGATCCACCCGATGTCGGCGGTGTGTGGGGCGAGATCATCGCGCAGATCGTGCGGCTGCACCGGCGCAAGCGCTTTCACAAACAGCGGTTCGTGCAGCTCATGCGGCAGCTGCAACGCTCGACCGCCGCGCTGCCGAACGGCGTCGTTATCCTCAATGCGCAGCGCGAGATCGTCTGGTTCAACCGCACGGCCGCGCGACTCCTCAATCTGCGGCGCACCGCCGATCTGGGCATGCGCATCGAGCACCTGCTGCGCGAGCCGGAGTTTGTGCGCTATCTGGCCGGCAGTGATTACGCCAACCCGGTAGTGATTCGCACCACCAGCGGCGATGAGTGCTACCTGTCGATGCAGGTCGCCCCTTACGGCGACGGCCAGCTGCTGCTGTTGGTGAGTGATGTCTCGCGCCAGATGCGGCTCGAGGCCGTGCGGCGCGATTTCGTGGCCAACGCCTCGCACGAGCTGCGCTCGCCGCTGACGGTGATCTCGGGGTACCTGGAGACACTCAGCCAGGATCCGGCGCTGGCGCCGGATCTGCAGGGCCCGGTGGCGGAGATGCGCCGCCAGGCCGAGCGCATGACCAGCATCATCCGCGACCTGCTCGAGCTGTCGCGTCTCGAGGAGACCGATGAGGCGGTCGGCGGTGAGCCCATCGATATCGGCGCGCTCTTGGCGCTGTTGCGTAAGGACGTATTGGCGCGCGCGATTCATCCGCGCGACGTGCGCGTGCACATCGATTCCGAAGAGCGTCTGCTCGGTGATGAGCCGGAAATCCACTCGGCGCTTTCCAATCTGGTCGACAACGCCGCCAAGTACACCCCCGCCGAGGGCTCGATCGACATGCGCTGGTGGGTGGATGAGGAGGGTGGCCATTTCGCCGTGAGCGACACCGGCATGGGAATACCGCCGGAGCACATTCCGCGCCTGACCGAGCGTTTCTACCGCGTCGACCCGGGCCGCTCGCGAGTCACCGGTGGTTCGGGCCTGGGGCTCGCGATCGTCAAACACGTTCTGCAGCGGCACGAAGGCACACTCGAGGTCCAAAGCACACTCGGTTCGGGCAGCACGTTTAGCTGCCATTTTCCGGCGGAGCGCGTCATTACCGAGACCTCCGCAGACCACGCCGCGACGGCCTAGGGCGCGGTAATGGCTGAGCTTATTGTTGCAAACCCCTAATTCGTAAGAAAGATTTAGCGGCACTGTCACCGAACCGACATAGGGCGCCAGCAGGCTAGCGGACAGCTTCACCTGAAGGATGAGCCGAGCAGCGCCATGGCACGTGCCCATTCCAAACGCGACGATCGCCTGCGAGTCCGCACGCTGTTCCTGTCCGATACCCACCTGGGTTTCAGGCACGCGCGCGTGCGCGAGCTCAACGAATTCCTGGCCGGGATCGACGCCGAGCGCATCGTGCTGGTCGGTGACATCGTCGATGCACTGAGTCTGGCGCGGCGGCCGTTCTGGACCCCCGAGCACACCCGCGTCGTGCGCACGCTGCTCGCCAGGCAGCGTGCCGGAGCGCATCTGGTGTACATCCCGGGCAATCACGACGCGAGTTTGGCGATGCTGGCGCAGATGCTGCAGGGCCAGTTCGAGGTGCACCGTGAGTGGGTGCACCGCACCGCCGCCGGCGAGCGGCTGCTGGTGCTGCACGGCGACCAGTTCGATGCGGGGATGCCGTGCCCGGGCTGGCTGAATCATCTGGGCGATGTCGCGCACGGCCTCACCGTGCAGGTGAGTCATACGGTCAACAACCTGCGCCGGCTGCTGCGGCGTCCCTACTGGCCATTCGCCGAGCGTCTCAAGCTCATGATCGGCGTGAGCCAGCGCTACATCGAGAGCTTCGAGCAGCTGGCCGCGCAGCACGCCCGTGCGCAGGGCTACGATGGCGTGGTCTGCGGGCACATTCATCGGGCGAACCTGCGCCGCATCGATGAGGTGCTCTACTGCAACACCGGTGACTGGGTGGAGACCTGTTCCGCTCTGATCGAGAGCGAGCGCGGGGAACTGAAGCTGCTGCGCTGGCCGCAGGCGCCGGCCGCCAGCTGGCGGACCGGGGCGGATCTGCTCGCCGACGCTGCGTGAGGATTGCGCTCGCAAGCGATGCGTGGACGCCGCAGACCAATGGCGTTGTTACCACGCTCAAGGCCACCGCGGCGCAGCTGGCAGCGCTCGGCCACGAGGTGCAGCTGCTGACGCCGCAGGGTCTGCGCTGCCTGCCTTGTCCGAGTTATCCCGAGATCCGCCTCGCGCTCTCACCCGGCGACCACGTCGCGCGCACGCTGAAGAGCTTCCGTCCGCATGCCATCCATATCGCCACCGAGGGTCCGCTAGGCATGGCGGTGCGCCGCTATTGCCGCGCGCGCGGCGTGCCGTTCTCGACGTCCTATCACACACGCTATCCGGAATACCTGCGCGCCCGCTGGCCGATCCCGGTCGCCCTGACGTACGCGTGGCTGCGCCGTTTCCACGGCGCGGCGGCGCGCACCTTCGTCAGCAGCCAGAGCCTGGAGACGCAGCTGCGCGCACACGGCTTCGCCCATCTGCACCGCTGGCGCCGTGGCGTGGACCTGCGCGCCTTTCGACCGCTCGCCCCGCACCCGCTGCTGAAGGATCTGCCACGCCCGCTGATGGCGTACGTCGGCCGCATCGCGGTGGAAAAGAATCTGCCGGCGTTCCTGTCGCTCGAGCTGCCCGGCACCAAAGTCATGATCGGCGATGGCCCGCAGCGCGCCGCGCTCGCGGCGCGCTACCCGCACACGTGGTTCACCGGCTACCGCTTCGGCGATGAGCTGGCCTCACTCCTGTCCGCCGCCGATGTGCTGGTGTTCCCAAGCCTCACGGATACCTTTGGTCTCACGATGATCGAGGCGCTCGCCTGTGGGGTGCCGGTGGCGGCCTTCCCCGTGCCAGGCCCGATCGATGTGCTCGAGCCGGCGGTGACCGGCGTCCTGCACCAGGATCTCGCGCGGGCCATCGGCGGTGCCCTGCGGCTCGACCGCCGGGTCTGCGCCGAGCGGGCGCGCGCCTTCAGCTGGCAGGCTGCCACCGCGCAGTTTCTCGCCGGGCTGGCGAGCATCCCCCTGGCGCTGCGCGCCAGGCTGGCCGCCAGCCGCAGTTCCGTTATGATCGCGCGTATTGCCGCGCGCCGGCAGCCCAGCCAGGCCGGGGATACGCACTGATGGAAACCGCCGATCTCAGCCACCATATCTCGCGCCGCTTCAACGAGGACCTCGAGCGTGTGCGCAGCAAAGTGCTCGCCATGGGCGGGTTCGTCGAGCAGCAGCTGCAGAAGGCCATCACCGCACTGGTCGAGGGCGACAGCTCGCTCGGCGAGTCGGTGGCGATGGACGATCACCAGGTGAACAACATGGAGGTGGCGATCGATGACGAATGCAGCCGCATTCTCGCCACGCGCGCTCCGGCCGCCGGCGATCTGCGGGTGATCGTGGCGATCATCAAGACGATCACCGATCTCGAGCGCATCGGTGATGAAGGCGAGAAGATCGGCTACATCGCCTCGCGCCTCGCCACCATGGAGCGCCCGGCGGACAAGTATCGCGAGATCAAGCACCTCGGGCGCGTGGTCTCGGAGATGGTGCACGATGCGCTCGATGCGTTTGCGCGCATGGATGTGGAGTCGGCGCTGCGCGTGGCGCGCCAGGACCGCCTGGTGGACGAGGAATATGAGGCGATCCAGCGGCAGAGCATCACCTTCATGATGGAGGATCCGCGCACCATTCGCCGCGCGCTGGACGTCATGTGGGTGGTACGCGCGCTGGAGCGCATTGGCGATCATGCCAAGAACATCAGCGAGTACGTCATCTACATGGTGCACGGCAAGGACATCCGCCACACCGCCCTCGATGATGTGGAGCGGGAGTTGCGCGCCGGCCTGGGCGCGGCCGGCTCTACGCCCCCAGCTCCCTGACGGCCGCCGCCAGCGCGCGCGTGCCCAGCCCGCGACTGCTCAACTTTGCCGGCTTCGCCGTGTGCGCGGCGCTGCTCGGCTACGCGCTCTACGCGCAGTTCCAGCTGGGACTGGATCCCTGCCCGCTGTGCATCTTCCAGCGGATCGGTGTGGCACTCGTCGGCCTCGCATTTCTGCTGGCGGCGCTGCACAACCCGCGCGGCCGCGGCCGCTACGCGTATGCCGCGCTGATCGGCGTGTGCGCACTGGCGACGCTGGCGGTGGCGGCGCGGCACCTGTACGTGCAGAGCCTGCCGCCCGGTGCGCTGCCCTCCTGCGGCGCGCCGCTGGCGATGCTCATGAAGTTCATGCCGCTGTGGCAGGTGGTGCGCAAGGTGCTGAGCGGCAGCGGCGAGTGCGGTCTGGTCAACTGGCGCTTCCTCGGCTGGGCGATGCCCGCGTGGGTGCTGCTGTGGGCGCTCTTGTTAGGCGCCGCCGGCCTCATCGCGAATCTGCGAGCGGCGCCGGCCGCGCGCCGCTAACCATCCGCCAGCAGGTGCTCCAGCACGCCGACGTACATGCGGTGCAGGACATCGATATCGCTCACCCGCACGCATTCGTTCACCTTGTGGATCGAGGCGTTGACCACGCCGAGCTCGACCACCTGCGCTCCGAGTGAGGCAATGAAGCGCCCATCGGAGGTGCCGCCACCGGTCGAAAGACGCGGCGCGGCACCGCGGATCTCTCTCACCACCGCGCTCACGGCATCCGACAGGAGTCCGGGCGCGGTGTAGAACGGCTCGCCGGAGACAAACCACTCGAGGCTGTAGCGCACGCCGTGGCGGCGCAGGACTTCCTCCACCGTGGACTTGAGTGCCGTGAGCGTCTGCACCGGCGAATAGCGCAGGTTGAAGCGTGCCTTGAGCTCGCCGGGGATGACATTCGGTGCGCCGGTGCCGGAGTTGAGGTTGGAGACCTGGAAACTGGTCGGCTGGAAATGCTCAGTGCCCTCGTCCCAGCGACGGCGGGTGAGCTCAGCGAGTGCCGGCGCAAACGTGTGCACCGGGTTCTCGGCGAGCTGCGGATAGGCGACGTGGCCCTGCACGCCGTGTACGGTGAGCCGGCCGCTGAGCGAGCCGCGCCGGCCCACCTTGATCGTGTCGCCGACCTCGTGCTCGCTCGAGGGCTCGCCCACCACGCACCAGTCGATTTTTTCGCCGCGCTCGCGCAGCAGCTCCACGACGCGCTTGGTACCGTCCACCGACGGTCCCTCCTCATCGCTCGTGACGAGGAAAGCGATCGAGCCGCGGTGCTGCGGATGGCGGGCGGCGAATTCTTCGCTGGCGGTCACCATCGCGGCCAGCCCGCTCTTCATGTCGGCCGCGCCGCGCCCGTAGAGGAGCCCATCGCGGATCGCCGGCACGAACGGGTCGCTGTGCCACTCCTCGAGCGGACCGGTCGGCACGACATCGGTATGGCCGGCAAAGCAGAACACCGGGCCGCCGCGGCCGCGGCGCGCCCAGAAATTCTCCACTGGACCGAAGGCCAGCCGTTCGATTTCGAAGCCCGCGGCCGCGAGGCGCTCGCACAACACCTTCTGGCAGCCCTCATCGGCGGGCGTGACCGAGCGGCGCGCCAGAAGATTCTGAGTCAGTTCAATGGCTTGAGACATCGCGTACCGATGGGGCGGGAGCTGGGCGCCGATCGGGACTGTCCCGGCGCCGGCGTGCTGCGCGTTATACGGTGTCGCCCCGGTCGCGGCAAGCGCGCCAGCGTGCGTCACGCGCGTGTAAAGTCACCCGGCAACACTGCAGCTCATGGTGTCGGGCTTCACATCGCCCGCCTCTGTGCCGCGGCAGCGCCTGTCACGCGAGCGTCACATGATTGTCATTTAATGCGCGCCAGCGATAAAACGGGTGAGGCGGCGTAGGAGTCCACGGGTGAAGCCAATCAATCTGAAGCAGATCATTGTGACCGCGGGCGTACTGGTACTCGGCGGCGCCGTGCAGGCGGCCGATATTTCCGGCGCCGGGGCCACTTTCCCCGCTCCGATCTATGCCAAGTGGGCCGATGCCTACAAGCAGCAGACCGGCATCGGTCTCAACTACCAGCCCATCGGCTCGGGCGCGGGCATCAAGCAGATCAAGGCGAAGACCGTGACCTTCGGTGCCTCCGACATGCCGCTCAAACTGGATGAGCTGCAGCAGGCAGGGCTCGTGCAGTTCCCGATGATCATCGGCGGGGTCGTGCTGGTGGTGAACGTCAAGGGCGTGCAGGGCGGGCAGATGGTGCTGGACGGCGCGACCGTTGCAGCCATCTACCTGGGTGAGATCACCAAGTGGAATGATGCGCGCATCCAGAAGCTGAATCCCAAGCTGGCGCTGCCGCCCTTGGCGATCGCGCCCATCTACCGCTCGGACGGCTCGGGCACGACGTTCCTCTTTTCCAACTACCTGTCGGCCTCGTACCCGAAGTTCAAAGAGACGATTGGCGCCAACACGTCGGTGCAGTGGCCGATCGGTATCGGCGCCAAGGGCAACGAGGGGGTCGCCAACATGACCACCCAAACCGACGGCGCCATCGGCTACGTCGAGTACGCCTACGCCAAGCAAAACAAGATGGCCTACGTCCTGCTCACCAATAAAGCGGGGGGAGTGGTGGCGCCGAGCGCCGATTCATTTCAGGCGGCCGCGGCCAACGCGGACTGGGCCAAGTCGGACAGCTACTACTTGATCCTGACCGACCAGGCCGGCGCCCAGAGCTGGCCGATCACGGGTGCGAGCTTCATTCTGGTCTACAAGCAGCCTGACGATGCAGCCGCGGTCAACGAGGCGCTGAAGTTCTTTGCCTGGGCGTACAAGGATGGCGCTACTATGGCGGCCGCGCTCGATTACGTGCCTTTGCCTCCGCCGCTGATCGCCCAGGTGAAAAAGACCTGGACCTCGGAAATCACGTCGGGCGGTCATCCGGTATGGAGCGGAAAATAGCGGGAGCGAAACTCACACCGTGGCGATCATCGATCCGAGGCACGCCGCAAAGCAGCTGATTTACGAGAGAGTCTTCCGCTCGGCCACCCTGACTGCAGCGATCCTCGTGCTCTTGATTCTCGGCGGCGTCGCCGTCTCGCTGGCGCGCGGCGCGTGGCCGGCGTTGG
>DATHMN010000143.1:0-3214 GCA_035487135.1 Steroidobacteraceae bacterium | reverse complement strand
CGGCTGGCGCGACGAGGTCGTCCCCTACGAGCACAGCGTGCGCTTCGCGGATGCTTACCGCTGCGCGCTGCACCTGGTGGAGAGCGATCACCGCCTGCACAACCAGGTGCGCGTGCTCCAGTACCTGTTCGAATACTTCCTCATTGCACTCGACCTGCCGGCGATCGCCTTCGAGTAGCTGCAGGTCAGCGGCGCGTGCGGATGGCGCGCGCCGCCAGATCGTCCACCAGCCCCGGCGCCACCAGGCGCACCCAGCGCACCAGCCGGCCGCGCGCCGAGGTGATCAGCAACCGCCGGCGGCGCTGCATGGCCTCGAGGATCAGTTGCGCGCAGCGCTCGGCGCTCATGATGTGCTCCTCCTGCATGGGCGTTCGCCCGAGCGGCGCGCCGTCGGGACCGAGCGCGCGGCGGTGCAGTTCGCTCACCACGAAATCCGGGGCGATGATCGTCACGCCGACCCCGCTGGCGGCGAGCTCGATGCGCAGCGACTCGAAGAACCCCACCATCGCATGCTTGCTGCCCGCATAAGCGGTGCGCTCCGGCACCCCCGTGAGTCCGGCGAGGCTCGCCACCGCGACGATCAGGCCGCGCGAGGCCTTGAGGTGCGGCAGCGCCGCGGCGGTGGTGTACACCGCCCCGAGGTAGTTGGTGGCCATGAGCCGCGCGAATGCGCTGCAGTCGCTGAGCGCATCGAAGCGTGACCACATGGTGATGCCGGCGTTGTTCACCAGCACGTCGAGGCCGCCGAAGCGCGCCAGCGTCTGCGCCACCAGCCGCGCGCAGTCCTGCTGCTGCGCCACGTCGCCGGGGACGGCGAGTGCGGCAGCGCCGCGCGCCGTGCAGGCCTGCACGGTGAGAGCGAGCGGCGCCGGGTCGCGCGCATTGAGCGCGAGCTTGGCGCCCTGCGCCGCCAGTGCCAGGGCCAGCGCGCGCCCGATGCCGGTCGACGCCCCGGTGATCAACACCGTCTTACCCGCGAAAGAGGACATCTGCAACCACCCGCGCGCCTGGCGCACCAGTGGCAATCATAGAGCGAGCAGCGCGCCGTGCGCGCAGGCGCCGTGGCCGCGCGCGCGAGACACCTTGCCCCGCCGCGTTGCCGAGTAATAGACTCGTGCGCACGCAGGTTTCGTGCTGCGGCAACCAATAAGAACGCGCAGCGGGTGTGTCGCTGCTGTTGCGGTGCGCCGCACAGGCGACCGCGTCTGGGCGAAGGCAGCGCCTTCGGGGTTCGACGCGCGGCGCGCTCGTGGGCCCCGCAAGGGAAGCAGGGGGGCAAATGAGGATAAGTCACACCACGCGTGCACGGGCCATCGCGGCCGCTGCCGCGTGCCTCGCGGCGGGCCTTTCCAGCAGCGCGCTCGCCGTGAGCTTCCAGAGCGCTTCGGGCGACTGGAGCGGCAGCTGGGACACCACCATCGCCTATGGGCAGGGCTGGCGCGTCTCGGGGGTCGATTGCCGGCTGGTGGCGATCGCCGACGGCGGCTGCGGCTACTCTCCCAACATCGATGACGGCGACCTCAACTATCAGAAGAAGGCCGCCTTCACCGAGGCGCTCACCGGCAGCACCGAGCTCGCACTGAACTACAAGGACAAGGGCGGCATCTTCGTGCGCGGCTCCGGGCTGTACGACTGGGAAGTCATGGACGGTACGACCGATTACGTGCAGCTCTCCCATTTCGCCAAGGACTACATCGGCAGCTACGTGCGCCTGCTCGATACCTTCGGTTACTGGCGCTTCGATCTGGGCAGCATGCCCTCGGAGCTGCGCGCCGGCCGGCAGGTCGTTGATTGGGGCGAGAGCACCTTCATCCCCGGCGGACTCAACCAGGTCGATTACTTCGACACCACGGCGCTGCAGGTGCCGGGCTCGGAGCTAAAGCAGGCCCTGCTGCCGGACGAATCGGTGGTGTTCAACACCCAGCTGACGAAGAACCTGAGCACCCAGCTGCTGTACCTGTTCGACTGGCACGAGGACATCATCGAGCCCGACGGTGCGTACTTCAGCACCAACAACATCGCCGGCCCCGGCGGCAACCGAGCGATCCTGGGGTTCGGCGCGATCTCCAGCCAGGGCGTGAACTTCGCTTCCCTGGGCGGCCCGCTGATCAGCGACTTCCAGACGATCCCGCGACTGCCCGATCACAGGCCGGACGAGTCCGGCCAGTACGGCATCAAGTTGAAGTGGTACCTGCCGAACTTCGGCCAGGGCACCGAGCTGGGGTTCTACTTCCTCAACTACACCAGTCGCCTGCCGGTGGTGTCGTTTCAGACTGGCACGCAGGCGGGCCTCGGCAACGCCTTTGGCGCGGTCAACGCCGTGGGTGGCGCCGCCCAGGCGATCGCCGCGGGTCTGCCGTTCGCGGCCGCGGTGGCCACCGGCGCGGCCATCGGCGCGCAGCGCGCCGCAGCGCTCGGCGGCAACCTGAGTCTGGCGACGGCGACGCAGTACGCCACCATCGGCGCCAACACGCTGCTGGCGGGGGGCAACGTCAACAACCAGGCCAGCAACCTCGCAACCTCCGCGTACAGCAGCACCGAGGGTCTGTACGAGTCATTTCCGCAGAACATCAAGATGCTCGGCGTGTCCTTCAACACGCAGATCCAGAAGACCGGCACCGCGCTGCAGGGCGAGGTGGCCTATCGTCACGACGTGCCGCTGCAGCTCGATGACGTCGAGCTCATCTACGCATCGCTCACACCCTTCGAGACGGGGATCGCCAAGCTCCTCGGTGAGCCGGTGACCGGGCCCGGGCACTGCGTACCGACTTCCGCGACGCCCATCACCGGATGCAATCAGCTCGGCTTGTACGGACTGGGACAGACCGTGCAGGGCTATCAGCTGCAGGACACCTGGCACTTCGACGTCACCGCCACGCAGGTATTCGCCAACATTCTCAAAGCCTCCCAGGGGGTCGTGGTGCTCGAGGCCGGTGCGGACTGGGTGCCGGGGCTGCAGAACCAGCTCAGCGGGGGTCCCGAGGGCTTCGGTCTGCGCTACGACGGACCGGGAACGAACCTGAGCGGCAATCCGAACCTCGGCGGCTATCCGGAGTTTCCCGCGGTGAACGGCCAGTGCGTCAGCGGCACCGTCGAGCCGAATCCGCTCGGTCAGTGCCTGGCTCCCGGCTCGGCGTTCGCCACGCGGTTCGCCTGGGGATACGTGCTCGCCGGCAGACTCGAGTACGACAACCTGATCGGTAGCTGGAACGTG
>DATHMN010000142.1:0-3577 GCA_035487135.1 Steroidobacteraceae bacterium | reverse complement strand
CGCGATGGCGGTGGAGCGCACATGCTCGGGATCGAGTCCGCTGCCATCGTCCTCGAACAGCAGCTCGAAGTTGCCGTTCGCGACGTTCTTGAACTCGAGCCGCATGGTTCCGTCGGGCGCTTTGCCGGCGATGACCCGCGCTGCGGGAGGCTCGATGCCGTGCATCACGGCATTGCGGATGAGCTGGATGGCGATGTTCTTGATGGCGGACTGATAGGCCGAAGGCACCAGGGCGAGGCCGACGGCGTGCAGGGTGACGGTTTTGTCGTGCTCCTGCGCCACGTGATCGGTGAGCGCCCGCAGCGTATTCTCCAGGCTGCCGGCGGGCGCGGAGAGCTGCGCGCCGGGAACGGCCCGCGCCGCACCGGCCATGAATTTCGGCGACTCGATGACCTGCGTGCCGTTCGCCGTCATGCCGCCGCCGGGCGGCGCGGCCTCGGCGGGACGCGGGCTGCCGGCGCCGGAACTCAGCGTCTTCAGCAGCGCGAACTGCCCATAGAGATCGTCGAGCTTGACCGCCAGGGGCAAAAAGTCGCTGCCGCTCAAGGAGGGGCGGCTGCGCAGCCCGTGCAGCGCATCCTCGAACTGGCGCGCCGAGGCTTCCAGTGCCGACAGCTGGAAAGTGGCCGCGTCGCGCCGCACCCGGTCGACTTCCTCGAGCGTCTCCTCGAGCTTATGGCGAAACGCCTCCTGCTCGCGGGCCGGCTTCTTCAGCACCGTGTTGATGGTCTTCATCGAGGCATCGGCTCGATGCAGCAACGCGGCAAAGCGCGCCCCGCCGACTTGCAGGACGCTGCGCAGAATCTCGCCCTGCGTCTGCACCTGCACGCGCAGATCCTCGAGCTCGCGCTGCGTTTGCACTTGCTGCGTGATGTCGGTGACGCGCACCAGCCAGCCGCGTTGCTCGTTGATGAGCTCGGCCGCGCTGAACTCGAAGGCGTAGTGCGCGGAGTCGAACGAGCCGTCGCTGTTGGGCAGGCGGACTTCGATGTTGCTCAAGGGGTTGGCCTGCGCGGTCGGTGCTGCGCGCGTCGCGTCGCTCCCATCCTCGCGTGGCGGCGCGGTGCCGAGGATCTGTGCGATGTGGCTTCGCGCCACGCTCAGTGTCTTGGCCGTGACCACCGGCGCGAGCAGCTTCTCGAACGTGAGATTCGCGAAGTCCTCGCGCCGAAACAGCTGCGCGAGCGATTGTGAAATCTGCGGCAGCACGCGGTTACGCGCATCGAGGAAGAACAGCCCCTGATCGGTGTTTCGCAAGATCGCTTCGCTGGTGCGATTGCTTGCGTCGAGGAGTTCCTGCTTCTCGCGCTCGTGACGGGTGCGGGTGATGAACATACCGCTGGCAGCGTGCCAAACGGGCGGCCGCCCCGACAGGAGCAGTGTCACAGCTTTATCTTAATGTTTACATATGCCGCGCGATGGCTGGAGCCAGTGTGACGCGGGTCACACACGCGGCTTCAGGCGACTGCGGCGACCACGGGCCCAAGGTCCGCCAGCAGCTCATCCGCCGAGGAATAGCGATGCGAGAGCTCCTTCGCCATCAGGCGATCGACCAGCGCCTGCTGCAAAGCCACATGCGAGGGCAGACGCGGCACCGGGGACGCGGCATGTTGCTCCATGATCTCCATGGCGCTCTTGCCCATATAGGGCCGGTGGCCGGTGAGCATCTCGAAGAACATCACGCCGAGACTGTAGAGATCGGTGCGCGCATCGACCTTTTGTCCTTGCGATTGCTCGGGGCTGATGTAGTAGGGTGAGCCGAGCACTTGCCCGACGCTGGTCGTACCGGCCTCGACCGAGCGGCGCGCGAGACCGAAGTCGATGAGTACCGGCGAATTGTCCTCGCGCAGCATGACGTTCGCGGGCTTCAGATCGCGATGCAGGATGCCGAACACGTGGATGACGCGCAGCGCTTCGGCGATGCTGCGCAGGTAATACAGGCTGTCGTCGATGCTCATGGGGTTGCGCAAGCGGTCGCGCAGGTCGCCGCAGGGGATGTACTCCATGGCGAGGTACTGGTGATGCGGGAGCGCACCAAAGTCGTATATTTCCGCGATGGCGCGGTGCTGGATGCTCGAGATGATCTCGTACTCGCGCTGGAAGCGCTCACCGTCGTCGATTTCGCGCTGCGTGCTGCCGCGGCTCATCACCTTCAGCACGACGTTGCGCCGCAGGCGCTCGCTGCGCGCGAGAAAAACCGAGGAGAAGTTGCTGGTGGCGATTTCCTTGACGATGCCGTAGCCGGGTACCTTCACGGCCGGCGCGTCCTCGGCGGGGTTGAGGAGCGCCCCGGTGGCGAGTGCGGAGGCGTCCTGCCTGGCGCAGGCCTCGGTGACCGCCTTGAGGAGCAGGTCGCGCGTGACGCGGGCAAGCGGCAGGTAGTCCTTTGCACCACATTTGAGCGCTCGCACCGCTGACAGCTCGCTGCCGTGCTCGGCGAGTATGATGCAGTGAACCGTCGGCTGCGCCCGCAGCATTTGTGTCAGGTGACTCAAGCCCATGCTCGCCAGCGCTTCATTGCTGAAGTCGATCTGCATGATGACCGCGTCCGGGGCCCGTTCCTGGACGAAACGCGTGAGGGAAGCCGCGTCCGTGCCGGGCGCAGTGGTAACCTGGGCGCTCGGCCAATGGCTTGTCACATGATGGTTCAGCCACTGCAGGCGTTTGGCGTCGCCGCCCACCACCAACAGCACCGGACCGGTTGCATCGGGCATACGCGGCGAAGGAGTGCGTTCAAAGAGGCTCAGCCTAGCTGCGGCGCAGGGGCCCGGCCCGTCGATAAGTCACATTTTTTCCGCGCCGGGGCCGAAAAACATGGGAATGGAAGCCCAAAAACCTGGAAAATTGAAACGTCGGCCTCAAGTCGGGGTCAATTGTCGAGAGCCCGAGAACACCTTTGAGAGGACATATTGCAATGGGAAGTCTCAGAACCTGGTCGCTCGCACTGGTGGCCGGCATCTTCGTGGTGGTCGTGGCTCACCAGCGCTCGAATGCCAATGCGGGGGAGGGGGGTGCGGCGCCCGCTTCGACCGTGGCCGCCGCGGCCATTCCAACCGCTCCCGCCGGCCGCGTCACGGGGTTGCCGGACTTCTCGGGTCTGGTGGCCGAGAACGGCGCGGCGGTGGTCAATATCAGCGTCGTCGAGAAGCCGCAGCAGCGTATCGGCGGCTCATCCGGCGGTGACGAGGGCGGCAACGACGAAGACCCGCTGTCGCAGTTCTTCCACCGTTTCCAGATGCCGAATCCCGAGCACGCGCCGCCCGCCCATGGCATCGGCTCCGGGTTCATCGTAACTCCCGACGGCTATGTGCTCACCAACGCGCACGTCGTGGCCGACGCCTCCGAGGTGACGGTCAAGCTGACCGACCGGCGCGAGTTCCGGGCGAAGGTCATCGGTGTCGACAAACGCAGCGACGTCGCGCTCATCAAAATTCCGGGGACCGACTTCCCCGTCGTGCACTTCGGGGATCCCGCGAAGCTGCGACCGGGACAGTGGGCGATCGCCATCGGCTCGCCCTTCGGTTTCGAGAACAGCGTGACGGCGGGTGTGATCAGCGCCCTCGGCCGGCAGCTACCC
>DATHMN010000141.1:0-5178 GCA_035487135.1 Steroidobacteraceae bacterium | reverse complement strand
ACCAGCGCAAGGTCGAGCGCACCTTTCAACTCATCTTCCTGCTGGCGGGTGCCGCGGTCGTCATCTACGGATTGTTTTCCGCCATCGCCTCCGTTGCGCACCGGCGCTTCGAGGAATGGCTGCTGCTGCCGTACCTGCTGCTGCTACTGGCCGCGTACGCGATCTACTACGGCGCACGGCGCAGCCGGATCCACCAGCGCTTCGTCGAGTACCGCGCACTCGCCGAGGGCGTGCGCGTCCAGTTCTACTGGTGTGCGTTGCGGCTCGAGCGCGCGGTCGCAGACCGCTACCTGGTCAGACATCCGCTACAGCTGTACTGGATCCGCCTCGCCATGCGCTCGGCCGTCAGTGCGGCGGCGCCCGATGCTGCACCGGCGACGGCCGCCGCGAACGAAGATCTGCTGCGCTACTGGATCGCGCGCGAGTGCAGCTACTACACCCGCACCGTGGCGCGCGCACATCAGGCGCAGCTCCGTTCGCGGCGCGTGGTCGGCGCGCTCTTCCTGCTCGGCATCATCGCCACCCTGCTGGTGCTGCTGCAGTCGCAACTGACGGTGGTGGTGCCGTACCTGAAACACCTGGGGCTGGTGAGCTTCGTCTGCCCGTCGATCGCGGCGGCACTCGTGGCGCTCACCACCCGGCTCGGTGTGCCGTATCGCGCCCAACACCACGCGCGCATGCTGGAGCTCTATTCGCAGGCGCAGCGCTACTGGAATGAACGCGGCGCGGTGGATGTGGCGGAGCTCGCCGGCGCCCTCGGCGAGGCGACCCTGCATGAGAGCGGTGAATGGACCCTGTTCCGGCGCGAGCGCGGCATCGACGAGCCGCTCAGCCCGTTCCGCCGACCACAGTAGCCGGCCTCAGCGGCCAGGCCGGACCGCACCCCGCAGCTCGAACACGGTGACTTCGCCGGCATCCTTGACGAGCTGGCGCCGGCCCACCAGCTCACAGGCGAACTCGCTCACCCGCTCTGCGGCGGCGAGTGCGGCGAAGGTGAGCGTCGCGAACACCTTTCCAGGCTCGGTGACCGGTTCCAGCCGCGCCGTCCGGGTGACGTGCGAGCCGGTGTAGCTCCACTGCCCCAGCACCGGGTCGTAGATGCGGTACAAGGGCCCCGCATGCGCGCCGATTCGCACGTTAGGAATGCGGCTGAAGCCGAGCGTCTGCCAGTCCGTCGCCACGATGCGATCGCGAAAATCGAGCGCGAACACGCCCGCTTCCCTGACGGTGTCGAATACCAGATAGAGCCCGTCACCCCAGGTGTTGCGCACCAGCGGCACGATCGCCTTGGCCTGCAGCGCCTGCATGGCACAACCCAGATACTCACGCACGAACCGCGGCACCTCGCGCTCATGCAACTTACTGGAGGCCACTGCATCCGCGAAGATCGCCGCGCAGATCTGCTGCGGCGCCTCGCCGAGCACGCTGTCACGCTGCACGGCGGAAGACGTGCCCGCCGCGAGCGGCGCCAGCTCGTGCGTCCCGGCACTGCCCACCGACACCAGATCCTGCATCCAGTGCACCGTGAACCCGTGGCGCAGGCAGAAATCCACGATCGAGTGGGTGCCGCCGAACGCATCGCCCGGCCGGCCATCCCATAGCGCCAGCACGCTGGCAGCCTCGCCCTGCTCTGCCGCACAGCGCTGCGCCAAGCCCACCAGCATGCGGCTGCAGCACTCGCTCGCCGCAGCGTTGTCGGAAGCGTACTGCTCGCCGAGGACCTCGACACTGCTAGCGGCGGCGAGAATGCGGTCGAAGCGCGTGGCCCAGTCCGCGCCGGGAATGACATCGACGCAGTCCTTACGGAAATCCTCGCGCGCGCACGGCAGCGTCACATGCACGCGGCCGCCGCGTGCCAGCATGGCCTCCAGGAACAGGATGTCGCCGCCGCAGGCGAGCGAGGCGAAGCCATCGCTTGCCCCCAGGCGGGCCAGCTCCGCGGCGAGGCGTTGCGCGATGCGCGGTACGAGCGCGGCCGGAAACCGCGGCGCCGCGCGGCCGGGCCGATCGATCATGTGTCCGCTGAAGAAGACCGCCGCCATCGTTGTTCTGCTGTTCGCCATCCGCTCGCCGCCGCGTGCACGCCGGCCGCATAAAGACCGACTCTAGCGTCGCCGGGTCGGTTCGGCCAGTGATCCAGCCGCCGCCGCGTGGGCGGTGGAGTGATCTCGCAAAGTGCCCAGGTTCCCTGTAGTTTAGTGCCCGGACAAGGGGATGCGGCGCGCCGGACCAAGGCCGTCGTAGAAAACACAATGAACTCAATCCCGCTGCAGAAATTCAACGATGATCTGCTGCTGTCGGAGCCGGAGCGGAAGCTCGCGCTGCAGCGCTTTCCCGCCATTGCGCACGTGCTGGATTTTCCGGAGCTGCGCGCGCTGTTCAGCGACTACGAAGTGCCTGCCAATCGCGCCAAAATCGCGCGCCAGCGCGCCGGTCTGTGGGCGATCTTGCTCGGCGCGGCGGCGCTGGTGGGCGCATCGCTGACGACGCACCTGGATGCGTTGAGTCCGCTGTTCCGCTTGCTCGCCGGTGGCGCGGCCATCCTGGGGATTCTGAGCGTGCTGATCGCCTCGGTCGGCGCGCTCACCGGCAAGCCGAAGCAACGCTGGCTATGCGCCCGCCTGATGACCGAGCGGTTGCGCCAGTTTCAGTTTCAGCTACTGGTCTGCCGCGCGCACGAGATCCTCGCTTCGAGCAGCGATGAGGCCGCGCGCGAGCGCTTTCGCGCTGCGCGTCACGGCTGGCTCGCCGAATTCCGTCTGACACACGAGGGGCACCTGCCGGCGCGTCTGCGCGCCGTCCTCGAAGATGAGAGCGAGACGGACTTCCGCCTGCACCCCTGCGCCGCGCACGGCCCGCTGCCAGGCGGCAACGGCACGCTCGCGGAGATCTTCGCAGCCTATCGGCTGTTGCGCTTCGAGCATCAACGGCAGTACGCGGACTACAAGCTGCGCACGGATGACAGCATCATTTCCAGTTCGGCGCCGCGCCAGATGCAGCTGCTGCGCGACACCGGCCTGATTCTCATCCTGTTCGTGTTCGCTGCACATTTCGCCGTCGCCGTATCGGTCATGACCCACTGGCAGGGTTTTCTGGTGCTGCACGTGGCGATCATCCTGGCGGTCATTGGCATCCTGGCGCTACACACGCTGGCGGAGGGCCTGCAGCCCGGCAGGGAAGTCGAGCGCTTCCTGCGCTACCGCTCCACGATGCAGTCGCTGCTGCAGCAATTCGATGCGACCGAGCAGCCCCAGGAGAAGCTACGCCTCATGCAGGAGGCCGAGCGCGCGTCCTACCAGGAGATGCGTGGCTTCTTGAGAACCAACAACGATGCGCGCTACGTCCTCTAGCGCGCCGCGGCAGCCATCCGGCGCCCGCGGTCGGTGCCGCGACAACGCTCCATGACCACGGCTACGCCGTCCGAGCAGCACGCGCAGACCGTGACCGAGAAGCTGCTGCTGCGCATTTTTGTCTCCTCGCCGGGCGATGTCGCCGCGGAGCGCGCGCTGTCCGAGCGGGTATTCCGCCGCCTGGCGAGTGAGTTCGCCGATGTCGTCACCCTTGACGTGCTGCTGTGGGAGCACGAGCCGATCTTCGCGCACGCCGGCTTCCAGGAGCAGCTGCCGCGCCCGTCGCAGTGTGACCTGGTGATATGCATCCTCTGGGCGCGCCTCGGCACGCGGCTGCCGGCCGACTTCGCGCCGGAACCGGGGCGGCCGCGACCGACCGGCACGGAGTTCGAAGTGCGCGACGCGCTCGCCGCGTACGCAAAATTCGGCAAACCGAACCTGCTCATTTACCGCAAGCTGGCGGCGCCGCACCTGGACATGACGAGCGCGAACGCCGAAGAGCGCTTCGATCAATACAAGCGGCTCGAAGAGTTCTGCCATACGGCGTTTTACGACGCCGCGGGCGCGGTGCTGGTCGCCCATCACGGTTTCACCGACGGCGCGGATTTCGAACGCCGTCTGACCGAACAGTCGCGCAAGTGGATCGAGCGCGAGCTGGCGCGCGCCGGCCAGCATCAGGCGCGGCCGCGCTGGACCGAGGGCTCGCCGTTCCGCGGCTTGCAGGCATTTGATGCTGAACACCAGGACGTGTTCTTCGGACGCTCGCAGGCGGTCGGTGAGATCATCCAGCGGCTACAGGACAGCGAGCGCGCCGAGGGAACCGGTACGCCGCACGCCCACCTGCTGCTCATCCTCGGGATGAGCGGCAACGGCAAGACCTCACTGGTGCGCGCCGGACTGCTGCCCTTCCTAGCCGACCGGCCGGTTGAGGGGATTGCGGCATGGCTCAGCACGAGCGTGCGTCCTTCGGATGTAAATGCCGAAGCACCCGCGCACGGCGCGCTCGGCGCCATGGCTGCCGGCATCCGCAACGTCCTGCCGGCGGCGGCGAGTTTCGCCCTTTCGAGCGCGGAGCTTGCGCGGACGCTCGCCAGCGAGCCGGCCGCTGCAGCGGCCCGGATCGAGACCTACCTGGATGCACAGGCAGCCACCGCCGGCCTTGCGCGCCAGCAGGTGCGCCTGCTCATCTACCTCGATCAGCTCGAGGAGCTGTTCACGCTCGCGCCGGTCAGCGCGCATGCCACATCGATTCTGGATGCGCTGGTCGCACTCGCCGCGCTGCCGTCGGTGTGGGTCATCGCGACGCTGCGCAGCGACTTCGCGCACCGCCTCGAGGCTCACGCCGCGCTCATGGATCTGCTGCGGCGAAGCCCGCCGTACACACTGCTTCCGCCGCGCGGCGATGAGCTCGCCGACATGATCCGCGAGCCGGCCCATGCCGCCGGCCTGGTGTTCGAGGAGCGCGACGGCAGGGTGCTCGATCGCGAACTGCTGCGTGAAGCGGCCGCGAACCCCGAATCCCTGCCGCTGCTGGAATACGCCCTGCAGCAGCTGTACGAAGGTCGCCGCGGGCGGACGCTGCTGTGGGAGGTCTACCGCCCGGACGGACGCGCCGGCGGGCTGCGCGGTGCGCTGGTCACCGAAGCCGAACGGCTGCTGGCCGCAGGCTCGGGCGACAGCGAGGGAGTCTTCCGCCGCGTCATGCGCGAACTCACGAGCGTTGCGGAAGATGGCAGTGCGACGCGTCGTTACGCGCCGCAGAATTGCTTTGCCGCGGGTACGGCCGAGCAGGCCTTTCTCGAACGACTGATACAGGCGCGCCTCGCGG
>DATHMN010000140.1:0-5025 GCA_035487135.1 Steroidobacteraceae bacterium | reverse complement strand
CCCGCAGCACAGCCTTTGCAGCGTACCGCCGAACTCGATCACAGCGCCGAGCAATGGGCGATGGGCCGCACGCTGTCCGCCGCGACCGCCGGCAGCCCCTACCGCTCCACCGCCGGTGTGTTTGTCCGGGGACCGGAGAATGCGCTGCTCGAGAGGCTTCGACGCACCCAGTGTCGCACCGTCATGGAGCAGAGCCTGCACGAGGTGGGCGTCTATCAACGCGGTCAGGATCGTTGGCTGGTGTTTGCCTCTGTGAATGTTCCCTCACCGCAGCCCGTGGACCCGCAGACCTCAGTGCCCGCACCGGCGCCATTCGCCTCCGGCAGCGCGCAACCGCGTACCCGGAGCGACGAGTCACCCGCGCTCGCCGCACGGGCACTCGAGCTCGTGAACCAGGCGCGCGCCCGCGGCACGCGCTGCGGTGGACGCTCCTATGCACCGGTCGCACCGCTCAGCCTGTCGGGCACCCTCGACGGCGTGGCGTTCGGTCACGCTGCAGACATGGCGCAGCACAACTATTTCGAGCACCAGGACCTTTCCGGCGCGACGCCGGCAGATCGGGTGCGCGCAGTGGGCTACCACGAAAAGTTGGTGGGTGAGAACATCGCTTACGGCCCCCAGACCGTGGAGGAAGTGGTGCAGGGCTGGCTCGACAGCCCCGACCACTGCGAGAACATCATGGACCCACGCTTTGCACAGATGGGCATCGCCCAGGCGCAGGGGCGCATCGGCCGCCATGGCCTGTACTGGGTGCAGCTGCTGGCCGAGCCGCGCGCCTAATTGCCCTTGAGTGCCGCGACTCCCGCCTTGCAGGCTACTTCGTCCTGCGAGCTGGTGCCGCCCGAGCAGCCGATCGCTCCGACCAGCTTGCCCGCCACCACCAGCGGGATCCCGCCGCGCGAGGCGATGATACCGTCGAGCGTGAGCGCATAGGTGGCGCCGTTGGTCTGAATGGCGTTCTCCCAGACTTTGGTCTCGCGGCGGAAGGTCGCCGCCGCGCGCGCCTTGTGCTCCGAGATCTGAATCGAGGCCAACTGCGCGCCATCCATGCGCTGGAACGCCACCAGGTTGCCGCCCGAATCGACGACCGCGACGTTGAGTTTCCAGTCGTGTTTCTGCGCCTCGGCCACCGCGGCGGCGATTACGCCGTTGGCGTGCTCGAGCGAGATCGGCGCGCCGTAGGGGATGTCGAACGGCATTTTGTCAGGAACGACATCGAGCGGATTGCTGGCGGCAGGCTGCTGGGCGCCGCCGGCGCCGGCTTCCAACATGGCGGCGCCGAAAATAGCGAGAACGGGCAGGGGTCGGCTGGACATGGGTTGACTCCGAAGGGTGGGTTGTCAACTGCAAGCGTACGCCGCCGTTGTCAGAGGTGCTTTGCTAGAATCGGCGCCGTGGTGGTGCGCCCGTGGAGAACCGCATGCGGTTGAGTGTCGTTCCCATCGTGCTCGTGGCGGCAGCGCTTGCCGCGCCCGTGCTGGCGGATGCTCCGGCGGATACCGTCACCGCGGTCTGGGCTCCGCAGAAGCTGTCCTTCACCTTCTTGGGCTTCACCGCCAAGTACTCCTGCGACGGGCTGCAAGACAAGATGCGTCGCGTGCTGCTGAAACTGGGCGCGCAGGCCAAGGACCTGTCAGTGCGCCAGAAAGGCTGCGCCGGCGGCCTGGGGCGCCCGAGCGCGTTCCCGGGCGTTTACGTGCAGATGAACGTGCTGCAGCCAGTGACCGATAAGACTGATGCCGCCGCCGTGCGGGTCAACGCCCACTGGCAGACGGTGGATCTCACCGCCAGCCGGGATCCGGTGGATGCGGCCGGTGACTGCGAGCTCACCGAGCAGATCAAAGAGCAGGTGCTGCCGAAGTTCACCACCCGCAATGTGGAGTACCGCTCGACCTGCATCCCGAATCAACTCACTGTCGGTGGCACACAGCTCAAGGCTGAGGTGCTGATCGCCGACAAACCTGCGACGGCCGCGGCAAAATAAAAAAAGCCCCGTGCGGGTGAAGCCGCACGGGGCCTCCAGCAGGCGTCTGCGTCAGCTGTTAGGCGGCGCCGGTTTCTCGGTGACCCGCAGCGAGATGCGGCGATTCTTCTGCCGGCCTTCCTCGGTCGAGTTGTCCGCGATCGGATTGGCAGCACCATAACCTTTCGCGTCCATGCGCGCGCCATCGACACCCAGGGTGGTGAGGGCGGAGGCAACGTTGTCGGCGCGGTCCTGCGACAGCTTCACGTTGGCATCCGCATCGCCGGTGTTGTCGGTGTAGCCGCCGATGCGGATCTTGACGCCCGGGTAGGCCTTCATGATGAGCGCAATGTTATTCAGCTGCTCCTGTGAGGCCGGCTGCAGTGTGGACTTGCCGGTGTCGAACAAGAGGCGGTCGAAGTCGAACCAGGTATCCTCGGAGACCTGCGCGGTGGGGTCATTCAGATACTTCACCAGCCGCGCCTCGACGCCGAGCGCCGGGGCATTGAGCACAGTCCCGTCCGGCAGCTTGACCTGCACCATTTCACCGAGTGCAGCCCAGGCCGAGTTGGCCGCGTTCCCCACGGCCGTGGCCGCGGTATTGGTCGCGTTGGTGGCCGATTGCACCGCCTCCTTCGGACCGCCCATCGAACGGAACAGGATCCAGGCGAGGATGAGTGCGGCGACGATGGCGAGCGGCACCAGCCAGCGCGAACTGCTGGAGGCAGCGGCCGCGGCGCCCGAGCCGACCGCTGAAACGGCGTGAGTGGCGGTGGCACCGGCGTTACTGACGAGATTGCCGAGACCGCCTGGCAGGTAGCTCTGCAGGTTGGGGGCCTCGGCCTTGAGCATGTTCCCGAGCGAGCTCGCGTTGAGAGAACCCGCGCTGTGCAGCTTGCCGAGATAGCCGAGCACCAGCGGTGCCGCCATCTTCAGGATTCCCAGGCCGGAGCCGGCGCCGAGCCCGGCTTGCTGGGAAATAGCGCTGGCGATCTGTCCCTGGTTGGAGCCGAAAATCATCGGCAGAAACTTGTTCACCAGGTCGCCGACGCCACCGGTAGGACCACCGGAGGCGATCGAAGACAGGCTTCCCAGAATGTTCTGCGTATTGCCGCCACCGAGTAATCCCATGATCTGGCTGAGAAAGCCACTGTCGCCGGCGCGGCTGGCCAGGCCCCCGAGCGTCGCTGCCGTGGCCGTGGTGAGTCCGCTCTGCACCGCCTGCGGCGAGTCACCCAGGCGCGCTGCAAGCGACTGTTTGATCTCCGGTGTAACCATACCGAGAATCGAATCCATCAACTGACTAGCCATGTATTGTTCTCCCCTGCATTCCTTGGTGATATCGAGGTCTTGGAGTTGATTGATGCGGCACGACAGTAGAGTGCGCATTGTTACTCCACATGGGCGCTCGCCGCCATCCTGAAGGAGCATCGGTTAGCCCCAGCTCATGCTGCGCCGCGCGCGCTGAGCGATTAAACTGACTCGAGATGGACCAACACGGTGCGCTCATGAATCAGAAGAAAAGTCATGGAGTCCGACTGTCGCTGGCGGCCGTGACGCTCAGCCTTGCTGCATGGACGTCGCAGGCGCTCGCTTTTACTGCCATGGTCACGACGCACGCCCACCTGCGCGCCGGACCTGACATCAACTATCCGAGCGTGGCGCTTCTGCCGCCCGGTGTCGTGGTGCAGGTGTACGGCTGCGAACAGGGTTACGGTTGGTGCGATGCCTCGCTCGGCCTTGACCGTGGCTGGATCGATGCGGCCTATCTGCAGGCTGCCGCACCGAGCGGACCCGTAGTGCTGTCTTCGGGCGCGCTCGTGCTCGGCGTCCCCATCATCGCGTTCTCATTCAACAACTACTGGAACTCCTACTATCGCGGTCGACCGTGGTACGGGCAGCGCGCGCATTACTACGGCTACTGGAATCGCTATCCGCACGGACGTCCGCCGCCGCCGCCCCACATGCGTCCGCCGCCGCCGCGTCCACCGCCGGGCGCGCGTCCGCCACCGCCGCCGCGTCCGCCACCAAACACCGGTCGCCCGCGTCCACCGTACGGCGGTTCCCCGCCACCCTCCGGCGGCAAGCCTCCACCCGGCAACGGCAGGCCACCGCCCGGCGGTGGAGGCGGTGGCAGACCGCCCCCGGGCGGCGGAGGTGGTGGCAAACCACCGCCGGGGGGTGGAGGTGGTGGCAAACCACCACCGGGTGGTGGAGGTGGCAAGCCGCCGCCCGGGAACGGGCGTCCCCCGCCCGGTAACAGCAGGCCGCCGCCCAGCACGCGTCCCGCGCCGTCGCCCGGCCAGTAGCGGTGCAACAGCCCGTGCGCGCTGCGCCGCGCACGGCGCCGTTGGCGTATGCGCTGGTGGTGCTGCTATCGCTGGCGCTGCTGATCAACTATGTCGATCGCGGCACGCTGTCGACCGCCGCACCGCTGATCCAGTCGGAGCTGCAGCTGACGCACGCGCAGCTCGGCTGGGTGCTGTCGGCTTTTTTCTGGACCTACGTGATCGCGCAGCCGGTGATGGGCGCACTCGCCGACCGGCTGGGCGCGGCGCGCGTGCTGGCGGCGGGCTTCACCCTCTGGTCATTGTCGACCGTGTTCACTGGCCTGTCGCGCGGCGTCGCCGGGCTCGTCAGCCTGCGCCTGCTCATGGGCATCGGCGAATCGGTGACCTACCCGAGTGCGCTGGCGCTCCTGTCGCAGCGAGTTGGCGACGGCCACCGTGCGCGCGCCACCGGCGTACTGCAGCTGGGCGGTGTGCTGGGTCCGGCGCTCGGCACTTTCCTCGGCGGGCATCTCATGATCCGCTACGGCTGGCGCGTCATGTTCATCGCCCTCGGGCTCGCCTCGTTGCTGTGGCTGATTCCGTGGCGCGGGCAGCTGCAGTTCAGCAGCGCGCCGGGCGAGCGCGCCGCGCTCGGACCTGCGCCGCGAGTCACGGACATCCTGCGCCAGCGGGCTTTGTGGGGCTCGATGGTCGGAAATTTCTGCGCCAACTATTCCTTCTATTTCGTCTTCAACTGGCTGCCGTCCTATCTGGTGCAGGAGCGCGGGCTGT
>DATHMN010000139.1:0-4400 GCA_035487135.1 Steroidobacteraceae bacterium | reverse complement strand
GCACTCGCGGACCTCGGCGCCGAGGTCCTGCCACAGCTGTACGAGCGCGAACTGGAGTATCTGTGCCGCGAAGAATTCGCGCGCACGGCGCAGGATATTCTGTGGCGTCGTTCCAAGCTCGGCCTGCATCTGCTGCAGGTGGACACAGCGCCGCTCGAGCGCTGGCTGCAGCGCTACACCGCAGCTGTGGCGCAAGGCAGCGTGTCTGCGGCGGGGGTCCTCTGAGTCCTGCCCAAGCCGCCGGCGGCACCCTGCGTCGGCTCACCGTACTCACCCTGGTGGCGCTCGCGCCGCTGTGGCTGGTCGGGATCTTTGGCCGCGCTCTGTGGACTCCGGATGAGCCGCGCGAGGCGGACATCGCCTGGCGCATGAGTCAACAGAGCGATCGGACCCTGCCGCATCTCGGCGGTACGCCGTTTCTGGAGAAACCCCCGCTCACCTACTGGCTCTCCGCCGCCACGGTGTTGGTGTGGGGGGATTCACCGGATGCGGCGCGGGCACCGAACGCGCTGTACGCACTCCTCACCGCCCTTGCGGTCGGCGCGCTGGCACTGGCGATGGACCTCGACCTCATGAGTGCGCTGCTCGCAGCGCTGGTGGCATCGAGCGCGCTGACCGCGTTTCGCGTCACCAGCTGGCTCGCCCCCGATGCCTGTCTGCTCGCCGGCAACGCGCTCGCACTGCTGGGGCTGTGGCGCGGCTTCCGTGCGCCTCCCGGCAGCCACAAGACCCGGGGCTATGCGCTCATGCACCTCGGCGCCGCGCTCGGCTTCATGGCCAAGAGCGCCCCCGGATGGCTGGTGCCTGGACTTGCGCTGCTCGTGCTGCTCGCCTGGGAGCGGCGCTGGGCGGAACTGCGCCGCCCGGAACTGTACGCGGGGCTGCTGCTGCAGGCGCTGATCATCGCGCCGTGGCTGTGGGCGGTGGCGCGCTCGACGGGCGGTGCGGAGGCGCTGCGGACGCTGTTCTGGAACAACATCGTGGGACGCTTCACCCAGGTGGCCGCCCCGCAGGCACTCGACTACACCAGCGGTCATCACAACAGCCCCGGGAAGTACTTCCTCGAGCTGCCGCTGTACCTGCTGCCCTGGACGCTCGTGGCCGCAGCCAGTCTCGTACGCGCCTGGCGCCACCTTGGCGCCGCGGGAGCCGCCGGCACGCCGTGGCGCTTTGCGCTCGCCGCGAGCCTGCCATTTCTGCTGCTCCTGTCACTGGCCGCCACGGCGCGCGACATCTACGCGGCGCCGGCGCTGCTGGGGTTCGCGCTGCTCGCCGCGCTGTGGCTGCAGGAGGCGCAAGCCGCTCCCACGCGCCTGGATCAGTGGTGTGTGCGCGGCACCCGGGTGCTGGCTGCGATCGTCGGCGGCCTGCTCGTGGCGGCGCTCATCGTGCTGGCGCTCGCCGGCAGCGCGGCACGCGCATGGACGGTCGTGGTATCCGTCGGGATACTCGCCGTCGGGATCCCGGCGCTGCGGCGTTCACAGCGGGCGCAGGCACGCGGGGCTCTCGGGCAGAGTCTGGCCTGGACGTACGCAGCCTATGCGGCAGCGCTGAGTCTGAGCGCACTGGTGGCCTTCCCCGTCATCGATCGCTGGCAGGACCTGGGCGGCCTCGCACGGCGTATCCGCGCCGACACCGCGCACCAGCCGCTCGCCCTGTTGGACCCGGATGAAACCACGCTCGCGATCATCGACCATGGCTTCAGCGGCTCGTACTCGGTGCTCACCGGCACGGACGTGTCGGCGGCACGGCGCTGGTTTGCCACGCGCGGCAGTAACGCGCGCATTCTGGTGCTGCTGCCCGGGCACGCCGAGGGCGAGCTGACGCGCTGGCTCACGCATTGGTATCGTGCCCGCTCCCCCGGGGACGGCGTCGCGGGCACGCTGGTAGCTTCCGGAACGGCCGCGCTCGTGCAACGCTACGAACTGCCCCAGGGACGCCGTTATGCGCTCCTCGGGCCGCCGCATCCCCTGCCGCCCTGACTTGCGCACGAAAGAGACACGCCACCATGCCGCATCCGCCGAACGACCTCGCGCGCAACCTGCGCAACCGGCACATCCAGCTCATCGCCATCGGCGGCACCATCGGCGTCGGGCTGTTCCTGGGCTCGGCCAAGGCGATCCACGACGCCGGACCCGGTCTGCTCGTGGCCTACGCACTCGGTGGCGTCGCGATCTTCTTCATCATGCGGGCGCTCGGTGAACTGCTCACCTATCGCCCGGTCGCAGGCTCCTTTGCCACGTACGCCGAGGAATTCTGCGGACCGCTCGCGGGCTTCGTGACCCACTGGTCGTACTGGTTCATGTGGGTCGTGATCGCGATGGCGGAACTTACCGCCATCGGGATCTACGTACGCTACTGGTTTCCGGACCTGCCGCAGTGGCTGCCGGCGCTCGTCGCGCTGCTCGTGCTCTATGGCACGAACCTGCTGGCGGTGCGCGTCTTCGGCGAGCTCGAGTTCTGGTTCGCGCTGGTCAAGGTCGTGACCATCGTCGCCTTCATTGCCGCCGGGCTCGTCGTGATCTTTTTCCACCTCGGCGAGCTCGGTGCCACCGCAGGCTTTGCGAACCTCTATGCGCACGGCGGCTTCCTGCCATTTGGCATCGTCGGCGTACTGCTGACGCTGCAGATCGTGATGTTTGCCTACTCCGGGGTCGAACTGATCGGCGTGACCGCCGGCGAGGCCGAGAACCCGGCGGTCGTTCTGCCGCGGGCGACCAACGGTATCATCCTGAGGATTCTCATTTTCTACCTGGGCGCGCTGGTGGTGATCATGTCGCTCGTGCCCTGGAACGAGCTAAGTCCGAGCGTAAGCCCGTTCGTATTCGTGTTTCAGAAACTGCGCGTACCGGGGGCTGCCAGTCTCATCACGCTGGTCGTGATCACCGCCGCGGCTTCCTCCTGCAACAGCGGGCTGTTCAGCACCGGGCGGATGCTCTGGTCGCTCGCGCAGCGTGGCCACGGGCCGCGCATCTTTGGCACGCTGAACGCGCAGCAGGTACCGGCCGCGGGCATCCACGCCTCCGCCGCCGTCATGCTGATCGCGGTGGTGCTGAACTATATGGTCCCGAAGCAGGTGTTCACCTGGATCACGAGCATCGCGCTGATCGGGACGCTGTGGACCTGGGGGATTATCCTCGTGTCACACCGCAACTACCGGCGCGCGGTGCAGGCCGGACGCGCGACCGCTGCGCCCTTTCGCATGCCGCTCGCGCCGTTCGCGAACTGGGCGGTACTCGCGTTTCTGGTGGCAGTCACTGCGATGCTCTGGCTCGACGCCGAGACGCGCGTCGCGCTCTACGTCGCGCCGGTGTGGTTCGGACTGCTGGCCGTGGGTTACGCCGCACTGCGGCGCCGCCGCGCCTGAAGCGCAGCCTACATCAGCGGCTCGCCGCCGCCGATCACGCCCCCGCCATCGACCACGAGCGTTTGTCCGGTGATGAAGTTGCCGGCGCGCGAGGCGAGCAGGACCGCGATACCGGCCACGTCGTCCGGATCACCGAGGCGGCGCAGCGGATTCATGCGGGCAAAGGTCGCCGCGCGCGCCGGATCCGCCCACAGTGCGCGCGAGAAGTGTGTGCGAATGATCCCCGGAGCGATGCAGTTGACGCGGATGTTGTGCGGCCCCCATTCGACCGCAAGATTGCGTGCGAGCTGCATGTCCGCAGCCTTGGAGATGCAGTAGGCGCCCAGCTGCGCGCTGCCCATGAGGCCGCCGACCGAGGAGACAATGATGACCGCACCGTCACGGCGCGCCGCCATCGCCGGCAGCGTCATGTTGCACAGCCAGACGTTGCTGAGCAGGTTCGTGTGAATGACTTTCTCGAACACCTCATCGGGCGTGTCGATCGATGGTCCGAAGGAGGGGTTGGTGGCAGCGTTCCCCACCACGATGTCGATCTGGCCCCACTTCGCCACGGTGGCATCGACCAGGGCCTGCAGCTCGGGCTTGTGCCCTACGTGGCAGGCCCTGGGGAAAGCGCTGCCGCCGGCCGCGTTGATCTCGGCGGCCACCGCCTCGCAGCTCTCCGCCTTGCGGCTGGAGATCACCACCCGCGCGCCGTGGGCGGCCATCTGCTGCGCGATGGCCTTGCCGATACCGCGGCTCGAACCGGTGATGAGTGCAACCTTTCCCGAAAGATCAAAGAGCGTCATGGCGCCAACCTCGGTGGGAGCGAAGCTCATTGTGCCGCGCGGCCCGCGTCGGGCGCCAATGTCGCGTTAACGGCTTGGCCGATTCCCAGTAGAATCCGCCGCTCGCGCCCGTAGCTCAGCTGGATAGAGCATCAGGCTTCGAACCTGAGGGTCGGGAGTTCGAATCTCTCCGGGCGCGCACTCCGGTGCGCTCGCCTCGACTCGCCGAGACCGCCGGATCAGTCCAGGGGATGCCCGCCAAACTG
>DATHMN010000138.1:0-15086 GCA_035487135.1 Steroidobacteraceae bacterium | reverse complement strand
CGGGGCGATCTCGCTCGATCTGGTGGCGGTACTGCTCGGCGGCTGCAGCGCGCTGCTGCCCGCCTACGCCCAGGACGTACTGCACGTTGGTCCGCGAGCGCTCGGCCTGCTGCGCACGGCACCCGGGGTGGGCGCGCTTCTCATGGCAGTCGCGCTCAGTTACTTTCCACTGCGGCGCCGCGTGGGTCGCTGGCTGTTCGGCGGCGTCGGCGTGTTCGGCGCCGCGACCGTGGTGTTCGCCCTTTCCCATTCTTTCTGGCTGTCGCTGGCGATGCTCGCACTGCTCGGGGCCGGGGACATGATCAGTGTGTGCATCCGTGGCGTGCTGGTGCAGGGCGCGACGCCCGACGCCCTGCGCGGGCGGGTCGGCGCGGTCAATGCGATGTTCATCGGCGCGTCGGCCGAGCTCGGCGAGTTCGAGTCCGGAATGCTGGCGAGCCTCTTCGGGCTGGTGCCCTCGGTGGTGCTCGGCGGCTGTGCAACCCTCCTCATTGCCGCGCTGTGGATGCGGCTGTTCCCCGAGCTGCGGCGCGCCGACGGCTTTCCAGTGCAACCCGCAGGAGCCTGACGGCAGCCGCGACCGTCGAGCGCGGGACTGCGGATCCCCCTCCGCCTCCCGGGGTCAACCCAGGGGTTCAGCCCGCGTTAACATCACCTGAGCCCGCAGGGAGGAAGTCGCATGCGCGCGCGTGATTGGACCTTGGTCGCTCTGGCGGTGGGAGCCGTGCTGTGGCTCGCTCCCGCCAGCGCCCCGGCGCAGCCGGCGACCCCGCAGCTCCTGACTCTTGATTTCCTGAATAAAACTAATGGCTTGCCGCAGGCCTCGCTGATCCAGGCGAGTGACGGCAACCTGTACGGGACGAGCACGGCGCAGAACGGCGCGATCCTGCGGCTGACCCCGGCGGGCACGCTCACCACCCTCTATACCTTCAGCAATGCCGCCAGCGGCGCAGGTCCGGAGTCGAATCTGCTGCAGGGGAGCGACGGCAACCTGTACGGCACGACCACCGCCGGTGGCGCGTATTACAACGGCACGGCTTTCAAGATCTCACTCGCCGGTACCTTCACACTACTCGCCTCGTTCCCCGCCAACCCCTGCCAGATCTTCAACTCCGCCCTGATCCAGGGGAGCGATGGCAACTTCTACGGCACGACGACCGGCGGGACCAACTGCGCCGGAACCCTCTATCGCATGACCCCCGCGGGTCAGCTCAGCACGCTCTATACCTTCAGTGGTCCGGACGGCGCGCTGCCCGGTGGGGCACTGCTACAGGTGAACGGTACGTTCTACGGCACCACCGTGCAGGGCGGAGCCAACAACGCCGGCGTGGTGTTCAGCATCACACCGTCCGGCACGTTCAAGACCTTGCTGTCCTTCAACGGTACCAACGGAGCCTGGCCGGCCGCAGCCCTGGTGCTCGGCACTGACGGCAATCTCTACGGCACCACCTCCGCGGGCGGAGCCGCCAATGCCGGCACGGTATTCAAGATCACCACCGCCGGGAGCCTCACGACGCTCTACTCCTTCAGCGGCAACAGCGACGGTTTTGCGCCCAACGGGCTCCTCCAGGGAAGTGATGGCAACTTCTACGGCACGACCAGCGGCGGCGGCGCCAATGGCTGTCCGATGCTGCCGCCCGGGGCCTGCGGCGCGAACGTCAGCAGCGTCGGCACGATCTTCGACATCAGTGCCAGCGGCAGCTTCGCGACGCTGTACTCGTTCGCCATCGCCGATGGCCAGAATCCGTCCGCCGCGCTGGTGCAGGCGAGCAACGGCGATTTCTACGGCACCACCGCGGTCGGCGGCCTCAACAACTTCGGCACGGTGTTCGAATTCGGCCTGGGGATCGGATTTCCGCCGGTCAACCTGAAGGGCTCCGTCAGCAGCAGCGGCGTCGTGACGCTGAGCTGGGACAGTCCGAATGCTTTGCTCCAGCCGCCGGGCAGTCCGGCGCCGACCGGCTACAACGTTTATGCCGCGAACTCGTGGAACTGGCAGAACAACGGCGGCTTCAACCCGCAGCCGCTCGCGACCGTCACCAGCACCAGCACGACGCTCAGCAATCTGGCACCCGGCACGACCTACTACTTTGCGGTCGCCTGGAGCGATGCCAGCGGCACCAGCGGACTGTCGAACGTGGTCACCCTCACCACGCCCGGCTCGCCCGCGCCGCCCTACTGGCACTGGGGCGGTGGTGCGCTCGGCCCGTGGCTGCTCGCGGCACTGCTGCTCGCGCTGCTGTGGCGCGCGCCTGCGGTGCTCAGGCCGGGGCGGGCGCGAGCAGCTCCTGGAGGAGCGTTGCGAGCTGCGCACGGTCGCTGCGCAGACTCTCGCCGCGCCCCTCGGCGATGTCCTTGAGCTGCGCCACCGCCTGCGCGAAGTCATCGTTCACCACGACATAGTCGAACTCTGAGTAGTGCGACATATCGGAAGCCGCATCGGCGAGGCGCCGTGCGATGACCTCGGCGGTGTCGGTGGCGCGCCGCGCGAGCCGCTCCGCCAGGCTGCGGCGCGAGGGCGGCAGAATGAACACGCTGACGCATTCGGGCAGCGTACGCCGCACCTGCCGCGCCCCCTGCCAGTCAATCTCCAGCAGCACGTCATGGCCCGCATCAAGCTGCTGCTGCACGAACTCGCGTGCGGTGCCATAGAAGTTGTCGAACACGCGCGCGTATTCCAGAAACGCGCCCGCAGCGATCAGCCGCTGGAACTCGGGCACCGTGACGAAGTGATACTCGCGGCCGTCCTCCTCCGTCGGCCGGCGCTGGCGCGTGGTGTGCGACACGGACAGCCGCAGCTGCGGCTCGCCGGCGAGCAGTGCCTTCACCAGTGAGGTCTTGCCGGCCCCCGACGGGGCGGAGATCACGATCAGCCGGCCGCGCTTCATGGGGCGCGAATATAGCCCTCCGTCGCGAGCATCGCGACGAGCGAGTTCAAGGCCTGGGCGCGATGGCTGACGGTATTCTTCTCGCTGGCGCTCAACTGCGCCGCGGTGCGCTCCCCGCCGGCGGGCACGAATGCCGGGTCGTAGCCGAAGCCTGCGGTGCCGCGCGGCTCTAAGGCAATGTGCCCCTCCCAGCTGCCGCGTGCAATCAGCGGAGTCTCATCCTGCGGTCCGCGCGCAAACACGACCACGCAGCGGTAGCGCGCCGCGCGCTGCGCCGCGGGAATCCCCGCAAGCTCGCTCAGCAGCCGCCGCAGATTGTCGTCGTCGTTCGCTGCCGCGCCCGCGAAGCGCGCCGACCACACCCCCGGACGGCCACCCAGGGCGTCCACCTCGAGCCCGGAGTCATCGGCGAGCGCCGGCAGGCCGGCGTGGCGCGCGGCGTGCAGTGCCTTGATGCGCGCGTTCTCCTCGAAGGTGCTGCCGCTCTCCGCCACCGCCGCGATGCCGAGCGTACTCTGCGCCACCAGCTCGAGTGACAGCGGCGCGAGGAGCGCGGCGAGCTCGCGCAACTTACCGGGGTTGCCGCTGGCCAGAACCGCGCGCCTCACAGATTGCGCAGGGCCTCGCTCTGCAGCACCAACAGCTCGGCGATCCCCGCGGTGGCGAGGTCGAGCAGAGCATCCAGCTCGTGGCGGCGGAAGGCATGACCTTCGGCGGTGCCCTGGACCTCGACAAAAGCGCCACCGTTGTTCATCACCACGTTCATGTCGGTCTCGGCTTGCGAGTCTTCCGCATAGTCGAGATCGAGTACCGGCTCGCCGCCGACGATGCCCACCGACACCGCCGCGATCTGCCCATGCAAGGGGTTGCCGGGAATCAGGCGCCGCCGCGTGAGCTGCTCGCACGCCTGCGAAAGCGCGACGAAACCGCCGGTGATCGCGGCCGTGCGCGTGCCGCCGTCCGCCTGCAGCACGTCGCAGTCGAGCGTGACGGTGCGCTCGCCCAGTGCCTTGAGATCCGCCACCGCGCGCAGCGCCCGGCCGATGAGCCGCTGGATCTCCTGGGTGCGGCCGCTCTGCTTGCCGCGCGCCGCCTCGCGCGCGGTGCGCGTATGGGTGGAGCGCGGCAGCATGCCGTATTCGGCCGTGATCCAGCCCTGGCCCTTGCCGCGCAGAAATGGCGGCACGTTGTCCTCGACGCTGGCGGTGCACAGCACCTGCGTGTCACCAAAGCACACCAGCACCGAGCCTTCGGCGTGCTTGGCGTGGCGTCGTTCGAAGCTCACCTGGCGCAGCTGGCCGGGTGCGCGTCCGGAGATACGGCTCATGTGTCAGTCTCCCAACCAGCGCAGCGCCGCGGCCGAGGTGTTGTCGCTGCCCGCACCGGCGCGCTTCACGGCGCGCTCGCCCAGCCGCAACAGCTTGCCGCGCAGTTCACCGGGCGCGCCTGCTTCGCTGGCGATCTCGCTGTCCTCGAGCGGGCCCCACAAACCGTCGGTGCACACCAGCAGCACGTCATTGCGCCGCAGGGGCCGGCGGCGGCTGAGCGACATGTCCGGCAGGATCGGATCGCCGCCGAGACAGCATTCGACGAAATTGCGCATGGGGTGGTTGTGCGCCTGCTCGGCGCTGATGACGCCCTCGCGCAGCAACAGCTCCACGTGGCTGTGGTCGCGGCTGCGGGTGATGAGCGTGCCGTTGCGCAGCAGGTAGATGCGACTGTCGCCGACGTGCAGCCACCAGCTCGCGCCCTGCTGCACCAGGCACACCGCACAGGTGGCGCGCGGGCGCTGCTCGAGCGGCAGTTTCGCACCCAGCTTGACCACTTCCTGGTGTGCGCGGCCGACAGTCAGGTGCAGGAACCCGAGCGGATCGAACAGTGGCTGCGGTGTCTGCGCGAAGGCATCGAGGATCACCTGCTGCGTCACCTGCGCGGCGCGCGCGCCGTGCGCATGTCCGCCCATGCCGTCGACCACGACCAGGAGCGCAGCCTGCTCGGTGACCGCAGCGCTCACCCGGTCCTGATTCTCTTCGCGCCCGCCCAGCAGGCTGATTTCGGCGTATTCGACCCGCAAGCGGCAGCCCGTGTGTCTGTTAGACTTATTGAGGCTTTATATCACCAGTGACGAACCGCAGCATGATCGCGAGCATGACCGGCTTCGCGCGCCGCGAAACCGCCGGAGCGTGGGGCACCCTCGTGTGCGAGTTGCGCAGCGTCAACCACCGCTTCCTCGAGGCGGGTTTCCGCCTGCCGGATGAGCTGCGCGCAGCCGAGGGCGAGCTGCGCGCACGCCTGACGCGCAAGCTGCGCCGGGGCAAGGTCGACTGCACGATGAACTACCGCCGCCCGGCCGGCAGCGGCGGCGCGCTGGAGATTGACGGTGTGGCGCTCGAGCGCCTGCTGGCGGCGGCCGAACTCGTGCGCCGCGCGCTGCGCAGTGAGCCGTCCGCGATCGATGCGCTGGAGGTGCTGCGCTGGCCCGGCGTGCTGCGCGAGGACAGCGCCGGCGGCGAGCAGCTGCTGGCGGCGGCCTACGCAGTGTTCGATGCCACGCTCGAAGAGCTGGCGGGGGCGCGCGCGCGTGAGGGTGCGCGCCTGCGCGAGCTGCTCGAGCAGCGCTGCGGGCAGCTGGAGACTCTGGTCGCCGCGGTGCGCGCGCGCCTGCCGGAAGTACAAACGCGGATCCGCGCGCGGCTCGATGAGCGGCTCAAGGAGTTCGGTGTCAGCGTGGACCGCGAGCGCCTGGAGCAGGAACTGGCGCTGCTTCTGCAGCGCCTCGATGTCGATGAGGAAATCGAGCGGCTGAGTGGTCACATCACCGAAGTGCGCCGCGTGATCGACGGCAACGAGCCGGCCGGCCGGCGCCTCGACTTCCTGATGCAGGAACTCAACCGCGAAGCCAACACACTATCATCCAAATCGCAGGACCTCGAAACCACGCGCACCGCGGTGGACATGAAGGTCGTGATCGAACAGATGCGCGAACAGGTGCAGAACGCAGAATGATTTTGCGTCGTCTGACCGGCTCATGCACCCGACACAGGTTCTTGCGATATCCGGGAGTCTGCGCGCGGCTTCGCTGAACAGCATGCTGCTGCGCGCGGCGGCGCGCCTCGCTCCGCCTCTGATCCACGTCCGGCTCTACCGCGATATCGGCACGCTGCCGCTGTTCAATCCCGATCTGGAGAGGCTGGATCCGCCACCGGTCGCGGCGCTGCGCGGCCTGATCATGGGTGCGGATGCGCTGCTGATCGCCAGTCCGGAGTACGCCCACGGCGTGAGCGGCGTCATCAAGAATGCGCTCGACTGGATGGTGGGCAACGAATCCCTGGTGGAAAAGCCGGTGGGGCTGCTGAATGCAGCCCCGCGGGCGAGCATCGCCCAGGCGGCATTGCGGGAAACCCTGCTGACGATGTCAGCGCGCGTGGTAGCGGCTGCCTGCGTCACGCTGCCGATACTCGGCTCCGGGTTGGACGAGGAAGGAATCGTCCGTCACCAGGAACTCGCGCCGCTCCTGGTGGCGGCTCTGTCTGCATTGCGTTCTGGTTGCGGCCGCTGATGGCGCGCGGCCGGGACCGCGACGGCGGCCATGTGTCCGCCGCGCTCGCCGCCCTCGTGAGCAGGCTACGAGGCCGTGACGGCGCTCGGCCGACTGCGGCGACGACGCAGCCAGAGGGGTGGATGCAAGGGACGGGCGTGGCTGTGCGCCGCAGCGAAAGTGCCTGGCGCGCAACGGCAGAGTGCGCGCACGGGCCGCCGCGGCCATAAGCCGCGGTGTCTCTGCGTGGGGCTTAGGGCAGCGAGTGGCCGACCGGAGCCGAGGGGCGCCGCAACGTCACGCCCTGCGAGCGGTGGCGCTCCAGGGCCAGATAGCCGACGTAGCCCAGCAATGCGGCCGCGGTGGCACCGACATCAATGAGCAGGAACTCCATGACCTTTCTCCTCTCCTGGCGCACTACTCTAGTGAGCGGACGCCTCTGGCACAGCGCTCCCTCGGGGGAGTGCGCGCTAGGATTGCGGGGCAGGCCGGGCTACTTACTTGGAGGTAGAAGGCTCTCGCGCGCCAGCGCGGCGGGAGAATCGAGGACACCCTGATGGCGCACTGGACACACCGCTACGCCCGCATCAACGGCATCCGCATGCACTACGTCGAGCAGGGCGCAGGTCCGCTGGTGATGCTGTGTCACGGTTTCCCGCATCTGTGGTTCTCCTGGCGCCACCAGATCCCGGCCATCGCCGCGGCGGGCCTGCGTGTCGTGGCGCCGGACATGCGCGGCATGGGTCAGACCGAGGCCCCGGCCGAGGTCGGCGCCTACGACGTCGAGCACACCGTCGGCGATCTCTTGGGGCTGCTCGATCATCTGGGCGAAAGCTCGGCAGTGTTCATCGGTCTCGACTTTGGCGTGTTTGCCATCTACGACCTCGCCTTCCGTCATCCCGAGCGGGTGCGCGCCATCATCGGCCTCGAGAACCCCGCGACGCCGCACAATCCGGCCCTCGCGCCGCTGCGCGAGGCCGAGCAGTGGGCACGACAGCACTTCGTCCACATCCACTACTTCGAAGCGCCGGGTCCGGCCGATGCGGCACTCAACGCGCAGCCGCGTCAGTTCCTCACCAAAGTGTTCTATGCGCTGAGCGGCGACTACCACTATCTCGATGTGTGGAAGCATCCCCCGGGCACCAGCTATCTGGATGCGCTGCCCGAGCCCCCGCCGCTGCCGTGGCCGTGGCTCTCCGAGCTTGAGATGGAGTTCTTCGTCGCCGAATACGCGCGCACCGGCTTCACCGGCGGCCTTAACTGGTACCGCGCGATGGACCTGCGCTGGGCGCAGCGGCGGCGCTTCGAGGGAGTGAAGAACTCCGCGCCGTTCTTCTTCATCGGCAGCGAGCGTGACTGTGACCTCGAGGCCTGGCACGGCCCCGATCCGCTCGGCGCGCTGCGCCTGCAGTATGAGGACGTGCGCGCCGTCGCCATGCTGCCGCACGCCGGACACATGATGCAGATGGAGAAGCCGCGCGAGGTGAACGAGTGCATCGTCAGATTCCTGGCGCAGTTGCAGGCGGGCGCCGATGGCTGAGCTGCGCACACCGCCGCTGGCACTGTACGTCCACTTCCCCTGGTGTGTGCGCAAGTGCCCTTACTGCGATTTCAACTCCCATGCGCTGCAGGGCGAGCTGCCGGCGCAGCCCTATCTGGCGCGCCTGCTGCGTGATCTCGAGGCGCAGGCCGCCAGCGTCGGCGGCCGCCAGCTGAGCAGCGTGTTCTGCGGTGGCGGCACGCCCAGCCTGTTCCCGCCCGCGGCGATCGGCCGGCTGCTCGAGGCAGCGCACGCGCTGCTCGGCTGCGCGCCCGGGCTCGAAGTGACGCTGGAAGCCAACCCCGGCACGATCGAGCGCGGTGTGTTCAGCGAATACCGCGCGGCGGGTGTCACGCGCGTCTCACTCGGTGCACAGAGCTTCGCGGCGGCCAGCCTGGCGGCGCTCGGGCGCATTCATTCGCCCGCCGAGACGCAGCGCGCCGCCGCGGAGTTGCACGCTGCCGGCCTCGCCAACTTCAACCTCGATCTCATGTATGCATTGCCGCAGCAGGATCGCGCCGGTGCGTTGCTCGATGTGGAGCAGGCGCTGGCGCTCGCGCCGGCCCACATCTCGCACTACCAGCTGACACTCGAGCCGGGCACGCTATTCGCCGCGCAGCCGCCGCCACTGCCGGATGAGGATCTTGCCGCGGCGATGCTGGACGAGTGCGCTGCGCGACTTGCGACGGCCGGCTTTGCCCGTTACGAAGTCTCCGGTTATGCGCAGCGCGGGGCGCAATGCCGCCACAACCTCAACTACTGGAACTTCGGTGACTACCTGGGTGTCGGTGCAGGGGCGCACGGCAAGCTGACGCACGCCGCGCGCGGTCTGATCGAGCGCACCACGCAGTGGCGCGAGCCGCGCCGCTATCTCGCCGCCGCCGACAGCGAGCTGCAGCGGCGCGCGGTGGCGCGCAACGAACTGCCGTTCGAATTCATGCTGAACGCGCTGCGGCTGGTGGACGGATTCGCGGCCGACACCTTCATCACGCGCACCGGTTTGTCATGGCAGGCGGTGACTGCGCCATTGCAGCGCGCGGCGGCCCGCGGTCTGCTGGTCGCGGCCGCGGGGCGCTATCGTCCGAGTGAACGGGGGCTGCAATTCCTCAACGATCTGCTGCTGGAATTCCTGCCGCAAAACCCTGAAAAGTCCGCCGATTCCGCGTTGTCAATGGCCACGCCCGAGGTGTCCTGAGGCCTGCCGCGGACCTTTATTCACAGCTCCCGGGGGCGTTGTCGGAGAATGAGCGCATTACGCAGCAAACCGCTTAAGCCGCTGGACATGATGCTCGTAAACCATTGAGAGAACAGGTGAAAAATGCCTGGTCATTTTTTGATCAGGGTAACAAATATGCAATCTGGCCGCGAAATCTGGCCCCTCGACGGGCCGTCGTCCACAGAGTTGTCCACAGCTTCTGTGGATAAGGAATTTCCTGATTGCGCCCCGGCGGATGAAAAGCTTGAGGCAGTACCGACCTGCCGCTAAACTCCCGCGCCCTTTAACTTGAATCCGCGCCGCCCCATTTAGGTGGCAGCGTCCAAACCAAACCGCAGAGCCCGCCATGAAAGCTGCCATCCATCCTGAGTACAAAGAGATCACCGTCAGCTGCACGTGCGGCAACACGTTCAAGACGAGCTCGACCTTGGGACACGACCTGCAGGTCGAAGTGTGCTCTGCCTGTCATCCGTTCTACACCGGCAAGCAGAAGATCGTCGACACCGCCGGGCGTGTCGACAAGTTCCGCAAGAAGTACGCCGCCGCCTCGGGCGCCAAGTAACGCGCCGCGCGCGTTAATTAAGCCGCTGTAATGCGCGCGCCGCTGGCGCGCCTCGGTGCGACTGCGCAGCAGGCGCGGCCGGCGCGTGCCTTGATTCGGCGCACGGACCATGTAAACCTCTTTGCGCGGTGGGCTCTCATCTGGTGCCGGCGCCTTTCGGCCTCGCCCACACGGAAACACGGCAGCGGACATGACGGACAAGACGCCCAAGACCTTCGAGTTGCGCGACCCCGTAAGCGGACGGCAGGCCGAGCTGCCGGTGCGTGCCGGCACCATTGGCCCGGCGGCGCTCGACATCGCCAACCTGCATAAAGACCTCGGCGTTTTCACCTACGACCCGGGCTTCGGCATGACTGCGGCGACCGAGAGCCGTATCACCTATATCGACGGCGATGCGGGCGTGCTGCTCTATCGCGGTTATCCGATCGAGCAGCTGGCCGAGAAGAGCAGCTTCATGGAAGTGGCGTACCTGCTGCTCGCGGGCGAGTTGCCCACGGCCAAGCAGCTCGCCGAGTTCAGCAACAGCATCCGCTATCACACGATGCTGAATGAGACGCTGCTGCGTTTCTTCAACGGCTTCCACCACAACGCGCACCCGATGGCGATGGTGTCCGCAGTGGTGGCCTCGATGTCCGCGTTCTATCACGACACCATGGACATCCATAACCCGCGGCACCGCGAGATCTTCGCGCACCGCATCATCGCCAAGCTGCCGACCATGGCGGCGGCCGCGCACAAGTATTCGCTCGGTCAGCCGTTCATGTATCCGCGCAACGATATCGATTACGCCGCCAACGTGCTGCACATGCTGTTCGCGGTGCCGTGCGAGGCCTACAAGGTCGACCCGGTCGCCTCCCAGGCACTCGATCTGCTGTTCGTCCTGCACGCCGACCACGAGCAGAATGCGAGCACCTCGACGGTGCGTCTGGCCGGCAGCACCGGCGCCAACCCGTATGCGGCGATCTCCGCGGGTGTCTCCGCACTGTGGGGTCCGGCGCACGGCGGCGCCAACGAGGCGGTGCTGGCGATGCTCGAGCAGATCGGCTCGGTCGACCACATTCCCAAGTACCTGGCGATGGCCAAGGACAAGTCGAGCCACTTCCGCCTGATGGGCTTCGGGCACCGCGTTTACAAGAACTTCGATCCGCGTGCCAAGATCATCCGCGCGATGTGCCACAAGGTACTGAGCAAGCTCGGGCGCACCGACAGCCCGCTGTTCGAGCTGGCACTGCGCCTGGAGGAGATTGCGCTGCAGGATGAGTACTTCATCGAGCGCAAGCTTTATCCCAACGTGGATTTCTATTCGGGCGTCATCTACAGCGCTATCGGCATCCCGCGCTCGATGTTCACGGTGATGTTCGCCATCGCGCGCACCGTCGGCTGGGTGGCGCACTGGCAGGAGATGATCTCCGACCCGGCCATGCGCATCGGCCGGCCACGCCAGCTGTACACCGGCCCGACCCGGCGCGAGTACAGCGAGATCGGCAAGCGCGCCTGAGGCGCGCGACTGCCTAACCCTGCTGCAGCAGGGCTTCCACTTCCAGCGCGCTGGCACGCCGCATCGGCCGTCCGTCCACCGGACTCACCGGCGCCTGGCGAATGCCGTCGGTGGGAAACACGGTCGCCTCGATCGACTGCTCATCGAGTGCAAAGCGCACCCCGGGAAAGGCGCGCACGTGCTCGGCGTTGAAGCGCAGACGTTTCTCGGTGACTTCGTGCGGGATACGCTGGTCGAGCAGCTTCAGGCTCACCGACTCGGCCCGCTCGGCGAACAGGTGCAGCTGCACCTCCGAGTGCTCGGTGGCGGTACCGGCGAGTACCGCGCCCACCAGCCGCGGTGAGAACTCGTTGAGGTAGCGCATCGCCGAAAGCGCCGCGCGGCGCTGCGCCAAGAGTGCCGAGAGGTGGCTCGCGCCGCCGAACAGGCGCTGGTACTCGGCGAGCGCGCTCTCGATCTCGCTGTTCTTGGGCAAGAGCGCCGCACCATCGCTGACGCCGAAGCGCTCGGCGGCCTTGCGCTTGGCGACGAGGAAATCGCCGATGCCATGCTCGGCCATGATGCGTGCGGCTTCCTGCGCCAGCGCGCGCCGCACGTTGTCCCCGCGCGTCGGGTGTTTCTTCGCTCTCATCGCCGCGTCAGAAGATCGGTTCGCTGCTGGCCTGAGCCTGTGGTCCCTGCGCGTTCTGTGCCGCGTCCTGTTCCGAAGGCAGGTGGTTGACCATGAACATCTCCGGGATGCCGTCGGGATTCTCGGCGCTGACGAGCGTGCCGCTCTCGGGCGAGATGCGCAAGGTGACCAGCCCGTCGGGCATCTGCCGCGGCTGCTGGGCCACGCCCTTGAGCGCCTCGCGCATGAACTGAATCCAGATCGGCAGCGCAGTGCGCGCGCCCTCCTCGGCCTCGCCCAACGGCCGCTCCTGATCGAAGCCCACCCACACGGTACACACCAGATTGCGTGTGAAGCCGTTGAACCAGGTGTCCTTGGCCTCGTTGGTGGTGCCGGTCTTGCCGGCGATGTCGTCGCGACCGAGCGCCAGCGCGCGCCGGCCGGTGCCACGTTTGATGACGTCCGCCATCATGTCGGTCATGAGGTAGGCGTTCTGTGCGCTGATGACGCGCGGCGCAGCCTGCTCGGGCGCAAGCGGCGGCGGCTCGCCGTGAGTCGGGTCGACGTGGCTGAGTGCCTGCGCCTGCGAAGTGTCGGACACGCGCACCGGCGCCGGCTGGCCGGGCGGCGCTGCCGGCTCGCCGTCGTCGCACTGCGGGCAGGCGATGCGCGGCTTCGCCTGCCACACTACTTTGCCGGCGGCATCTTCGATGCGCTCGATGAAATACGGGGCGACGCGGTAGCCGCCATTGGCGAACACCGCATAACCGGCGGCGACGTCGAGCGGGGTGGCCTCGAGCGTGCCGAGCGCCAGCGTCAGGTCGCGCGGCATGACGCGCGGGTCGAAGCCGAAGCGGCTGATGTAGTCGATGGCGGTCGGGATGCCGATTTCCTTGAGCACGCGGATCGACACCAAATTACGCGAGCGCACCAGCGCCTCGCGCAGCCGCGTCGGGCCGCCGAACTCCTTGGTGGAGTTCTCCGGTCGCCACGAGTCCTCGCTGCCATTGCCCTCGAGCACGATCGGCGCATCCAGCAGCACGGTGGCCGGCGTCAGTCCGTGCTCCAGTGCCGCCGAGTAGAGGAATGGCTTGAAGCCCGAGCCCGGCAGACGCCGTGCCTGGGTCACGCGGTTGTACTTGTTGGTGAAGTAGTCGAAGCCGCCGACCAGCGCGACGATGCTGCCGTCGTTGGGATCGAGGGCCACCAGTGCGCTCTGCGCCTCCGGGATCTGGCCGAGCTGCGCGTGGCCCGAGGCATCGGCCACCACGTACACCACATCGCCCTTGCTCAGCACCTGATCGGCCTGATGTGGCTGCGGGCCGAGCTGTTCGTTCTTCAGCTCACGCCGTGCCCACGACAGTCCGTCCCAGTCGATCTCCACCGGTCCGGTCGACTTGACGTAGGCGTGCGCGTTCTTCTCGCCGACTTCGGTGACTACTGCCGGCGCCAGATTGCCGATGGCGGAGTACTCCTCCACCAGCGCGTCGTAGTCCGGCTGGCCGTGCGCCGGCAGGTCGACGTGACCGGCCGGTCCGCGCCAGCCGTGGCGACGGTCGTACTCGATCAGGCCGACGCGCACCGCGCGGTTGGCATCGCCCTGCAGCCGGCCGTCGACGGTGGTGTAGACCTTGTAGCCGGCGCTCTCGGCCGAGGGGCCGAAGCGCTGGCGCAGCTCGAGGCGCGCCATCTCCGCGACGTAAGGCGCCTCGACGGCGAACAACGGTGCGTGTGCGCGTGCCGCCATGGGCTCCTGGTTGGCAGCCTCGGCAGTGGCGGCATCGATGAATCCCAGCTCGCGCATGCGCCGCAGCACGTAGCCGCGCCGCTGCGTGGCGAGCTGCGGATCGACGATCGGGTTGTAGCGCGAGGGCGCCTTGGGCACGCCGGCGATGGTGGCCGCCTCGGCGACGTCGAGTTTATCGAGCGGCTTGCCGAAGAAGGCTTCCGCCGCGGCGGCAACGCCGTAGGAGCGCTGGCCGAAGAAGATCACGTTGAGGTAGAGGCCGAAGATCTCCGGCTTGGTGAACTCGTGCTCCATGCGATAGGTGACGAAGGTCTCCTGCAGCTTGCGGCGCGCAGTCTTGTCGAGCGTGAGGAACATGTTGCGCGCGGCCTGCATGGTGATGGTGCTGGCGCCCTGCGTCTTGTCGCCGGACACCACGTCCACCAGGACGGCGCGCACCACGCCGAAATAATCGATGCCGTGATGCTCGAAGAAGCGCTCGTCCTCGGCAGCGAGGAAGGCGTGTTTGACCAACTCGGGAATCTGCTCGTAGGTGACCGGGATGCGCCGCTGCTCACCGATCTGCGCGATCAGCTCGCCGCTGCGCGTGTAGACGCGCAACGGCACCTGCAGTTCGACGTTGCGCATCGCTTCCACCGACGGCAGCGTTGGTACTAAGTAAACGTAACTGCAGGCCAGCGCGTACGCGCCGAGAAGTGTGATCAGCATCACACTGCCTACGATGATGCTCAGGACGCGAAAGTAATTCCATTTCACAGAAACCAACTTCCTCTGCTTGCGCTCGCTTCGGGGGCTATGCATAGTAGCCGCCGACTTTTTGGCAAACTCACCGAAAGGTGGGGACGCAAAGCCTCCGGTCTACGGGACACACGTGCCTATGACAGCGGGGTTGCCGGTCCGAACGTTAACGCACTCTGATCCCCTGAGCCACGCGCTCGCGGAGGTGCAGCGTCGGCCGACTAATCCCGCGTTGCAGCCGGCTGTATCCCCCGCGGTGGCGGCCCACGTCCCCAGAACGCTTGGACAGAACGAAACGGCACTCGTTGATCCCAGGCGCAGCAGGCGCTGCGCGTGACGCTCTAAGCACTCCGGGCTGCGGCCGGAGCTTGGGCGCTCGGTTCCGTGAGGCTCCTCACGTTCAATTTGACTTTGCGCTGATATATAGTGTCTCGGATTTTGATATAGGGCGGTCATTTTCAGGCGTAACTTCCTGAAAAGGAAATAAAAATGTTCCTTCTGCAGCGCAAATATCGCCCCCTGCTAGGACTTGACATAACGACCTCATCGGTGAAGCTCATAGAGCTCGCGATGGCGGGGGGGCAGTACCGGGTCGAAGCCTATGCCGCGGAGCCGACACCGCAGAATGCGATCAACGAGAAGGCGATCGTGGATGCGGAGGCGGTGGGCGAGGCGATCCGCCGCGCGGTCAAGCGCGCCGGCGCGAAGAGTGGTGAGGTCGCCATTGCGATCTCCGGCGACGCCGCGAT
>DATHMN010000137.1:0-7493 GCA_035487135.1 Steroidobacteraceae bacterium | reverse complement strand
GATGTTGCCGGTGAGCTTACGCAGGGCTTGCGACATCAGGCGTGCATGCAGACCCAGCTGCATCTCGCCCATTTCGCCCTCGATCTCCGCCTTGGGGGTGAGCGCCGCGACCGAGTCGATGACGACGATGTCGACCGCACTGGAACGTACCAGCATGTCGGTGATTTCCAGCGCCTGCTCGCCGGTGTCGGGTTGCGACACCAGCAGGTCGTTGATGTTCACGCCGAGCTTCTCGGCGTAGGCAGGATCGAGCGCGTGCTCGGCATCGACAAAGGCCGCAGTGCCGCCGTTGCGCTGGATCTCGGCGATCACCTGCAGCGTCAACGTGGTCTTGCCAGAGGATTCGGGGCCAAAGATCTCGACGACACGGCCGCGTGGCAGACCGCCGACGCCCAGCGCAATGTCCAGTCCCAGCGAACCGGTGGAAACCGTTTCCACATCGTAGCTGGCGGCAGCATCACCGAGGCGCATGACCGAACCCTTGCCGAACTGTTTTTCAATCTGACCCAGTGCGGCGGCGAGCGCCTTCTTGCGGTTTTCTTCCATCTGCGAAATTCCCGGGGCTATAGGAGTGGCGAGCGGAAACATTTCGAGAGTGATTATCACATAAGAAGTGCGGCGTGGCGCACGCGCGCGCAGGCTCTTTCTGGTCTATTCGCCGGCTTTCGCCGCTTTAACCAGTGGCCACGATTCGACGACACTGTATACGGGCCCGCGCTCCTCAGTGCGGCTGTCGATGAGCGCGAAACTGTCGAAGCGCCACTCGAGCGGCGCAAGGATCGAGAGAGACGGATACGTGACGACTTTGCGCGCCACGGTGACATGCGCGTGGAAGGGCTTGAGATCCGGAGTGAATCCTGCCGCAGCGGCGGCATCCCGGAGCGCCAGCGCGAGCGCGCGCAGCCGTGTCGGCGCGGTGTGCGCCGTGAGGCACAGCACCTGCGGACGCGGCCAGTGCGCGAGCGCATCGAAGCGCAGCGTCAGCGGCTGCTCACCGCTGCATGCGGCCGCCACGGCGCTGGCGATCTGCCGCAGCTCCCTGACTCGGGGCTGCGCGACGCTTCCCAAGAAAGCAAGCGTCACGTGCAGATTCGGCTCCGCCACCGCACGGCCGCCTGACAGACGCACGGGCTCGGTCACGGCTGCCGCGAGTGCCGCGCGCGCAGCCGCATCCGGCCACAGCGCGAAGAACAGCCGCTGTGTCGCTTCCGAGGCGCCTGAGGTCAAGGCGGCCCCGGTCGGGGCGTGCTCTCGAGGTGTACCGGCAAATCGAGCCGCAAGATCAGCCGCAGGGCGTGCTGCACGGCACGACTGCGGACCAGCGCGCGCTCACCGCTGAAGCGCTCAGACTCGGCGATGACGTCGGTGGCGGCGCCTTGGCGCGCCGCGCCGCAGAACCACACCGTCCCCACCGGCTTCTCCGGCGTGCCTCCCTCGGGACCTGCGATGCCACTGACCGCAAGCGCCACGTTCGCACCGGTCGCCCTCAGTGCCCCTTCCGCCATCTCGCGGACGGTCTGCTCGCTGACCGCCCCGAAGCCCTCGAGGGTTGCGGCCGCTACCTTCAGATCACGCATCTTGGCAGCGTTGGAGTAGGTCACGTAGCCGCACTCGAACCACTGGGAACTTCCCGGAATGTCCGTGAGCGACTTCGCCACCCAGCCGCCCGTGCAGGACTCTGCGGTGACGATGCGCCGCTCCGCCGCGCGCAGCTTGTGGGCAACCCGTGCGGCCAGCTCGTAAAGTTCGGGATCGCTCACCATTGAACAGCGAGGCTACTCCACCGGCCAGCTCCCCCGGTAGCCGCAGGTCCGACCCTGACCGCACTCGGGCGATGTCATGGGTTAGCCTTTGCGCCGTGAACGATCTCCCCTACCCCGGGCGCAGGGGCGCAGCGGTGGCCGAGAGCCTGGGCCCAAAGGTCCGAGGAATGTCGCGCGGCGATAACTCGCTGAATCCACTTGCGGCTGATAGGAGCCTTGGAGCGCCCCGAACGGGGTGCGCTAAGTGACGGCCATCGAGGATGCGCATGCAGCCGGGCTCATTCGACCACCCTACGCATCGATGCGCGATTCCCAGAGGTTGCGCATCTACTCGGCGGAACGGGCGGTCCGACGCAGCCCGATCGAACATGCTGAGATCCCCAGATTGCTTGGCGCCCTGTGCGAGATGTACTCGCTGCCCCTCCCACGCCTCGAGCTGCGCACGGGACGAGCGCAGGGCCCGCGTGGCAGGCGCCGGACCATCAGACTGGGTGGGTACGATTACCGCCGGAACCTCATCTGGCTGAATACCAGCGAACCCATTACCGATCTCGCGGTAATCCACGAATGCGCGCACTACGTGGTCTGCAGCTACTTCAGGGGTCAGCGCTGGGGAGAGCACGGGACGTTCTTTGAGCCCTCCCACGGCCCCTGGTTCGCGTCCGTCGCTTTCAGCTACTACGCGGGATGGGATCAGGCGTTCGATTGCGCTGACGTGGAAAAATCAGGTCGCATCCGGTTCGCGGTCTCACCCACGAGCTGCAAGGTTCCGGCGGCGATTGGCCCGCAGTCCGCAATCTGGTTGCGTTTCGGCAGAGGTATCGAATGGGAATTCATGCAGCAAAGGACCGTACGCAAGTATCGGCTGGGATTTAGGGGCCGTCGCCGGCGCTGACCTCCCTCAGATGAGTCGCTGCGAAGGAATACAGCCCGCCGCGCGGTAAGCTTCGCGGCTTCAGAAGCCGCGCGTAGGGGACGGGCCTGAGAGTGTTAGACACTCCTTCCAGCAAAAACAAGGGGATAGAACATACCCCGATGATGCAGCAGTACCTGCGCATCAAGAGCCAGCACCCTGACGTGCTGCTGTTCTATCGCATGGGCGACTTCTACGAAATGTTCTACGAAGACGCGCGCCGCGCCGCCGGCCTGCTCGACATCACTCTGACGGCCCGCGGCCAATCAGCCGGTGCGCCGATCCCGATGGCAGGTGTGCCGTACCACGCCGTCGACAGCTACCTCGCCCGTCTGGTGCGCAAGGGTGAGAGCGTCGCCATCTGTGAGCAGCAGGGAGATCCGAGCAGCGGCCGCGGCCCGCTCGAGCGCCAGGTGGTGCGGATTGTCACCCCCGGCACGGTGACGGACGCCGCGCTGCTGGAAGAGCGGTCGGACACCCTGGTCGCAGCGCTGCTGCAGGAAGGTCCGTGCTTCGCACTGGCGTGGCTCGATCTTGCCGCCGGACGCTTCAGCGTCCTCGAGGGCGAAGGTGCGGCGGCACTGGCAGCTGAGCTTGAGCGCCTGAAGCCCGCCGAGCTCCTCGTGCCCGAAGGCGCAGGCGCCGCTTCCCTGCGACCCGAGGCCAGTGTGCGATCCCGCCCTCCCTGGCACTTCGAGCTGGAAAGCGCCGCACGCCTGCTGACGGACCAGTTCGGCACCCGCGACCTCAAAGGATTCGGGGTGGAAGGCCAGCCGCTGGCGATCCGCGCCGCCGGCGCGCTGCTGCAGTACGTTCGCGAAACGCAGAAATCGGCGCTGCCGCACATCCGCGCGCTGCACCTCGAGCAGCGCAGCGATGCCTTGATGCTCGATGCAGCGACGCGACGCAATCTGGAGCTCGACGCGAGCTTGAGCGGCAACCCCAACGCGACTCTGCTCGCGGTGATCGACAGCTGCGTCACCGCCATGGGATCGCGCCATTTGCGCCGCTGGCTGAATCGGCCGATCACCGCACAGGCGCTGCTGTGCGAGCGCTACCACGCGCTCGGCGTGCTGATCGACGCTGGCCGCTACGAGGCGCTGCGCCAGCCGCTGCGTGGCGTCGGTGACGTCGAGCGGATTCTCGCCCGCATTGCACTGCGCAGCGCGCGCCCGCGTGACTTGACGCAGCTGCGTGCGTCGCTGCGCCTGCTGCCGGGGCTGCGCGCAGCGCTCGGCGCGCTCGACTCACCGCTGCTGCAGGAACTGCGCACGCGCACCGGCGAGCATGCCGATGTGATCCAGCTGCTCAGCGCTGCCATCGCGATCGAGCCGGCAGCGCTGGTGCGTGAGGGGGACGTGATCGCCGCGGGCTATGACACGGAGCTCGACGAGCTGCGGCGTGTGGCGACGCACACCGACGAGTTTCTGCTGGAGCTCGAGCAACGCGAGCGCGCGCGTACCGGCCTCCAGGGGCTCAAGCTCGGATACAACCGGGTCCAGGGGTTCTTCATCGAGATCGCGCGGCGTGACGCGGAGCGGGTGCCGAACGACTACATCCGCCGCCAGACCGTGAAATCCGCCGAGCGCTTCGTCACCGCAGAGCTCAAGAGCTTCGAAGACAAGGTGCTGGGCGCCCGCGACAAGGCGCTGGCGCGCGAGCGCGAGCTCTATGAGGCCGTGCTCACGCAGTTGCTCGATCGTCTGGGGCCCCTACAGGACACGGCAGCAGCGCTCGCGCAGATCGATGCGCTCTGCGCGCTCGCCGAGCGTGCCCGGGCGCTCGCGTGGTCCCGCCCTGAACTGACGGCTGAGGCCTGTCTGACCATCGAGGGCGGCCGGCACCCGGTGGTCGAGCGCTTCAGCGACGCGCCGTTCGTGCCAAACGATCTGCGACTGGATGCTGCGCGGCGCATGCTGATCATCACTGGGCCCAACATGGGCGGCAAATCCACCTACATGCGCCAGGCGGCGCTCATTGCCCTGCTCGCGCACATCGGCAGCTACGTCCCGGCCGAGCGCGCGTTGCTCGGGCCGCTCGACCGCATCTTCACCCGCATCGGTGCGGGCGACGATCTGGCCGGTGGCCGCTCCACTTTCATGGTGGAGATGACCGAAGCTGCCAACATTCTGCACAACGCCAGCGCGCGCAGTCTCATCCTGCTCGATGAGATCGGCCGCGGCACCAGCACGTTCGACGGTCTGTCCCTCGCCTGGGCGGTGGCGCGCGACATCGCCCAGCGGATCCGCGCCTTCACGCTATTCGCCACTCATTACTTCGAACTCACGACACTCGCCGCCGAAGTGGAGGGCTGCGCCAACGTCCACCTGGATGCCACCGAGCACGGTGATGGCATCGTCTTTCTGCACGCGGTGAAGGAGGGTCCGGCCAATCGCAGCTATGGCCTGCAGGTGGCGCAGCTGGCGGGCGTGCCACTCGGCGTGATCGGCGCGGCGCGCGGCTATCTGGAGAAGCTCGAGTCGGAACGCGACCGCCACCGCGCCGCCGATGACGGCGCAGTGCGCCAGGGACAATTGCCACTGCTGGCTGCGGCTCCTCGCGGCGAGCCCTGGCCGGCGAAAGCGGATCCGCTGCGCAGCGCACTGGCCGCCCTGCAACCGGACGAGCTCAGCCCGAAAGCGGCGCTCGAGGCGCTTTACCGATTGCAGCAGCTGCTGAAGGGCGACGGGTCGCCCTAGCGCAGCGAGAAGCGTCCCTGGGTGAGAAACAGACCGGTCTCCTGCGCGACGCGCGCGGAGAGCAGGAGCCCGAGATGGCTCACCGGCAGCACCAGATGATCGGCCGCTCCGGGCATGCGGGTTTCGCTCACCGCGACGGTCCCGTCGTTCTCCTCATTGAAGCCGGCCAGGAGCTGCCCGACCCCGATCGGCTGGGTGCCCGCCACGATGCCGAGCGGCCGCCCCTGGGTCCAACGCCGCGCGTGCGGGCGCAGCAATTCCTCCTGCACCGACGGACCCATCAGGTGGAACACCGGGCCAAAGCGGCTCGCCCGCTCCGCAGCACGGCTCGCAACACAGGGCGTACCCAGAAACACCACTCGGCCCATAGGTTGCTGCGGGAAGCGCTCGAGGAAGCGGTGAATCACCAGGCCGCCGAGACTATGGCCGACGAAGTGCACCTCGCTCGGACGCTGCTCGCGCACGAACTCATCGAGCCGAGAGGTGATCTCGTTCATGCTGGACGCGAGCGTCGAATAGCGGAACGACTGCAGCAGCAACCCGAACTGCTGCGCCAGCCGGTGCCGCAGGATCAGCGACTCGTCGCCCGGCATCCACAGGCCGTGGACATAAACAACGTGCGCGGCCATCTGTCAGACCGCGACGGCGCTCACGGCGGCGGCTGCCGCACCCGGATATGGAGCTCGCGCAGCTGCGCTTCGCTCACTTCGGTGGGGGCATCCGTGAGCGGATCCGCGGCGGTCTGGGTCTTGGGGAAAGCAATGACCTCGCGGATGCTGTCGGCCCCTGCCATCAGCATGGCGAGGCGGTCGAGGCCGAAGGCGATGCCGCCGTGCGGTGGCGCGCCGAACTTGAGCGCATCGAGCAGAAAGCCGAACTTCTTCTGCGCCTCGGCGGCCTCGATGCCGAGGAGATCGAACACCGTGGACTGCATCTCCTGGCGGTGAATACGCACCGAGCCGCCACCGATCTCCGAGCCATTCAGGACCATGTCGTAGGCCTTGGCAATCGCCGCGGCTGGGCTGGCACGCAGCGCCGCCGGGTCGTCGTTCTGCGGCGCGGTGAACGGGTGATGCATCGCGACCCAGCGCTTCTGGTCCGGCTCCCACTCGAACATGGGGAAATCCGTGACCCACAGCGGCCGCCAGCCGGCGCTCAGCAGTTTCTGGTCCTGCGCCACTTTCAATCGCAGCGCGCCGAGCGCATCGCTCACGACCTTGGCCGAATCCGCACCAAAGAAGATCAGGTCCTGATCGGCAGCCGCGGTGCGTTCGAGAATGCCCTGCAGTGCCGCATCACTCAGGAACTTGATGATCGGCGACTGCAGCCCCTCGCGCCCGCGCGCGAGCTCATTCACCTTGATGTAGGCCAGACCCTTGGCGCCGTAACGGGCGACAAAGGCGGTGTAATCATCGATCTGCGAGCGCGGCATCGCCGCACCCTTGGGAACGCGTAACGCCGCCACGCGGCCTGCCGGGTCCTTGGCAGGCCCGGCGAACACCTTGAAGTCGCAGTCGCGCACGAGGTCGGCGACGTCGACCAGCTCGAGCGCCACACGCAGGTCGGGCTTATCGGAGCCGTAGCGGCGCATCGCCTCGGCGTAGGTGATGCGCGGAAAAGGATTCGGCAGCGGGACTTCGAGCACCTCCTGGAAACAGTGCCGTACCAGTCCCTCCATCAGGGACATGATGTCCTCCTGCGCGAGGAACGAAGTCTCGACGTCGAGCTGCGTGAATTCCGGCTGGCGGTCGGCGCGCAGATCCTCGTCGCGGAAACAGCGCACGATCTGGTAGTAGCGATCGAAGCCGGCGATCATCAGCAACTGCTTGAAGATCTGCGGCGACTGGGGCAGCGCGAAGAATTTTCCCGGATGCGTCCGGCTCGGCACCAGATAGTCACGCGCGCCCTCGGGCGTCGCCTTGGTGAGCATGGGGGTCTCAAGATCGACGAAGTCGTGAGCATCGAGGTAGCCGCGCATCGCGCGGGTGAGCCGGTGGCGCAGCCGCAGGCGCTGACTCATCACGTCACGTCGCAGGTCGAGATAGCGGTAGCGCAGACGCACTTCCTCACCGACCTGCTCATCCAGCTGGAACGGCAGCGGCTCGGAGCGGTTCAGCA
>DATHMN010000136.1:0-18024 GCA_035487135.1 Steroidobacteraceae bacterium | reverse complement strand
CCTGCATCCGGACAGCGTCAAGGAATGCCCGGTCCCCAAGCTGCCCTTCCGCGGCTAACGGCGCGGCTGCGCCTTTGATCTGGCGAGCGTCCCTGGCTGCTCGAAGATCCAGCGGCGAAATGCCTTGATCTTCGGCTCCTGCAGCCGGTCGGCGCGGCACACGAACCAGAAGCTGAAGGCGCTCTCGATTTCCACGGCGAACGGCTTCACCAGGCGGCCGGCGGCGAGGTCATCGTCGACCAGCGGTGCCAGTCCGAGCGCAAAACCCTGACCGGCAACCGCCGCCGACAGCGCCATGTGACTGTTGCCGAACAGCGCACCTCCGCCGTCGACGCTGCGCGGCATGCCGGCCTGCGCGAACCAGGCGCTCCAGGTCGGCAGCCCCGGCGCCACCAGCGATGATTCGTCCTGCAGTAGCAGCGCCGCATCGATGCGGGCGGGATCGCCGGCGCAGCGCCGCGCCAGCTCCGGACTGCAAACCGGAAAGGCGCGGGCCGGCGCGATTTCTTCGCGATGCAGATCGCCGTATTCGCCGTCGCCGTAGCGCAGGCCGATGTCGACGCCGTCGCGGTCGAAGTCGACACGCCGGTCGGAACCGACGATGCGCACCTGGATCTGCGGATGGCGCACGATAAAGCTCGCCAGCCGCGGCGCCACCCACTTGGACGCAAAGCTCGGCATGGAGCTGATCTGCAGCGAGGTCACATCGAAGTTCGCGACCTCAGAGAGCAGATGCTCCATGTCGAGAAACAGCGCCTTGAGGCGCGGCGCCAGTGTCTGCCCGCTGACCGACAGCGCAATCGAGCGGTGCCCGCGCACGAACAGCGGCGCCCCCACCCACTCCTCCAGCCGGCGCACCTGCACGCTCACCGCCGCCGCCGTCACGCCGAGTTCCCCGGCGGCGGCGGCAAAGCTCAGATGGCGCGCGGCAGCGTCGAAACTGCGCAAGGCGTTGAGCGGCAGGGTGCGGATCGGGGTTCCCATAACGGTCTCCGTGAGTTCGACTGTTCAACAAATTCTAGAGCGGACGCGCAAGTTTTGTAGTTTGTGAAAACCCCCGGCGGCAGCGATGCTGAGCTGCGCCGGATTGCGGCGTGCGTTCATGCAGAGGGTCCCGCGTGCGAAGACTACCCATCATCGCGATTGCAGCCGTGTGGCTCGCCGGGCTGTCGCCGCTGCAGGCCACGCCGCCAGCGAGCGCGCAACTGATCGCCCAGGCGGTCGCCGATCCCAGCCGGCCGCCCGAGGACGTGGCGCGCGACGTCAACCGCAAACCGGCCGAAACACTCGCCTTTGCCGCTGTCAAACCCGGCGATGTGGTTGCGGACTACATCGCCAACAGCGGCTATTTCACCCGCCTGTTCGCGGCGCTCGTCGGGCCACGCGGCCACGTCTACGCGACCGAGCTGAACGAAATCGTGACCTACCCGAACGTCGCCAAGGGTTACGCCGCACTCCAACAGTGGGCCGCGGGACGCGCCAACGTCACGGTCGAGACCGTTGCGGCGAGTCGCGGTGCGGTGTTTCCGCGTCCGCTCGATGTGTTCTGGATCTCGCAGAACTACCACGACCTGCACGACAAGTTTCTCGGTCCGGTGGACGTGGCCGCATTTAACCGTCAGGTCTACCAGGCGTTGAAGCCCGGGGGCCTCTACATCGTCCTCGATCATGTGGCAGCGGCCGGCTCGCCCGCCGATGTGACCGAAACGCTGCACCGCATTGAACCCGCTCAGGTCAAGCGCGAAGTGCTGGCGGCCGGCTTTGAGCTGGTGGAGGAGAGTTCCATCCTTGCCAACCCCGCCGACCCGCACAGCATCGGCGTGTTCAATCAGGCCATCGCCGGCCACACCGATCAGTTCATTCTCAAATTCCGCCGTCCGCGGCATGCGCCCTGAACGGTTGCGTCGCTCAACCCAGAGGAGATGCTGATGCTTTCCGCAGCCCACTTGCGTACCTGTGTCCTCGGCGCAGCGCTGTGCGGCCTGCTGGCTGCTGCCGGCGGCGCGGCAGCCGGGGTGCCCAGTGCAGCCGCGCGTGATGGGGCGCACGACTTTGACTTCAACATCGGCGTGTGGCGGACGCATATCCGGCGCATCCTCGATCCGTTCGCAGGCGGCGGTAGCTCGATGGAGCTCAACGGTACGGTCACGGTGCGCAAGGTGTGGGACGGGCGCGCGCAGCTGGAGGAAATCGAAGCCGACGGCCCGAACGGGCACTGGCAGGGCACGACGCTGTTCCTCTATAACCCGAGCGCGCATCAGTGGAGCCAGACTTTCGCCGACAGCAAGAGCGGAGTGCTTGGGCCGCCGCTGATCGGCGCATTTCAGGACGGGCGCGGCGAACTCTTCTCGCAGGACACTTTCAATGGCCGCACGCTCCTGGTGCGCGGCGTCTGGTCCGATATCAAGGCGGACTCCCATCACTTCGAAGAGTTCCTATCGGACGACGGCGGCAGGACCTGGCAGCCGACCTTCATCGCCGAGCTCACCCGGCTACACCCGTGAGGACCACCGCGCAGCTCCCGCAGCAGCAGCAGCGCTAGCGCGGGCCCTGGACGGCCGGCTAACGGCGCCGGGCGGATGCCTTGCGCCGCTGGCGATCAACCTGCGGGCGCACGCGCTTGTCACGCTGGTACGGATTGGCGTCGGTGCGGTACTCAATGGCCACCGGCGTTGCGAACAGGTCATAGGCCTTGCGAAACACGTTGGCCAGATAGCGCGTGTAGGCATCGGGAACCGACGCCGTCTGATTGCCATGGATCACGATGCGCGGCGGATTGCGGCCGCCCTGGTGCGCGTAGCGCAGCTTGATGCGCCGCCCGCGCACCAGCGGCGGCTGGTGCACCGTGAGTGCATGCTCGAGCGTGCGGGTCAGCTGCTTGGTCGGCATGGTGCGCATCGCTGCCTCGTAGGCGCGCACCGTGGCGTTGATCAGCTCACCGACGCCGGTGCCGTGGCGGGCCGAGATGAAGTGCAGCGGCGCGAACGGCACGAAATCGAGTTTGAGAGCGAGTTGCCGGTGGATGTCGGCGCGTTGTTCCGGCGGAATACCATCCCACTTATTGACCGCAATGATCAGTGCACGACCGCGCTCGAGCGCCAGCCCGAGCACGCTGGCGTCCTGCTCCGCCACCGTGTCGTGTGCATCGAGCACCAGGATCACGACGTGGGCCTCATCGATCGCCTGCAGCGTCTTGGCCACGCTGGCCCGCTCCACCACGCCCTCGACCTTGGCGCGCCGGCGCACGCCGGCGGTATCGATCAGCAGGAACTGGCGGCCATCGCGCTCGAAAGGTACGAGAATGCTGTCGCGTGTCGTGCCCGGCTCGGGGCTCGCAATCACGCGCTCCTCGCCCAGCAGGCGGTTGACCAGGGTTGATTTGCCCACATTCGGCCGCCCGATAATGGCGATGCGAATCGCCCCGCTCTCATCCGGCTCGGCCTCGGGTTTGAAGCCGGCGAGCACCTGATCCATCAGCTCTTCGCAGCCCGTGCCGTGGCTGGACGAGATGGTGAGCGGCTCACCGAAGCCGAGCCCATGGAAGTCGGCGGCGACCACATCAGCGTCCAGTCCTTCCGCCTTGTTGAGCGCGAGCGTCACCGGCTTACCTGCGCGGCGCAGTTCGCGGGCGACGAACTGGTCCTGCGGCGACAGGCCGGCGCGCGCGTCGGCCAGAAAGATCAGCCGGTCGGCCTCCGCCACCGCGCGCTCGGTCTGAGCGCGCATCTGCGCCTCGATGCCGCTCGGATTCTCCACCAGTCCGCCGGTGTCGATGACGACGTACGGCAGCGGCCCCAAGCGCCCGTAGCCGTACTGGCGGTCGCGCGTGAGGCCCGGTACATCGGCGACGATCGCATCACGTGTGCCGGTGAGGACGTTGAACAGCGTCGACTTACCGACGTTCGGCCTGCCGACGAGCGCGACGACGGGCAGCATGGCGGGGTTGCGGCGCCGCGCACGCCGCTACTGACTGTCCTTCGGCGGCGTGGTCGTCGGGGTCTCTTTCTTTTTCTTGGGCGCAGGCGGAGCCGGTGGCTCGAGGATGACTTTGGGCTTAGCTCCCGGGATGGGCGTCACGCGGTAGGCATTGACATCGCCGCGGTCGTTCACGACCAGCACCATGTTGCCCGCCACCAGGGGCGGGTTGCTGATGCGGGTCTTGCCGCTGCGCTCGCGTGCGATCAGCGCCCCGGTCGCCTTGTCGATCCAGTGCACGTAGCCCTGGTAGTCACCGGCCACCACCGCGGTGTCCATCACGCCGAGTCCGGACAGGCCGCGGTACTGCAGCGATTTCTGCCGCCAGACCTCGGCGCCGGTGCGCGCCTTGAGTGCGGCCACCTGGCCGTTGGAGTCCGCCACGTAGAGCGTGTCGTCATCGAGGCTCAGGCCGCGGTAGCTGGTCGCCTCATGCGACCACCAGATCTGGCCGTTATCCAGTGCCAACATGGCCACGCGTCCTTGAAAGCCGATGGCATAGACGTCATGGCCGGAAACGCTGACGGCGGAGTCGATGTCCGAGAGCCGCTCGAGCTCGGTGCGTCCGTGCGGTGGCGTGACAGTGGCCTCCCACTGCACCGAGCCATCGTTGCCGTTGACCGCGAGCACCTTGCCATTATCGAAGCCGCACAGCACCACATCGCCGACGATCAGCGGCTGCGCGGTACCGCGCAGCGACAGGCGCGGCACCTGCTGTTCCGCTGCCCACAGCTCGTGGCCATCGGTGGGACTTAAGCCGTGCAGTTTGCCGTCGACGGTGCGCACTGCGATGAGCTTGTCGGCGATCGCGGGCGCGGCCAGAACCTCACCGTTCAGCCGCACGTTCCAGCGGCGGTCACCGGTCACCGCATTGAAGGCAAACAACTGTCCGTCGCTTGATCCGACCAGCAGCAGGTCGGCGGTGGCGGCGGTGCCGCCCGCCAGTGGGGCGCGCGTCTTGACACGCCACAGCAGCCGCCCGGTACGCAGATCGAGCGCCACCACATCGCCGCCATGGCCGGCGACGTAGACGCGGTTGTCGACCATCGAGATCCCGGCCCCGAGGCGCAGCTTGGCGGCCGCGCGATTGTCGACCGCGCTCGAGCCCCACACGTGCTGCACGCGCAGCGTCGGGGAAGTCAGGTTGGTGAGCTTCGCCGGCTCGTCGACGTCCTTGCTCTTGTCGCACGCGGCGATCGCCAACAGTGCTGTCAACAGCGCGCCGAGAGCGAGCGCACGCCGCGGCAGGCGCGGGTTTGCAGAGTGATACATGGATTACTTGCCCGCCGTCGGCGGCACCGCTTGCGCGGCCGGCGCCGGCGGCGCGCTTGCGACGTCGGCGATCTTGAGCGCCAGCAGCGGTGCATCGGCGCTGTCGCCCGCGCTCTGCGCGCTGCGCCACTCGCTCAGCGCCGTTGCCGGGTCACCCTTGGCGTAGTAAGCATCGCCGCGCGTCTCGTGGTAGGCGGCGGCGAAAGCACCGGCGCCGGCCGCAGCGCCGAGTGTCGCCAGTGCGCTCTCGGCCTTGCCTTGAGCAATCTGCACGCGCGCCAGGCGCAGCCGCGCCACCAGTGCCAGTTCGCGGTCCTTGGAATGCTCGGCGACCCCGGCGAGTTCGGCCGCCGCATGGTCGAGCTCGCCCTGGTCGACGTAGACGCGCGCGGCCAGCAGATGCGCCTGGTCGGCGTAGGGGGAAGCGGGGGCGTCTTTGTCCAGCTCGGCGAGCAGCGCCAGTGCGCGGCTGCGGTCGCCATGCTCGAACGCCTGCGCCATCTGCAGGTATTTATCGCCGGCCGCCAGGCGCGCGGCATCGACGTGCCCCTGCCACCAGCGCCAGCCGAACACGGCTGCCGCCGTCAGTGCGATCGCCAGGATGACTGCCGGGCCGTTTTCACGAACCTGGCTCTTGAGCCATTCCCATTGTTCTTTTTCAGACAGGTAATCTTCCACGCATCCTCCCCAAGATCATGCCGGCGCAGCTGCCGCGCGGCCCAGCGCCAGTGCTGCATCGAGCCCCGCTGCGAGCTGTGCGATCGGGCACTCGCTCTGACCGGCGCCATCCCGCAAAGGTTTCATGGCCACCACGCCGCGGGCGAGCTCCTCCTCACCGACGATGAGGGCGAGCGCCGCCCCACTGCGATCGGCGCGGCGGAACTGGGCCTTGAAATTGCCGCCGCCGCTGTTCAGCTCGATGCGCAGCGCCGGCCGTTCGCCGCGCAGCCGCTCCACCAGCTGCAGCGCCTGCAGCTGCGCCCCAGGGCCGCTGACCACGACATACACATCCGGGGGGCGGGCCGCGAAGCTGCGCCCGCTGGCAGTCACCAGCGCCACCAGCCGTTCGACCCCCATGGCGAACCCGACCGCAGGCGTCGCATCGCCGCCCAGCTGCGCGATCAGGCCGTCGTAACGGCCGCCGGAGCATACGGCATTCTGGGCCGCGCTGGAGGCGGTTATCCACTCGAACACCGTGCGGTTGTAGTAGTCGAGACCGCGCACCAGACGTGGGTTGACCTGGTAGGCGATGCCGATCGCTGCCAGCATCGCGCACCATTCCTCGAAGTGCGCGCGCGACTCGGGGTCGAGGTGTTCGGTGAGCAGCGGCGCACTGGCGATGACTGACTGCATCTCGGGGTTCTTGCTGTCGAGCACCCGCAGCGGATTGGTGAGCAGCCGCCGCTGACTGTCCGCATCCAGCTGCGATTCGTGGGCACGCAGGTATTCGACCAGCCGGGCGCGGTAGGCACGCCGGCTTTCAGGTGTACCGAGCGAATTGATCTCGAGCCGCAGCGCCTCGCCGATCCCGAGCCGCTGCCACAGCCGTGCACTGAAGGCGATCAGCTCCGCATCGACGTCGGGGCCGGGAGAGCCGACGACCTCGACGTCCACCTGCCAGAACTGGCGATAGCGGCCGGCCTGGGGTGCCTCGTGGCGGAACATCGGGCCCAGGCACCACAGCTTGTGGCGTTGCCCGCGCAGCAGCCCGTTGGAAATGAGCGCGCGCACGATGCCGGCGGTCGCCTCCGGACGGAGCGTGAGACTGTCACCGCCGCGATCGGTGAAGGTATACATCTCCTTGCCCACCACGTCGGTATGCTCGCCGATCGCGCGCTTGAACAGCTCGGTGTGCTCGACCAGCGGCACGCGGATCTCTTCGTAGCCATACTCGCGCAGCAACTCACGCACGCAGCTCTCGAAGAACTGCCACGCGCCGATCTCGCTCGGCAGCACGTCATTCATGCCGCGGATGGGCTGGATCTGCTCGGCCACCTTTAGTCTCCGTGCGCCAGGCGCGAGGCGGCGAGGCTGGCGCGGCCGCTGCTGTCGATGAGCAGATGCGCACTGCCGTCGCGCCGCACCATCCCCGCAAGCGTGACCGGGCGACCGTTCAACTGCATGGTGACTGCCGGCGCATTGCCGAGAGTGACCTGCAGCGGCGCAGGCCCCTCGAGCGCGCGCGTGCTGCCGGCTTCGATGCGCCCGGACAGCAGGCGCCGGCCGTGGGCGTCGCTGATCTCCACCCAGCTCGGAGCGGAGAAACGCAGTCCGAGCTGCGCCTGACCCGGACCAGCCGCTGGCGTCGCGGCGGTCGACCCCGCGACCGGGGCGGCTGCGGCCACCGGCGGTGGCGCCGGCAGCAGCGGCGCAGCGGCCGCCCCGTCGTCGGCCGGCAACGGCTCGCCGGCCAGCGGTGCAGGCAGCGTCGCAGGCACCGGTTGACTCTTCTCGCCCGGCAGCTTCAGCACCCACCACACCAGGCCACCGAGGGCGATGGCGATGACCGCGAGCAGCATCGGCAGCATCAGGGGCGAAGAACGCTCGCGCGTCTCAGCGTGGGGGATGCGGGTAAGATCCGGGCGCGAGACCTGGGCGCCGGCCGCGTACAGTTCCCGCAGCTCCGCGGGTGACTCGCCGGTGAGTTCGGCGTAGCGGCGCAGATGTCCGTGCACGTACACCGCAGCGCCGAGCGCGGCGAAATCCTCAGCTTCGAGCGCCTCGAGTACGCGCGCATCCACGTGCAGTTTCTCGGCGGCCTGCAGCAGTGTGAGTCCGCGCTTCTCGCGCGCGGCGCGCAGTCGCGCGCCGATGCCGCGGATCGGTTCGCTGGCCGCTTCACTGCTCATGCCGCACTTCAGCCCGGGTTGTGGTCCAGGTTCGCCAGCGCGCGCGCCTGCTCGGTGCCCGGAAAGTCGAGCTGCAGCTTGCGTGCGTAGCGCTGCGCGGCCATGCGGTCACCCTGCGCGCGCGCGACGCGCACGCCGAGCAGCAGCAAGTCCGGCGTCGGATCGTTGTTGCCGAGGAACCCATCGATGCTGCTGCGCGCGGGTACCAGCTCGCCGTGTTGAAATTGCAGCGTCGCCAGCTGGAACGCCGCCTCAGCGTAGTTGGGACGCACCTGCAGCGCGCGCTCGAAATCGGCGCGCGCCTCATCATCACGCTTGGCGGCACGCAGGCAGACGCCGGCGTTGGTATAGGCAAACTCCGGCGTCGAGTACAGCGGGTTGTGGGCCGCTTCCAGGAAGCGCTTGACGCCCTCATCGGTGCGCCCGTTCTGACACAGATAGATGGCGTAGCTGTTGACCGTGTTGGGGTCGTGCGGCGCCAGATGCAGCGCGGTGCGGAACTCGTTGTCGGCCTTGTCCTTGTCGCCCATGCGCACGAACAGCAGCGCGCGCGCACTGTGCACGTCGGCGCTGTCCGGGTCCTGGGTGAGCGCACGATCGAGCTTGTCCTTGGCGCGCGCCAGATCACCCTGCTTCATGTAGGCGATGCCGAGCTGCACGTTGTAGCTCGCGGCATCCTTCTGCTTGGTGGCGTGCTGCGAGTTCGCGCAGCCGGCGAGCAGCAGCACCAGGACCACGGCCGCAACGCGCGCCGGAAACAGACCAGGGAAATGCGTATGTTGCTTGCTCATGCTTGAACCGCGAGGCCGAAGACCTTGTTACCCAAACGGACGGTGGTGCGATCGATGACCCGGCCGGCGAGCTGGCCGCAGGCGGCGTCGATGTCCTCGCCGCGCGTGCGCCGGATGGTGGCGAGCACCCCGCGCTGCAGCAGCTCGTCACGGAAGCGCTGGATGACCGCTGCCGGCGAGCGCCGGTAGTGTGTGCCGGGAAACGGATTGAAGGGAATGAGGTTCACCTTGGCCGGGTGGCCCTTGAGGAGAGCTGCGAGCGCGCGCGCCTGAGCGGGCGAATCGTTCACCCCCTCCAGCATCACGTATTCGAAGGTCACGCTGCGCCCGTTCTGCTCGTCCAGATAGTGCCAGCAGGCCGGTAGCAGTTCGCCGATCGGGTGCTTGCGGTTGATCGGCACCAGTTCGTTGCGCAGCGCATCGTCGGGCGCGTGCAGTGACACGGCGAGCGCAACGTTGCTGCGCTCAGCCAGGCGGTAAATCTGCGGCACCAGCCCCGAGGTCGACAGGGTCACGCGGCGCCGCGACAGGTCGAAGCCGAAATCATCCAGCAGAATGTCGAGCGCCGGCACGACGTTCTTGAAGTTGGCGAGCGGCTCACCCATACCCATCAGCACCACGTTGGTCACGTGGCGTTCATCGCGCGCCAGCGGCTGCCCGGGGTCAGCGCCGTGCGCTTGCCGCGCGCGCTCGAGCTCGCGCACCGCGAGCCAGACCTGGCCGACGATCTCGGCGCTCGTCAGATTGCGGTTGAACCCCTGCTGAGCGGTCGCGCAGAACGAGCAGTCGAGCGCGCAGCCCACCTGCGAGGAGATGCACAGCGTGCCGCGCTCGGGTTCGGGGATGAACACCATCTCGAAGGCCTGTGAAGCATCCGCGCTCAGCAGCCACTTGCAGGTGCCATCCGCCGAGCGCTGCACCGAAATGATCTCGGGCGCACGCACCTCGGCGCTGTCCGCCAGGCGGGCGCGGAAATCCTTCGCCAGATCCGTCATCGCCGCGAACGAGCCAACGCCGCGCTTGTACACCCAGTTCATCAGCTGGCGGGCGCGGAACGGCTTGCTGTCGAGAGTGGCGACGAACTGCTCCAGCGCCGGGCGCGGCAGGCCCAAGAGATTCGTGCGTTCGCTCACTGCAGTGTCCGTCGCGGGCTGCGTCACGCTCAGCGGCGCGAGTGCAGCTCCGTAGCGCTGAAGAAATAACCGATCTCGCGCGCCGCGGTGTCGGCTGCGTCCGAGCCATGCACGACGTTCTGCTCGATACTGGTGGCGAGATCGGCGCGAATGGTGCCGGGGGCTGCCTTCTTCGGATCGGTCGCGCCCATGATCTCGCGATTGCGTGCGATCGCGTTCTCGCCTTCGAGCACCTGCACGATCACCGGTCCTGAGGTCATATAGCGCACCAGGTCCTTGAAGAACGGGCGCTCGCGGTGCACGGCGTAGAAGCCTTCGGCCTCGCGCTGCGAGAGCTGCAGCATGCGCGCTGCGATGACCGACAGGCCGGATTTCTCGAAACGGCGATAGACCTCGCCGATCAGATTGCCTTTCACGCCGTCGGGCTTAACGATGGACAGGGTGCGCTCGAGCGCCATTCGCGGTGACCTTTCAAAAGCGGTTCGGTTGGAAGCGGGAGATTTCCGGGCGGCAAGCTGCCAGGGCCCCGGGCAAGCGGCGCAGTTTACCTTGCCTGCGTACGCGCGGCAATTGACCGGCCTGCGGAAGTACCGGTTTAGTAAGGAGTTTTTTGCCAGCCGCCGCGGCGACTGCGCCGGGGCAGCGAGCCCTCAGACCGAAAAGCTCTCCCCGCAGCCGCATTCGCCCTTGACGTTCGGATTGCGGAAGCGGAAGGCCTCGTTCAGGCCCTGCTTGACGAAATCCACGATGGTGCCGTTCAGGAGGCCAAGGCTCGAGGAATCCACGAAGACCGTCACCCCGCGATCCTCGAATACGGCATCCCCAGGCTGCGGCCCATCGGCGTAGTTGATCACGTAAGCGAAGCCGGAACAGCCGGTTTTACGCACCGCGAGGCGCAGTCCGATGCCATGCCCGCGGGCGGCGAGGAAGCTCTTTACGCGGTCAGCTGCCGATTCAGTCAGTGAGATGCTCATCAGTCCTCATATTCTAGCCCCTTCCGGCCACTGCGACAGGCAAGCGCGCAAGGCATCTTCGACCACCAGCAGGCGTCCCAGTTTCTCGACCGGTACGCCGCCTGCGACCGCCCAGTCAGCGGGCGCCCCCGGAATCAGCAGTGCGCGTGTACGGCCCTTGAGCTCGCTGCACAGGGTGGCGGCGACGGCCGTAGTATGCGGGCACGCAAAGGCCCAAAAGCGTGCGTCCTTCACAGTGTCGTCCGCGACCAAGAGCTCAAAGCGCACCCAGGTCTCCTGCCCCGGACCCCCGGCTTCGCCCGCGACCAGGCGGGCGCCGGTGCCGGCGCCCCAGGAGTCCAGCGGTTCGCGCGCCCCGTCCGCGGGCGAGAGTGCCCGCAGGCGCTCGAGCGCGCCGCGGACCAGTTCGACTGCCCGCTCGATGTCTTGGGCGCCGCTAAAGCGTCCGACACTGAAGCGCAGCGAGGCCTGCGCCAGCTGGCTATCGCGCCCGAGGGCGCGCAACACGTAAGACGGCTCGCTCGCGCTAGAGTTGCAGGCGGCACCGGTCGAGATCGCAAGACCCTCCAGCGCCGCCACCAGACTCTCGCCGTGCACGCCTTCGAAGGACACATTGAGAATGCCGGGTACGCGCGGCGCGCTGCCGTTCAGGTGCACACCCCCGAGGGCCTCCAGCCCAGCCCATAGCCGCTCGCGCAGGTGACCGATGCGGGCAGCTTCGGCCGGCAGCTCGCGCGCCGCGAGCGCGCAGGCGGCGCCGAAACCGACCACCTGATGGTTGGCGAGCGTCCCCGGCCGCAGCGCGCGCTCCTGACCACCACCGTAGGCGAGCGGTTGCAGCAGGGCGCGCGCGCCACTGCGTACATAAAGCGCGCCGATGCCCTTCGGGCCGTAGAGCTTGTGCGCGGTGAAGGAGACGAACGCGGCGCCGAGCTCACTGACGGCGAGTGCTACCTTGCCGACCGCCTGCGAACAGTCGCTGTGCAGCGGGATGGCGCGCGCGCGGCACAGCTCGGCGATCGTCCCCAGATCCTCGAGCACGCCGGTCTCGTTGTTGGCGTACATCACCGACACCAGCACGGTATCGGGGCGCAGCGCCGCGGCCAGCGCGGCCGGCTCGATGCGTCCGCTTCTTGTCGGCGTGAGCCAGGTGACGCTGGCGCCCTCCTTCTCCAGCTGCTTGCACGGATCGAGCACTGACTTGTGCTCGGTGCGCACGCTCACCAGGTGGCGGCCGCGCTGCCGGCCGGCGCGTGCCGCACCGAGGATCGCCAGATTGTTGGACTCGGTGGCACCGCTGGTAAACACGATCTCCTCGGGGTGCGCGCCGATCAGCGCCGCGACCTCGGCGCGCGCCCGCTCGATGCGCGCCGCGGCCGCAACTCCATAGCCATGGAGTGAGGAGGCATTGCCGAAGTCGCCGGACTGGGTCAGGCACTCGGCCATCGCGCGCGCCACCTGCGGATCGACCGGGGTGGTCGCGGCGTAATCGAGGTAAATGGGCGCGCTGTTCACCGGCCACTGCCGGCCGTGCGGCGCCGGCTCTGCACCGCGGTGAGAATGCCACGCAGGATATTGACCTCGTTGTGATCAAGTTCCGCGCGCTGCAGGAAGCGGCGGATGCGGCTCATGAGATGCGTGCCGCTCGCGGTACGGTCGCGGAAATCGATCTCCTCAAGGACTGCGGCGAAGTGGGCGTAGAGCCGCTGCAGTTCCTCGGCGGTTGCCAGCGGCGCGGCCAGCGGCTCACTTGCCGGCGGCGCTACCCCGCGGGCACGGAACAGCTCGTAGGCCACCAGCTGCACCGCCATGGCGAGATTGAGCGATGGGTAGGCGGTACTCGCCGGGATGCGGATCAGCACGTGCGCGCTCTCCAGCTCCTCGTTGGTGAGTCCGGTGCGCTCGGCGCCGAACACCACCGCCGCCGGTGCGCGCTGTGCCTGCGCGCTGACGCGTGCGGCCACCGCACGCACGTCCGCCACGCGAAAATACTGGTCGCGGTCGCGCGAGGTGGTAGCAGCGACGAAGCCGCAGCCGGCGAGTGCCGCGGGGAGCGACTCGACCACACGCGCGGCGCTCAGCACATCGCCAGCGCCGGAGGCGCGGGCGCTCGCCTCGGGGTGCGGAAACTGCCGCGGATTCACCAGCACCAGCTGCGCCAGTCCCATGTTTTTCATGGCGCGCGCGCAGGCGCCGATGTTGCCCGGATGCGAGGGCGCCACCAGCACAATGCGAATGTCGGCGGATTCCATCTGTTACGCTTAGCGCAGCTCTCTTGACTCCACGAGCTTAAGGACCGTGCAGCCGCTTCTCAACATTGCCGTGCGTGCCGCACGCCGTGCCGGCGAAGTCATCGTGCGCAGCATGAACCGCCTGGAGTCGCTCACCATCGCCTCCAAAGGGCGCAACGACTATGTGACCGAGGTGGACCGCGCGGCCGAGGCGGAGATCATCGCCACTATCCGCCGTCATTACCCACAGCATGCCTTCCTCGCCGAAGAAAGCGGCGCCAGCGGCACGCACGACACGCAATGGATCATTGATCCGCTCGATGGCACCACTAACTTTCTGCACGGCTTCCCGCAGTTCGCCGTCTCGATCGCCTGCCAGACCAAGGGGCGGCTCGAGCATGCGGTCATTTACGACCCGCTGCGCCAGGAACTGTTCACCGCGAGCCGCGGCGACGGCGCACACCTGGACAACCACCGCATGCGGGTGAGCAAGGCGCGCACGCTCGAAGGCGCGCTCATCGGCACGGGCTTTCCCTATCGCGAGAACACCCGCTATCTGGATGCCTACCTCGAGATGTTCAAGGCGGTCACACTGCAGGCCGCAGGCGTACGCCGGCCGGGCTCTGCGGCGCTCGACCTCGCTTATGTCGCCGCCGGGCGCGTGGATGGCTTCTGGGAAATCGGCTTGAGTCCGTGGGACACGGCCGCCGGAACGCTCTTGATCCAGGAAGCCGGCGGTCGCATCGGCACGCTCACCGGCGAGGAATATCGCCAGGGCGGTCACATCATCGCCGGCACGCCCAAGGTCTACACCGAGCTGGTGGCGCTGTTAGCTCCACACGTGCCCGCGGCGCTGCGCGCCTCGTAAGGCGCCGCCGCACCTCGCTTTCCCCAGGGTGCTTGTGTAGAGTCCTCGCGCAACTGTTTGGGGGTCTCATGGCATCGCAGCTGATCGCGACCAAATCGATTGACGAGTTGCATGCACAGGAGGGCGCGGGCAACCAGCTGCGACGCGCGCTGAGCGCCACGCAACTGACGCTGCTCGGCATCGGCGGCATCATCGGCACCGGCATCTTCGTACTCACCGGCACCGCCGCCGCCAACTACGCCGGACCCGCGCTCGCCCTGTCGTTCGTACTGGCCGGAATCGGCTGCACGCTCGCCGGCCTGTGCTACGCGGAATTCGCCGCCATGATCCCGGTTTCGGGCAGCGCCTACTCCTACTCGTACGCGACCCTCGGCGAAGGCGTCGCCTGGTTCATCGGGTGGAATCTGGTGCTCGAGTACCTGCTGGCGGTCGCCACGGTGTCGGTGGGCTGGTCGGGCTACGGCATCAGCCTGCTGAATCAGATCGGCATCCACGTGCCGAGCGCACTCTCGAGTGCACCGTTCGCCTCGGTGGGCGAATCGCTGCATCTGGTCAGAACCGGTGCGCTCGTCAACCTGCCGGCGGTGTTGGTGGTCGCGGTGATCGCCACTATCTGCTATGTCGGCATCAAGCAGTCCGCGGCGTTCAACTCGGTGATCGTCACCATCAAGGTGACCGTGGTGTTGCTGTTCATCATGTTCGGAGTGAGCTACATCAACACCGCCAACTGGCATCCCTTCATCCCGCCGCAGACTCCCGACGGACGCTTCGGCTGGGGCGGCATCATCGGCGGCGCCGGCGTCATCTTCTTCGCCTACATCGGCTTCGATGCCGTCTCGACGGCGGCGCAGGAGTCCAAAAACCCCCAGCGCGACATGCCGATCGGCATCCTCGCCAGCCTGGTCATCTGCACCATCCTGTACGTGATCGTGGCGAGTGTGCTGACCGGCATGGCCAGCTACAAGGAGCTCGACGTGGCCGCGCCGGTGGCGTACGCGCTCGACAAGTACCCCTCGCTCAGCTGGCTCGGCATTCCGGTGAAACTCGGCGCGGTGTGCGGGATGACCTCGGTGATGCTGGTGATGACGATCGCCCAGGCACGCATCTTCTTCGCCATGGCACGCGATGGCCTGTTGCCACCGTTCTTCGGTCACGTGCACCCGCGTTTCAAGACTCCCTCGACCGGCACGGTGATCACCGGTGTCTGCGCCGCGGTGATCGGCGGCCTGTTTCCGGTGAAGCTGCTGGCCGAAATGGTCTCGATCGGTACGCTGAGTGCTTTTGTCACGGTATGCCTCGGCGTGCTCATCCTGCGGCGTACGCGCCCGGATTTGGAGCGCCCGTTCCGCGCGCCTTTTGTCTGGGTCACCACCATCGGCGGCGCGGCGGTGTGCCTGCTGATGATGGTGTTCCTCGGCACGCCGAACTGGGCGCGGCTGATCGTCTGGACGGCGATCGGGCTCTTGATCTACGCCCTCTACGGCTACCGCCACAGCCGCCTGCGCCGCGCGGCATCCTGAGGGTGCGTGTGTTCCGGCTCACGGCGGCCGCTTTTCCAGGCGCCGTCGGAGGCGCATGTTGATGAGTTCCACACCGACGGCAAAGGCCATCGCGAAGTACAGATAGCCTTTGGGGATGTCGAAGTGCAGGCCTTCGCACACCAGCGCCAGGCCGATCAACAGGAGAAATCCCAGCGCCAGCATCTTGATGGTGGGATGGCGGCCGATAAAGGCGCCGATGGAGCGTGCGACCCACATCATCACCACGATCGCCACGATGATCGCCGCCACCATCACTGGCAGCTCGCGCACCAGACCGACCGCGGTGAGCACTGAGTCGAGCGAGAAGACGATGTCGATCACGGCGATCTGCGCCATCACTACCGCAAGTCCACCCCGCAGCCGCGCCGTGCCGCGCGGCCGCTCAGGGCCTTCGAGAGCGCGGTGAATCTCCAGCACGCTCTTGGCGAGCAGGAACAGGCCGCCGCCGAGCAGCACCAGATCGCGCGCCGAGAAACTCTCACCGCCGAGCGTGAACCACGGCTGCACCAGGCGCGTCAGCCACAGCAGCGAGAACAACAGTGCAATGCGTGTGACCATCGCCAGCGCCAGGCCGCCGACGCGCGCGCGCGCCTGCTGCTGGGGCGGCAGTCGCTCCACCAGGATGGAGATGAAGATGATGTTGTCGATGCCGAGGACGATCTCCAGCAGCGACAGCGTGACGAACGCCAGCCACAGATGCGGATCGGCAAGCAGGCGTCAAGCCCTCAGGCTACGGCAGGTGATCGAGCGCAGCCTTCTTGACCGTGGGGAACACGTGCTCCGCGGTCAGGCCGCAATCGAGCGCGATGGCGCTGGAGATGTAGATCGACGAGTAGGTGCCGGCAATGATGCCGATCAGCAGTGCGGCGGAGAAGCCCTTGAGCACCGGGCCGCCGAGGAACAGCAGCGCCACTACCACGATCGAGGTGACCACCTTGGTCATGATGGTGCGCGACAGCGTCTGATTGATCGACTGGTCCAGCACCACGTCCGGGGGCGAGCGGCGGTTGGTCTCGAAACGCTCGCGGATGCGGTCGAACACCACCACGGTGTCATTGAGCGAGTAGCCGATGACGGCCAGCATCGCTGCCACCACCGCGAGATCGAACGACATCTGCGTGATGGCGAAGAATCCCAGCACCAGAATCGGGTCGTGCAGCACCGCGAGGATGGCGCCGAATGACAGACGCCAGGTGTGAAAGCGGAAGGCGATGTAGGCGAAGATGAACAGCAGGGTGAAGAACAGTGCTTCGATGGCGCTCACCCGCAGCTCATTGCCGACCTGCGGACCGACGACGTCCAGCTGTGTAAGCTGCGCCGCCGGATCGATCTGCTTCAACACCGTTTCCAGGCGCGTGCGGATGCCGGCGGTGGTCTGCTGTCCCTCCGGCGGCAGGCGGATGGCGATGTCGCGCGAGGAGCCGAAATTCTGCACCTGCGGCTCGTGGAAACCGCTCGCGACCAGTTTGGCGCGCACCGCATCGACATTGGCCGCCTGCGGGAAACTGACCTCGGCACTCACGCCACCGGTGAAGTCGGTGGCCAGATTCAGGCCGCGGGTGAAGAACGAACCGAGCGCCACCAGCATCAGCACCGCCGAGAGCGAGTACCACACCTTGCGTGTGGCCATGAACGGATAGCTGGTCTGGTGACTGAAAAATTCCACTGTTATTCCTTTGTGCGGCGCATTAGCCGATCGCCAGCTGCCCGAGCTTGCGGCGGCCGCCGTACATGAGGGTCAGCAGTGCGCGGCTGCCCATGAGTGAGGTGAACATCGAAGTCGCGATGCCAAAAGTCAGCACCACGGCGAAGCCGCGGATCGGCCCGCTGCCGAGCACCCACAGCACCACGCCCGCGATCAGCGTCGTAATGTTGGAGTCGAAGATCGCCGAGAACGCCTTGTCGAAGCCGGCGCGGATCGCCGCCTGCGGCGATACGCCCTTGCGCAGCTCTTCACGGATGCGCTCGTAGATCAGCACGTTGGCGTCGACCGCGATACCGACGGTGAGGATGATGCCCGCGATCCCCGGGAGCGACAGCGAGGCGCGCATCATCGACAGCAGCGCCGTAAGCAGCACCACGTTGGCCAGCAGCACCAGATCGGCCACCAGGCCGAAGGTACGGTAATAGATCGCCATGAACAGGAACACGCCCGCCATGCCGACGATCAGCGCCGTGACGCCCTTGTCGATGTTGTCGCGCCCGAGACTCGGTCCCACGGCGCGCTCCTCGATCGGATAGATCACCGTCGCCAGCGAGCCTGAGCGCAGCAGCAGCGCCAGCTCGCGCGCCTCACCGGCACCCAGCCCGGTGATCTGGAAGTTGTTGCTGAAGGTGCCGCGAATGGTCGCGTCGTTGATGACCTGCTCGTCGGTCACGTCGCGCGTGAC
>DATHMN010000135.1:0-8190 GCA_035487135.1 Steroidobacteraceae bacterium | reverse complement strand
GAACGCATCAGCCGTACCCAATACGCCAATCCCAGCTGGCTTCCCGACGGCAGTGGCTTCTTTTACAACCGACTTGCAGGGGCGGCGAAGGGTACCACCGACTACTACAAGGACAGTGTCGCGTTCCTGCACCGTCTGCGCACCGACCCCGACAAGGATCTGCGCGTGCTCTCCCGCGGCCAGTATCGCGAGGTTCCCGGCGAGCCCACCGATTTCCCGATCATCATCAGCGACCCCAGCAGTCAGTATGTGCTCGCCTCGATGATCGGCGGCGTGCGGCGCGAGAACCCGTACTTCAGCGCAGCGCTCAAGGACGTGCTCGCCGGTAATCCCAAGTGGCATGCCATTGCTGATATCGCCGATGAAGTCGTGGGGGTCGCCTTTCGTGGCGAGAATGTCTACCTGCAGACCACCAGCGGCGCGCAGAATGCGCGCGTGCTGAAAACAGCTCTCGCCTCCGGCAGCGTCGCCACCGCGAGCGTCGTCGTGCCGGAGAGTGATGTCGTCATCGACAGCATCGGGCTCGCGCACGATGGCCTCTATATCCAGGACATGAGCGGCGGTTATGGAAATCTGCGCCGGCTCTCTGACGACGGACATCTGAGGGCAGCTCCGACTCCCTTCGAGGGCACGATCCTGCAGCTCGCCACCAACACGCTGGAAGCGGGCGCCTACTGGATCGGCACCAGCTGGCTGGTGCCGATCACCGTGCTGTCATTCGATCCCAGGACCGGCCAGCACACGGACACTGGTATCTGCCCGAAACCGCAGATCGACCTTGCGCCTTACGAGGCCATCCACAGCTATGTCACGGCGCGCGACGGCACCAAAGTGCCGCTCTCGATCGTCGCCAAGAAGAGCCTGGCGCGTGACGCACGCAACCCGGCGCTGGTCGACGCCTACGGCTCCTACCAGATCGTCAATCAGCCGTTTTTCAATCCGCGCGGCATCGCCTTCCTCGAGCTCGGCGGTGTACTTGCCACCGCGCACGTGCGTGGCGGGGGCGAGTACGGCAAGCGCTGGTGGAAAGCCGGGCAGAAACTCAGCAAACCGAATACCTGGCGTGACCTCATCGACTGCTGCAAGGCGCTGATCCGCGACGGCTGGACGAGCACCGCACGGCTCGCGATCCAGGGCGGCTCGGCAGGAGGTATCACCGTCGGCATGGCTTTGACCGAACAGCCCGAGCTGTTCGCGGCGGTCATCGACAACGTCGGCGTCTCCAACGCCCTGCGCGCAGAGTTCTCTCAGAACGGCCCGCCCAACATCGCGGAATTCGGCACCGTCAATGAGCGCGCGGGATTCGCGGCGCTGAAAGCGATGGACGCGATGCACCATGTGCGCGACGGCGTGAAATACCCGGCGGTGCTGCTGACGACCGGCCTGCAGGATCCGCGGGTCGAACCCTGGCAGGTGGCGAAGATGACCGCACGGCTGCAGAAGGCTACTGGCTCGAAGAATCCGGTGATCCTGCGGGTGGAACTGGATGCCGGACACGGCATCGGCTCGACCCGCAGCCAGGCGGACGCCGAGCGTGCGGACGAGTACGCCTTCGTGCTGTGGCGCGCCGGAGTGCCCGCTTTTCAGCCGCCGTGAGCCAGCCACCCGCTCGCGAGTGAGCCCGGCGCAGGCGCGCGTGCTGGGCGTCGCTCCGGGCGCTACGGGCTTGCCTGCTTCCTCGGGCGTGGGCGTTGTGAGCGCATGCGCAGCTCCGCGAGCGTTCCAGGGGTGCGACGGTTCGCCAGCGCATCGAACAGAGTCATCCACTGCGGCAACAGCAGTCGCTTGAGATCGAACTGCTCGAGCGCGGTTGCTCGCGCCGCCTGGCGTATCGGCTGCAGCTCGCGGCGTTGCTCGAGCACGCTCTCGATACGATTGGCGAGCTGCTTCACCGCCAGGAAGTTGACGGTGAAACCGTTGACGCCCTCTTGCAGCACTTCGAGTACCGGCGGAGTGGCCGATCCGATCACCACGCAGCCGCACGCCAGGGCCTCGACGAACGACCACGAGAGCACGAACGGGTAGGTCAGATAGACGTGCGCGCTTGAGACCTGCAGCAGCGTCAGGTAGGCGTGGTAGTCGAGCAGACCCACAAAGTGCACCCGTGTCAGATCGAGCCGCTCGCCCAGCTCCTGCAGCATCATCGACTTGAAAGTGGAGTTCGGCGGCGGCGGCGCGCCATAGCTCACGCCGACGTCACCGACGATGACCACCTGGGCGCGCTTGCGCCGTTTCAGCAATTGCGGCAGCGCGCGCATGAAAACGTGGAAGCCGCGATAAGGTTCCAGGTTGCGCGCCACATAGGTCACGACTTCGTCACGGCGCGTGAGCACGCGGCCGGCACCGGGCACGCGGAAGCTGGCGGTGGCATTCGGCCGCACCAGGTCCGTGTCGATGCCTTCGTGCAGTACGCTGATACGTGATTGCATTTCCGGCGGGTACAGACTGCGCTGCCAGTGCGTTGCCGAATGTCCCCAGTCGGCGCCCTGGAAGGCGAGCAGATTGATGCCGTTGCGCGCCCGCAGGCGTGAGGGTTCGTTGAAGGTCGAGACGAACTCGGGGTCGAAGTCGGCGTCCACGCCGTAGGCGTGGTAATAGAACTCGAAGTTGGCCAGCACCGGCACGCCCGGGAAGACGTCCTTCACGAACAGCGTCTCGCCCCAGCCACTGTGGCCGACGATCAGATCCGGGGTAAAGCCGCGTTGCCGTAATGCGCTGCACGCCTCGGCGACCCTGGCGCCGGTGTAGATGGCGCGCTCCAACTCCGCCGCCCACACGTGGCAGTTGATGTGCCCGCGCTCATCGCGAGGATAGGTGATCTTTTCCACCCCGGACATGCTGTTGTCGTTGGGTTGGGTAATGAAGCAGACCTGGTTAGCCGGCTGCTCGGCGAGGTGCCGTACGACGTGTCGATACTGGCCAGGAAAGTTCTGATGGATGAAGAGGTATTTCATCGGCCGGGCGCGCGCAGTCAGCGCGCGCCGCGTTGCGGCGGGCGTCGGCCGCGGCAGCTCGCGCACGGAGTTGGATTCGGCGTCGTCGTTCTTCATTAGAATTTGTGTTGGCCGCCAACAGCATCTTAGCTTTCGTCGTGCAGCGCACGGCCGCGATTGAACAAAACGCGGTCGGAATGCGCGTTGGCGCAGCCTGTGAGGCTGCATTCGGGCGCGCATGCCAAGTGCGTCACACTCCGCGCCTGCGGCAATTACTGTAGGAAAAGCGGAATAAATGGCGTCGTCCCGAGCCGACAGTTTGCGCACGCGCGAATTTCACGATCTACTGAAGCTGCGCTCACAGCTGCCGCGAGGCAGGTGAATTCCCGCTCCGAGGTCTTTTGGTTGCACCTCGCGAGCGGTGAGCGCGAGCGACGCGAAGCTGATCTGGCCGTGGCAATAGCCTTTGCCGCGTCGTAGTGCTTCGCCTGCGAGAAACGCAGATTGAATTGCATTGCGAGGAGTGAGATGGAAAAAATCGGGGTCTGCAAGATTCTGGGGCAGGGAGTTGTCGCGCTGGTGGTGCTGCTGGTGCTGGCAGGTTGTGGCGGTTCAGATGCCGCGGCGAGCACCGCGGCAACCAGTTCGAGTAGCGCGAGTTCGGGCACGGCTGCCGGCGGCTCGGCAACCACGAGTGGTTCGGGCTCGGGTTCCACGGGTTCCGGCTCGAGCGGGGGTACCGGGTCCTCGGCACCCGCAGCCACCACCAAGATGCTGTTCCAACAGCCGCAGGTCAGCAGCATCGACGGCCACTTTGTCGTGCCGCTGGCGAATCACGTCGCACCGCCCAAGGGTAGCTTCGCGTTGGTCGCCTGGCAGACCAACCGTTTTCAGTCAGACGGTGAACTCGTCGCGACCGCCTGGGATGCGGGCGCGATGACCGGCTTCACGCCCGCAGCACCTGCGACTGCGGCGCAGCTCGGCTTTCAGAACGAGGCGGGCACGAGCACTGCGCAGATGGAAGGCAACACCGTCGGGGCCTACATCAACTCGAAGGATCTGCCGCCGTCGAATGCCGCGCAGAAGATGATGATCACGCCGCAGTATATTTTTGCCGCCGGCGCGCAGCCGTCGCCATTTGCAAACCCGCAGTCGCTGTTGAACGGCGCACTCGAGCTGCAGGTGCCGACTGCGGTGGGCTCCGATGTCTACATCGTGGCGGATCTGCTCTTCCAGAGTCCGAGCGGTCAGCGGGTCAGCTACGGTGTGGCGATATTCCGTAACGGCCGAATCACTCCGGTGCCGACCACCGGCTACGATGCGCCCTCGAACTCTTACATGCTCAATTCACCGCTCGGCGTGGACGAACGCTTCGTCACCCCGACCGATGACAGCGCGGCGGCGAGTGGCACGCCGTGGTCCGGCTGGCGACACTTCGCCTGGTCGATCAGCTACGCGCAATTTGTCAGCGCATTGCAATACCTGGCAGCGCAGTATCCCGGCAAGGTGAGTTCGATCGACCCGAGCGAATATGTTCTGGCCGAGATTCACCTGAACGCAGAATTTCACGAACAGAACACTGCCGCGGCACTCGGTTGGTCCATGCAAGGCATGGAGATCTTCACGACCACGCCGTGAGCCGTGCGGCGCTGGACGCGCGCCCGCGCGCCGCCCCTGGCGCAAGTGCCGCAGGGCACGGACGCTCGTGAGTCTTACCCGGCCGGCGCCCGCTCTGGCTTAGGACGTTTGGCCACTTTGGTGCTGCCCGTAGCTCTGGAGGACGGCTCCGCTGCAGTTTCACGTTTGCGCAGCCGCACTGCAGCCGCGGCGCCCGCGGGTTGCAGCGCCGAGGCGGGCAGCGCGAGAGGCTTGGCGGCGGGCAGCGCCGCCTTGGCGCGCCTCACGAAACGGACCTGAACTCCCTCGAGCGGATCATTCGCGACCGTCGAACGGCAGGGCGCGCCGTTGCGCAGCGGACCCACCACCGTACCCGACTGGTAATAGCCGTAGTACTCGCACTCATAGGCTGCGGTCTCCGGTCCCGATCTGAGCCGCACGGCGAATCCGACCAGCGGCACCGACATCCCCTTGGTGCCGCAGTTCTGGTCATCGCTCAGCCACGGTGTCTCGAAGCCCGTGCCAGTGAGGCCCTTGTACTCAATATCATGCGCCGCCAGGCCCGCCAGCGGCTGGATGGAAAACGACTCGATCCACAGGCCCGGCGCCACGCGGCCTGCCCAGGGGACCTCCGTGAAACTCATGTCGCCACGCGTGCGCACGTGGGTTTTGATCAGCAGCGGCACAGTGACCTCGTCCTTGGGCTTCTGTGCCTGCGAGACTGCCGGCGCCGGCGGACGCGAGGCGGGCTCGGGCAGCGGCGTAGCCGGAGACCTGGAGGTGTCGGTGGTCGCAGCAGCGCCATGAGGGCCCTGCAGCCGCGATTCGAGCCGCTCCACTTCGAGCGACAACACGTCACCGCTGGAAGAGCGCACCGAAGTCAGCACCAGGGTGGCACCTTCACGGTTGACCTTGGCGACCAGCACGTCGCCGCGGGCGAACAACCAGGCACCTTCGGTATTCGGACCCGCCACAAATTCGACGTGCTCTGCGCGCACCCCGGGTCCCAGACCGACGTGAATCGCCGGCAGCCGCAGCGTGCCGCTGGCGCGATCCACCTGCGGCGTGGCTGAGGTGACCGTGAACAGGTACAACCCCGGCACGAGTGGCAACACCTGCAGCGAGGCGCTGATCCCTTCGTCCTGCGTCCGTTCTTCCACCGCTGAGTTCATTGGTTTTGCTTCCCTTTTTCTTTCGATCTTGATCATGTCGGGGAGACCGGTACGCAATGACAGCGCCGCAGTGCTGCCGTGCTGTCGCATGCCGATCCCGAGAAGTCGCTCGTTGATTTCTGCGGCGCTCAGGTCGAGCGACAACAAACTGTGCCCGCCGCGCGCGCGCAGCCGCTCTGCCATCGCCCCGATCTCGAAGGCGACGGTCGGCAGGCCGGTAGACAGGGCATGATCCAGCGCGTAACACCAGGTTTCCGGCCAGACCGAGGGCAGGAACAACACGTCGGGCTGTTCGCGGCTCAGCAGCTGCGCCACCTCCGCATCGACGTAGCGGCCGGTGACCTCGACCCGGCCGGTGCGCAGCAGCGTGCGGTCATTCTCGCTGTATCCGATCACGACGAATTCCAGTGGCAGGCGCCGCGCGGCAGCGTCGCGCGCGCAATCGAGCAGAACGCGATAGCCCTTGTGACCGCCGATGGCGCCGATCAATCCGACCCGCAGGCGCCGCTCCGGGCCGTTGCGCGGCCGGCGCGCCGGTGCCGGTGCCGGTGCCTCCGCAGGTGGCGCGAGCGGACGCACGCTGATGTCGAGGTCGGGAAAGTATTTCCGCAGACGCTGGGCGGTGTCGGCGCAGGGCGCCGCCACGCTGCGCGCCTGTGCCAGCCACGCGCTGCTGCGCAGGCGCAGCGCCTGGACCGACAGAGACTTGGGCAGGCGCGAGCCGTTCCTGCGGATGCACGACTCACAGGTGGTGAGTGCGGGCTCGCCGCAGTAGCGGCCGCTGCCGTCGATCAGGGTGATGCGCGGGCAGATCCAGGCGTAATCGTGGATGACGACGTCGTAGGGCACACCGAGTGCGCGCAACGCATCGATGACGCGCGGATCGAAGCCGAGAAAGTGCTGCAGCTCGATGCGCTCGAGCGGCAATTGCGCCAGGAGCGCGCCCAGCTCTGCCAGCTCGGCCGGGATCGCGTAGCGCAGGTTCGGCACGGCGATGGCTTCGGTGGAGAGCTCGCACGGCCCGGCCGCAGTGGAGGCGAGCGGCTTCAACACCAGCGGAATCAAACCCTGGGCGCGGATTTCCTGCTTGCGCTCGGCGACGAAACGCTCGACGCCGCCTTCCAGGGCGAGCGTCACCACCAGTACGAAGCGTCCCTGGTGCGCCAGCAGTCGCCGCTCATCCAGCCGCCGGCGCAATGCCAGCAGCGGATCCTGGCGGAGGAAATCGCTGATGTAACGGTCGTATCCGGGGTAGCGACGGTTGAGCAGCCGCTGACTGCGCTCGAGCAGTGCGGCGCGCCGTGGCCCGAAGGAGCCAGCGCCGGCGTGATACACGAACACATCCGCGGCGAGGCGGTGCGACCAGCCGCGCGCACGCGCGCGCAGACAGAAGTCGGACTCCTCGCCATAGCCGGCGCCGAAGGTCGCCGCGTCGAGCTCGCCGGTCTGCGCCAGACAATCGGCGCGCACATACAGGCAAAAGCCGACGCCGACCGGTATCTCCGCTGCGACACCTGCGTGCGCGCTGGCGGTGAGTGCGTTCAGCGCCGCCGCCGACTCGCTATCCAGGGCACCGCCAAAGCGGTCCGGGTAACTGGCAATGGAGGCATCGTTGCCGAAGGGAGTCGCCGTGCCCACGCGCCCATCGCTGTAGGCCGCAGCACGCAGTCGTGCCAGCCAGCCCTCGAAGACCAGGGTATCGGAGTTCAGCAACACCACATCGCGCCCGGCGGCGACGGCCAGTGCGCGGTTCACCGAGCGGACGAAGCCGAGGTTAGCCGCGTTGCGCAGCAGCTGGATGCGGCCGGCGGCTGCGAGCTCATCGAGCGCGCTCGCCAGGGCGGCATCGACCGTGGCATCGTCGACGACGATCACGCGCGCGCCACCGCCAACGGTGCGCAGCACGCTGTCGAGGCAGGCCAGCGTCTCGCGCCTGCCGCCGTACACGGGAATGATGATGTCGATCGCAGGTGTGGCCGCCGGCGCAGCCGCGCTCAGCGGTCCGACGCTGAGTCCTTTGCTGCGCCAGCGGGGCAGGCGCGCAATCCCGTGTGGCTGCCGAATCGCCGCCGGCAGCAGCAGCGGGCTATCCGGCAGCGCTTGCCACCGGCCGTCCGGCAAGCGTGCCTGCACGCCGAGGCGATCGCCGCGGGGGAGGCGTTGCCGCAGGTTCAGGCGGAAGGGCCAGCGATACCCCGGCCGCGGAACAGTGCGTGTGCCGCCGGTGGCCACCACACCTGCAGCGTCCTCGAGACGGATTTCGACCGGATGTGTCGGCAGCCAGCCGATTCTCACCCAGCCGCCAACAGCGCGGGTATCGCCGTCGCTGCGCCCGTCGAGCGCGAAATCCACCGCCAGCCGCCGCCCGCTCCCCAGTAACGGCGCGCCGCGGCTCGCCACCCGCAGCAGCTCGCCACCTGCTGCGCTCGGCAGCGGGAAACGGAAAGACACGCGCCCGTCGCGTTCGC
>DATHMN010000134.1:0-2106 GCA_035487135.1 Steroidobacteraceae bacterium | reverse complement strand
TGCCGAACGCGTGTATGACCACGATGTCGTACCGGGCGCGCTAGATGCCTGGGCCGCGACGCTCGCGTTCGGCGGACAGATCTTCTGTGACTTCGCCGGCTATTCAACGACGGCCATCGGGGCGGCCATGTGTCTCGGGTTTGCGATGCCGGACAACTTCCGCTTCCCCTATGCGGCGATCGGGTTCTCGGATTTCTGGCGGCGCTGGCACATCACGCTGTCAGCGTGGCTGCGCGACTATCTGTATATCCCACTCGGCGGCAACCGTCACGGCGCGCGGCGCATGTACATCGCTTTGATGAGTACGATGTTGCTCGGTGGCTTGTGGCATGGCGCGAACTGGACTTTCGTCGCCTGGGGCGGGCTGCACGGCCTGTATCTTGCGATCGAGCGTGCGCTACGTGCGCGGTTCGCCAGCTACCGCCCGAGTCCGCTGGTCTTTGTCCTGCTCGGCCTGCTCACTTACACGCTGGTAAACGTGACCTGGGTGTTCTTCCGCGCCAAGACGTTCGGTAAGGCGTGGAGCGTGCTGCGCGGCATGGTGGGGCAGAACGCAGCCGCGCGGCCGATCCTGGCGACGTTCAGCCTGCTGACCGCGGCGGCGATCGTGGGGGCACTCCTGCTCACTCACTGGCTGATGCGGGCGCGCACGTTGGAGTCGGTCATAGCGCGTGCTCCCGCGGCGGCAGTGTGCGTGGTGTGGGCGCTCATGGCTTTTGCAATAGTGATTGCGCAGGGGTCCGGAAGTGCCTTTATCTATTTTCAGTTCTGAGCTCGGCGGCGGCGACCGCTATGCGCGCCAGACGGCGGCCGACCGACCCGGCGTCGCGCAACCGGTGCCCGTGCGCCCCGTGCCGGAGCAGCCGTGGGGAAAGATCCTGCTCGGCACAATGGCGCTGCTCGCGCTGCTCGTCGCAGGGTGGGAGTCGTATTGGCGCGGCTATGACGCGAAGCCGGGCATCAGAAATACGTATGCCCTGTGGGCACTCCAGCGGCAGCGGATCGACAAGGGCAAGGGAAACGCGATTGTGCTGGTCGGCGGCTCACGGGTGTACTACGACATCCAGTTGCCCGTTTGGGAGCGCCTGGACGGACAACGCCCGATCCAACTCTCCTTCGAGGGCACATCCCCGTTGACCTACCTGGAGGATCTCGCGGCGGATCCGAAGTTCGTCGGCCGCGCGTTGGTTGGAGTGGAACCCGACCTGTTCTTTTCGGGATTCGAATATCGCGGCGGCGCCGTACGGTATACGCGCAAGGAATCGCCCTCACAGTACATCGGTCAGCAGCTGTCCATGCGCCTGATCGAGCCGTACCTGGCTTTCGATGACCCCGATTTCTCGCTGCAGACGGTGCTGGAGCGCCAACCCTGGCCGGAACGTCCGGGTAAGCACGTGTATCTCGAGCCGCGCAAGCTTGGCTATCATGAAGCCGATCGCAATTCATACGTTTGGGACAAAGTGTCCGACGATCCGGAATACCGCGACTTGTGGCAACGCATCTGGCGTGAGTCGTTCGAGCCGGGACCGGATGATCCGACGCCCGCGCAGGCGCTGCAGACGGAAAAGGAGCAGATTGAGCGCGCCGCCCGGGTGGTGACTAAGCTACGGGCACGGGGTGTGCAGGTGCTGTTCGTGCGCATGCCGAGCAGCGGCGAATATCTCTCCTTCGAGAATCGCGAGTTCCCGCGCGCAAGGACCTGGGCCGCGCTGCTCGCCGCCACCGGGGCGCCGGGGATTTATTTCGAGGACTATCCGGAATTGCAGGGCTACCAACTGCCCGACTGGTCGCACATGACGCATCCGGAGGCTGAGCGATTTACTGCGGCGCTATACGGCGTGGTCACGCGCGATTTTTGGCGCGCGGAGCGATGAGCGCTACGGGCATGCCCCGGACCGGCAAGGACCGGCCCAAACCGGGTGCTGTAGGTTCCGAACTGATCGCTTCGGGGGCCATTGGCGAGTAAGCTGCGCTCGTAGAACGCGTCAGGAGGCATCTCAGCACGTGTGCAACGTGATCGCCTTGAGCGCGCTCTCCGACGTTATTCTCGGATGCAGCGATTGAGGTGGACACGAGTGCTCAATTCAACGCGCGGATTGCGGCTGC
>DATHMN010000133.1:0-5671 GCA_035487135.1 Steroidobacteraceae bacterium | reverse complement strand
GGATAGAGTGGCAGCCTCCGAAGCTGCAGGTCGCTGGTTCGAATCCAGTCGGGCGCGCCAATTCTCATGTGTCTATTCCGATGACACGGGCAACGAATTATTCCGGAGGCCGGTAGCGCTGCCGCCAATGGTGCCGCGCGTGCGGCGCGATTGGTCCCAGTATTCCCAGAGGCGTACCACAAACACCGTTATAGGGCGCGCGGCTCGATGCTCGCGCCATCGTGCCGCCGCAGCAGCTTCATGATTCTGCCGAAGCCGTGCTCGCGGGCCGTGTTTTCGATCCCGGCGCGCAGCGCGTCCGCCGCGCCGGCATCACGCACCCGCATCAGCTCCCAGGCGGTGAGCTTTGCCTCCAGCGCCCACCCGATGAAATGGCGGCGTTCGGCGTCGCCGGCCAGTGCCAGCAGCGTGTTCGCGGCGACGCTCGTGTCGGACTGCGCTGGGTCACCGAGCCGCGCCAGCGCGATATCGACGACATAGACTTCCTGGCGCGAGGTGATGGATTGGCGCAGCAGGCGCGCGCGCTTTAGGGCCTGGTTGCGTCCTGCGGGGTTGCCGAGGGCCTGTTCGCACAGTGCCAGCATCGCCTCGGCATCGGCCTCGCCGGTGCGCTCCTCCGCCGCAGCAAAACCGCGGCTCGCCTGTTGCAGCCGCTCGCGGGCGGCGCTCCAGCGCCCGTCATCCATGTCCAGCTGCGCAAGCATCATCAGCGAGTTGTCGCGGTAGCTCATGTCTCCGCCGGTCCCCACGCGACGGATCACCTCTGCACAGCCGGTACGTGCCGCATCTGCATTGCCGCGGTCCGACTCGATGAGCGCGCACGTAAAGCCGCTGAATATTGCGAACTGCGGATCGGTGAGGGGTGCGGCCTGCACCTGTGCGCGCGCGCAGGTGGCGCGCGCGGCATCGAGCTCGCCGCGCATGCGCTGCACGTCGGCGACGTTGCTCAGCGGCCAGGCGGTCTGATGCCCGGCGCGCTCATTCAGAGCGACGACCTCGCGGTACTCACTGAGCGCCTCATCGCTCGCCTCATCGTCGCTGACAATCGTGGCGAGCGCCTGCAGCGACCAGGACTGCATGGACAGGTCGCCCGTTTCGCGGCCGAGCTCGAGCGCATGCCGTGCAGCCGTCTGCGCACCGTCGCGATCACCCTGCAGCCACAACATGCTGGATAGCTTGCGGTAGACGTCCGCGACTCCCGCCAGGTCGCCGATACTTTGATCGAGCGACATCGCACGCTGGTACTCCTCGCGCGCCTGCTCATTACTGCTGAGGTACTCCAGAGCCTGGGCCAATTTCGTGCGCGCAGCCGCCTCGCCGCGCGGATTGCGGATCGCGCGATAGGCGGCGATCGAAGCAATCAGACCGCTACGTGCCTCCTCGTTCTTGTTCAGATGCGTGCGGGCGCCGCCGAGCGCCAGCTGTGCATCCGCGATGAGACCGACGGCGTCGTGCTGTTGCGCCAGTTGCAGCGCGTTGGCGGCGTGCTGTTCGGCGCCCTTCGGATCATCGAGCGCTCCGGCTATACGCGCGGCGGCGAGTTCCACTCTTGGGTCTGTGGCCGCGCCGGGGAGCCGCTGCAGCTCGCGCAGCGTTGCCTGCGCCGCGGCCGTTCCGCCCGCGGCGATCTGTGCGTCGATGCTCTGCAGGCGGTACTCGGCATTGAGGGGCTTCATTTGCACGAGCGCCTGCCAGGCCTCGGCCGTCTTCGCCCAGTCTGCGTGCTCGGCATCGACCACGGCGTCGGTCTGCAGGCGTTGTTCAGGCGGGAGATTCGCCGCGTGCTGCACCGCCTGCTCAGCGGCGGCCAGTGCCTTGTCGCGGTACCCAAGTGCCGACCACGCCTGGGCGAGGTGGGCGTAGGCAGGGGCATAGCCGGGGGCTTCGGCTATCGCTTCGAGCAGCTCGTCGCGGGCGCGCGCGGCGTCATAGTGCTGCAGGGCATCCAGCGCGAAGCCAAGGCGCCGGGCAACGTCGACGCTCGGGGGTTGTGCGTTGGCCACGAGCCTGAGGGTTTCCGTGTCCGCAGAATGGGCACCGAGCTTGCTGCGCAGCGCCGCGCCCGCACGCCTCGCGAGTGCGATCAGACCCCGGATTTCCGACTCGTTCGAGACGGAGGCCACCAGGGCGCCGGTGCGCGTGTCCTGCAGCGCGACGTCGACTCGCAACGGAGCATCCTCAGCGGTGCCGGTGATCAAATAGCTGCCGGAGATCACATAGTCGGCATCGAGCCGCTGGCGCAGTCGCGCGAGTGTCTGCGCCGAATAGCCGCCCGCTGCGGGCGGGGGAAGGTCCGAGCCGGCGTCACGCACCAGCTCATCCGGGACCACCTGCACGTTATCCGCCACGCTCAGCTCAGCACCGAGCATTTCGCTCAAGGCAGGCGCGAGCCATGCGTCCTTGGCGTTGCGAGACAGATTGCTGAAGCCGACGAACGCCACGGTCCGGCCCTGATGGGCCGTCAGCCCTGCAGACTTCGGGGCGCTGAGCAGCCACCATCCAAAGACGAGCGCCACCAGCGCGGCGGCGAGCGCCGCTGCGATCCAGCGGACCTGCGTGGCCTTGCGGCTCACCGGCGTGGCAGTGGGGGGCGACACGACCGCGCCAGGCTCGGTCGCGGCGCGGCCCGCCGGCAGATCTGTCGCTGGGAGTGGCGGCTGAAGCTGGATGGCGCCCTTAGCCGCAGCGGTGAGCGGCGGTGGGGGGCAGAGCGTCGCGCTGTCGCGCGTCACGGGGGCGATGAAGCGGTAGCCGAGTTTCGGCACGGTCTCGATGAAACGCGAGTCGTGCTCGCCGTCGCCGAGGGCGCGGCGTATGAACCAGATGTGCTTGGTGAGGTTGGACTCGTCCACGTAGCCGCGCGGCCACAGGACCTTCATCAGCTCGTCCTTGCTGACCAGGTGCCCCGCGCGCTCGACGAGCAGCACCAAGGTGTCGAAGACCTTAGGGGTGAGCGCAATGGACCTGCCCGCTTCAGACAGCCGCCGTTCGGCAGGCTCAAGCTCGAAACTGCCGAATCGGTAGACCGGGTTTTGTGGGGCAGACATGGTCTTAGGCCAATTCGTCCGGCAGGAACAAGTTTGCCAGAAAACTGCCAGCTGAACGGCAACGACCCGGTGCCCGCAAAAGGCCACTGTACCGCCCATGACACGGCATGTATGGAGCCCTGCGCTGCGCAGGCATTGGGGGCGCAGATGAGGCGTGAGGCCTGGCACACGCTCCTGCGGCTGCCCGGCATCGCGCTCGCCGCCCTGGTGTGCGTCGTGCCGCTGGCTGCGGCGACGCTCGCGCCCGCCCCCGCGGTGCACGAGGTCGACTGGCGCACAAGTCCTTTAGATCTGAACCTGCGGGGCCTCAACGGCGAGCGCTTCAGCTTCCGATGCCCCACGGGCAAGGCCGCTAGTGGCCAGGTCATCGGCAGCGGCCCGTACACCGACGGCTCATCGATTTGCGCCGCCGGGGTTCACGCGGGAGTCATCCGCGCCGCGAGCGGGGGCCTCGTGACCATCGAGATGCGCCCCGGGGAGGCGCACTACGCGGCTTCCCTCAGTCATTACGTGCAGAGCGAGGCGTACGACAAGTTCTGGAGCGGCAGCTTTCTGGTGATCTTGCCGGGGCCTGCCGAGTTACCACCCTGAAGCGCGCACCAGGCCACCAAGGACGCGCAAACCACAACACACTGGGAGACACACCATGAAGATTGCATTGCTTACGTGCTCACTGCTGGCACTGTCCGCAGGCGCGGCGTCCGCGTCCGACAGCCCTTGGAACGGTACGTGGAAGCTCGACGAGGCAAAGAGTCAGTTCACCGGCCAAACCATGACCTTCTCACAGGGCGCAGGCGACATGCTGCACTTCTCCGACGGCAGCACGGCGGAGTTCGACTTCGCCGTCGACGGCAAGGAGCGCAAGGCGTGGTCGAACCGCACGGTGGTCTGGACCGCGCCCGCCAAAGATACCTGGGACACCGTCTACAAGCTCGATGGCAAGGTGCTCAGCAAGGGTCACCGGACGCTGTCCGCGGACGGCAAGACGTTGACCGAGACGTGGACCGGCACGCGACCCGACGGCAGCACCTTCCATGAGGAAGACGTCTTTACGCGGGTCTCGGGCAGCGACGGACTCGTCGGAACCTGGCGCGCCTCCAAGGTCAAGGGCGGCGGCGGCCCGCAGGAATTCGTGATCAGCGTACCTGCCGCGGGTATGGTGCATTACAACGTTCCGGACATGAAGGTGAACGTCGAAGGTCGCACTGACGGCAGCGACATTCCGCTCACCGGTCCCACGGTACCCCCGGACGCCACCATCTCGTTCAAGGCGCTCACGCCGACCAAGATGCGGTATGTGATGAAGATCGGCGGCAAGACCGACAACACTGGGGAGCAGACCCTGGCAGCGGACGGACGTTCGTTCACCGATGTCAATTGGAATGCGGGCAAGGAAGACGAGAAGACGACCGGCGTCTACGTCAAGCAGTAGTCAGCAGCTCGCCGGCCCGGCCGCTCTTGTCGGCGGCCTGGCTGAAGCAACTCAAGGAGCTGTCATGAGCAAGCGCTATCTGTCTGCGATTCTCCTGCCGTTCGCGGTCCTCGCGGGCTGCAGAGGTATGGCGACACCGGCCGCCGATCCAGTTAGGGAAGAGGCCGCGATCCGCGCCACCGATGCGCGCTGGCTCGCGGTGGCGCAGTCCCACGACCTCGAGAAGACCGTTTCCTACTGGTCGGACGATGTCTACATGCTGCCGCCAGGCGGGCCCGCGGTGGTGGGGAAGGAGGCGCTTCGGCGCTACGTCGCCGGGGCCTTCGCGATCCCCGACTTCTCGATCACCTGGGTCACGGACCACGTGTGGGTGGCCAGGTCGGGCGATCTCGCCTACGCCGTAGGCACCGACACGATCCGCATGACCTCGCCGGAGGGCAAGCCGGTCGTCGAGCACAACAAGGCCGTGGCGGTATGGAGAAAGGAGCCGGACGGCTCCTGGAAGTGCGCGGTCGATATCTGGAATTCCGAGGCATCTGCGCCAGAGTCTGGCGCCGCGACTCCGCCGGCGGCGGTGAGTTCCCCGATTAACGATGCCAGACTGTTAGGTCTGATAGGGAAAATGTCATGAGAACACTCAGCGCATCGGCTTTCGCGGGGGTGATGATTCTCTCGCCGCTTTGTGTAGCACAAAGCATATTCGACGGGACATGGAGGCCTGATCCCCAAAAGCCAAGCCCGGGGCAGAAGACCGCGAAGAAGGACGGCAAGACAGTCGCCGAGATGAAGGTCGTCGTCTAGGCTGCCGCAGAGAAAATGACAACACCAGGACTCCCGGGCGGCATTTCCTATGAGTTCTTGTGGTTCGTGGACCAGACAACTGGAGACGTATCTTTATGCTTCGAAAACGCCATGGTCATCTATAGTGACAAAGGCCGAAAACCACCCGTCGCATGACTAACCAACATTCCAGCAGCGGAAGCAGGGGCGCGCAAAGTCTGCTAGTTTGCTCGCAACAATACATTCTCGCGCGCGGGAGATCTGCGGGATTCTCTCCTGCACGTCGATGCACTTTCAGGCACTTAGCTGCAACGGCCGTCTGCCCAGAAGTTGAAAAATCAGATACTTGGCCTCGACAGACGGCGCTCATAATGCCGGGGTCGAGGGTTCGAGTCCCTCCCTTTCCACCAAT
>DATHMN010000132.1:0-9961 GCA_035487135.1 Steroidobacteraceae bacterium | reverse complement strand
AAAGACGACGACACGATCACCGGGCAGCGCAGCAGCGCGCGCACGCTCGCAGCCGGCGACCACCGAGTCCGCGAGCGTGACTGCGCTGCCGGGCGGTAGCTGCAGACGCCTCGCGGTGCCCGCAGCATCGCTGCCGCGCGCACCGGGCAGCGCGCACACGATCCAGTGATCGATCAGGCCGTCAAGCGCCGCGGCGATCGCCGCCGCGTCCTTGTCAGTGAGCACACCGATCACCGCCAAGGTGCGGCCGCCTGCGCGCGGCGGCGGACGCGCGCGCAGCTGTGCGGCGAGCACCGCAGCGGCAGGCGCGTTGTGCGCGATATCGAGAATCCATTCCACCGCGCCCGGCAGCACCTGGAAGCGTCCGGCAAGCTGCACCGAGCGCAGTGCCTGCGCAGCGCTGCGCGCATCGAACCGGCCGAGACGCTGTGCCAGGCGCTGCACGGCCGTGCGTGCCGCAGGATCCGCGAGCAGCGCCTCGGCCGCCGCGAAGGCGGTAGCGGCGTTGCGGTATTGGATGGCACCGGCGAGCGCTGAGGGCGGCAGCTGCGTGAGCTGGGTGTGCAGACCGCGGTAGTCCCAGCTGCCCTCCCCCAGCTGCCAGCTGAAATCGCGTTCGGCGATGACCAGCCGCGCCGCGAGCGCCTGCGCCCGCAGCCACACGCTCGCCGGCATCTGCGGCGTACCGAGCACCGCCGCGCGCCCGGGGCGGAAGATCCCGGCCTTCTCGCTGCCGATCGCTTCGAGCGTGTCACCCAGCCAGTCGCGGTGATCGAAGCCCACCGAGGCCAGCACGGCGACGTCTGCATCGATGAGGTTGGTGGCGTCGAGCCGGCCACCGAGGCCCACCTCCAGCAGCCCGACATCGACCGGGCGGTCGCGGAACAGCAGCAGCGCCGCCAGCGTGTTGTATTCGAAGAAGGTCAGCGTGGTCGCGCCGCGCGCCTGTTCGATGCGCTCGAACGCGCCGGTCAGCGCCGCATCGTCGACTTCACGGCCACCGATGCGGATGCGCTCGTTGTAGCGCAGGAAGTGCGGCGAGGTAAACAGCCCGGTGACGGCGCCCTGCGCACCGAGCAGCGCTTCCAGGTGGGCGACGACCGAGCCCTTGCCGTTGGTACCAGCGACCGTGATGACGGGAAATTCCGCGACCGCGACCCCGAGCGTCTCGGCCACGCGGCGCACGCGCACTAGCCCGAGATCGATGCTTTTCGGATGTACCGCCTCATGCAGCGCCAGCCACTCGGCCAGGGTGCGCGGCGCCACGAGCGAGCGCGCCGCGCGCGTCAGGCAGCCGCAGCCGGCAACTTCTGCAGCAGGCGCAGGAGCCCGGCGATGCGGTCGCGCATATCGCGCCGGTCGACGATCATGTCGATGGCGCCGTGGTCGAGCAGGAACTCGCTGCGCTGGAAGCCTTCCGGCAGCGTCTCGCGCACGGTCTGCTGGATGACGCGCGGCCCGGCGAAGCCGATCAGTGCGCGTGGCTCGGCGAGATTCAGATCGCCGAGCAGCGCCAGGCTCGCGCTGACCCCGCCGGTGGTGGGATCGGTGAGTACTGACACAAACGGCAGGTGCGCCTGCGCCAGTCGCGACAGCGCCGCCGCGGTCTTGGCCATCTGCAGCAGTGAATAGAGCGCCTCCTGCATGCGCGCGCCGCCACTGGCGGTGAAGCACACCAGCGGGCGCCGCTCCTGGATGCAGTAGTCGACGGCGCGCTTGAAGCGCTCGCCGACCACCGAACCCATCGAGCCGCCGAGGAACTGGAATTCGAACGCGCAGGCCACGACCGGCAGCGCGTGCAGCGTGCCGGCGAGCACGATCAACGCATCACTCTCGCCGGTCGCCTTCTGTGCCTGCAGCAGGCGGTCGCGATAGCGTTTGCTGTCGCGGAACTTGAGCGGATCCTCCGGCGCGATGCCGGCGCCAATCTCCTGCCCCGAGCCGGGGTCGAGGAAACGCTCGAGGCGCTCGCGCGCACCCATGCGCATGTGGTGGCTGCACTTCGGGCAGACGTAGAGATTGCGCTCGAGTTCGGCCCGGTACAGCACCGCATCGCACGCCGGACACTTGATCCACAGCCCCTCAGGGACCGAGCGCGTGCGGCGCTCGGTCTTGATGCGCGAGGGCATGATCTTCTCGAACCAGGACATCGTGGCGTATCGGGGGCCTGTGGGTGGAGGCCCGAATCATAGCCGATCGCGCTCAGGGCACCCCGGCCGCCGGGGCGACGGGTAAGCCGAAGGCGGCAGGGTAACGCACCCGCAACAGATATAGGCCGACTGCCGGGGCGGTGGCGGCATTGCGCGTGCGGTCGCGCCCGGCCAGCACCTCGGCGGCCCGCTCCGGGGGCGCATCGCCGCGGCCGATCGCCATGAGCAGACCGGCGATGTTGCGCATCATGTGGTGCAGGAAGGCGTTGGCGGTGGCCTCGATGGTGACCCACTCGCCGTGCCGCTCCACGCTGATGCGCTCCATGCGTCGCACCGGCGATTTGGCCTGACATTCGGCGGCCCGAAACGCGCTGAAGTCGTGCTGCCCGAGCAGCTGCGCGGCGCCTTGGGCCATGCGCTCCTGGTCCAGGGGCCGATGGATCCAGCAGGCACGGCCTGAGACCAGTGCAGAGCGCGCCAGGCGGTTCAGTATCAGGTAACGGTAGGTCCGCGCCTCGGCACTGTAGCGCGCATGGAAATGCCGCGGCACCGGGACGGCCCAGGCGAGACTCACATCGCGCGGCAGCTCGGTATTGGCGCCCAGCACCCAGGCGCGGCGGCTGCGCAGCGCCGCGGTATCGAAGTGCGCGACCTGTCCGAGAGCGTGTACGCCGGCGTCGGTACGGCCGGCGCACACGAGATGCACCGGGGCTGCGGCGATCTGGCTGAGCGCCGCTTCGCTCACCTGCTGGACGGTGCGCGGGCCTGCCTGCGACTGCCAGCCGGCATAGGAGCTGCCGTCATACTCGATGCCCACGGCAATCCGGACCATGCCTGCGAAGGCCTTGCGGCTCGGGCGCAGTCGAGCGGCGCTGTCAGCCGGGCAGCGATTCCATCAGTCGCTGGGCTTCCTGCTTCTGCGCGGCCGAACCCTCGGTGAGCACTTCCTCGAGGATATTGCGCGCGCCATCCGGATCCCCCATGTCCATGTAGGCACGGGCGAGATCGAGCTTGGTGCCGACCTCGCTCATGGTCACCGGCTCCAGATCCGGCAGCGCCAGATCCTCGGAGGACAGCTTCTGAGTGGCGGCGAAGGCAGTGTCAGGCACGGTCGCGGTGCCGACATCGAGATCGAGGCCGACGCCGTTGGTTGCGTGCGTGCCGGTCGCGGCGCCCACATCGAGGTCGACGTCGGTCGCCGTCATCGAGTGCGTGCCGGTCGCATCGCCTACGTCGACGTCGAGCGCGCGACCCTTGAGCGCCGCGAGGCGCGCGGTCGGCGAGGCGTCGGGGAGCGCAGCGAGGCTTGTCTGAGTGAGCGCCTGCTCGAGTTCGCTCTGGTCGAACGACCAGGCGCCGGTCTCGTCCTTGACCGCGCGCTTGTGCGCATCTTCCATCACTTTGCGCGACGGCTCATCGAGGCCCGCCACCAGGGTCGGCGAGTCGGGCGTGGAGCTCGCGGCCGCGGCGATGCCCGGCTGGTCGACCGTATCCACCGAGCCGATGTCCAGGCCCAGATCGTCGATGGCCAGCTCGGATGTCTGATCGCCGCCGCCCTGGCGCATCGCTGTCTCGACCTTCTGGCGCAGCGTCGGGTTGTTGGGGGGATTGATTGCCGGTTGCTCGACCGTGGGGCCTTCCATCTCGCCCGTGGCGCCACTCGAGCGCACCCGCGCGGTCATCTGGCGCGTCGTGCCGGTATTGGCTCCCGTGAAACTGTTCTCCAGCAGCGCCGCGTTGCGATCCGTGACGTTGGTGGTCGACTCGCTCTGCTCGCCCACGGCGGCACCGATATCCAGATCGACGCCCTGTCCGCCGTCGGCCGCGACCGGGTCGCCCAGCAGGTCGAAATCGACGCGGCTCTGGCCGCCCTCGAGATCGAGGTCCACACCGCCCGCTGCGGCGCCGGTCACCGCTCCACCGCCGGAGAACAACGGATCCTCGGGCGCCAGCTGCTTGCCCATGATGAGAATCTTTTCCCATTCACCCGGGGCTGCGTCGGCGCGGGTCTCGGCCAGCTCGCGCGCGGTCTGCAGGAACTGCTCTTTGTTGCCCCAGACGAAGAACACTTCGAGGAGCTTCAGTTTGAGGTCGCGGCGGCCGGGCTCGCGGCTGATGGCGATGCGGATGAGATCGGCGGCCTGATCGTACAGACCGTACGCCATGTGGAAGTCGGCCTCTGCCAGCGGATCGCCCTGATCGAGATTGATGGCCGTCTCGCTGCTGATCGTCTCATCGCTAGCGTGCCGCGGCGTCGGCGTCGCGGGCACCGGGGCGGTCACCAGGCGCGGGCGCTCGTGGGTTCCGGTGCGCGACTCCTCCACCACGAAGGCGGCTTCGGGTGCCGCCGCCTGCGGCGTCGCGCGCACGCGCGGCATGTCCTCATCGTCATGGCGGTCGAAGTTGCGCGCGGTGATGCCCGAGCCGCTGTCGTCTTCGGCACCGGCCACGGCCAGGCGTCCGAGAGAATCATCGAGCTGCGTCGCGCGGCGGGCGCGCACCAGGCGCGAAGCGATCCAGGCGACCAGTCCAAGCGCGAGCACCAGCAGTACCCACCAGTAACCGGCGAGCGTCTCGAACAGGCCCCCGCCTGCGGGCGCCGGCGGCGCGGCAACTTTGTGCACCGGCTTCGGCGCAGGCGGCGGTGCGGCCAGCGGCGGGGTTGCCGCCGGCGGCGGCGCGCTGGTCTCGGGTGCGGGTGCCGGTTTTTCCTCCGGGGCGGTGCTCGCCACCGGCGGTGCGGGGGCGGGCGTTTCGGCCTTCGGCGAAGGCGCACTGAGCGGTGCGGCCGGCGGCGGCGCAGCGGCCGCCACGGGCGGCGTCGCCTGGGTACCCTGCTTGGCCGCGAGCTGCTGCTGCAGGCGCGCGAGGTCGGCGTTCTTCAGATCGAGCAGGCGCTTGCTCTCAGCAAGCTGGCTCTGCAGGTCATTCACCTGATTCTTGAGCGCACTCACCTCGCCGCTCGAGGCGGACGCGGTCGTGCCGCCCGCCGCGGCGCCTTCGTTCGGCGTCACGAGTTTCAGCCGGCCGGGTTGAGCGGTGCTCGCACTCGCCTCGCCGGCATTCTCGCCACCGCGCCAAGCGGCGTACTGGCGGCGAATCTCGGCGGAGGCATCGCTGGGAGAGACCGCGGCCGCGGTGGCTGCATCAGGGATGCGCAGCACCGCGCCCGAGCGCAGCAGGTTCATGTTCTGGGTAAACGCGCGCGGGTTCGCCTGATAGATGGCGAGCATCCAGCTGCGCGTGTGCGCGGAGTTGGGATTCTCGCCGGCGACACCGGAGGCGATGCCCGACAGAGTCTCGCCCTGCTGCACGACGTGGCTCGAACCGGCGCTGTCGCTGCCGCTGCTGGCGCTGGTCTCAGCGGGCGCGGAAGCGGGCGCGGCGGCGGCCGCCGCAGCCGCATGTTTGCCTTTCTTCGGCGTCGGCAGCGGCGCAGGCTCGGGCAGCGGCGGCGCTGCAGGTGCGACCGATGCTTCTGCCGCGGGCGCCGCGGCCGTGGTGGCAGCACTCGGGGCCGGGGCAGCCGCGGCCGCCGCCGGTGCGGCGGCGGCGCTGCGGTCAATCGCGCCCTCACGCGTACCACTACCACTCGCCGGTGCGCTCACCGGCGCGCTCGCCACTTGCGACTGACCCGGGGTGTAGACCGGCGGATCGAGCAGCATCGTGTACTCGCGCACCAGGTCGCCGTGCGACCACTTCACCTCGAGCAGCAGCGTGACGAACGGTTCGGAAATCGGATCGACGGACTTCAGCTTGATGATCTGCCGGCCGTCTGCCTGGCGCACGGTGCGCACCTGGATGCCGGAGATATAAGCGGGATATTCGAGTCCGTTCTGGGCGAAGGTGTCGCGCGGCGCGATTTGCGCTTGCAGCGTGGCGAGTTCATCGGGGGCCGCGTCAACCAGGTCGATCTCCGCATCGAGCGGCGCGTTCAGCGGCGAGAGGAGACGGATGTCCCCGAGACCCAGGGCAAAGGCTGCTGACGGCAATGACAGCAGCAACGCCAGCGCCCGGCTTGAGCGTTTGACGATCATCAGGGCACCCCAATAGACACTAGGTGGGTTAAATCTCTATTAAAAACAAAAGGATGGGTCATATCCTGCGACCCCCCTGCGAACTGCCGGCAATATAACTTAAATAGGCCGCCGGACCAAAGCCTCCGCGATCTGCACGGAATTGGTGGCGGCACCCTTGCGTACGTTGTCGGCGACAATCCATAAGTTAAGTCCCCTATCCGGGGCGAGATCTTCACGGATTCTGCCGACATAAACTGTGTCGCGGTTCGCTGCCTCAGTAGCCGCCGTGGGGTACCCGCCCGGGCGGTGCTCGTCCAAGACCGTGATTCCCGCCGCATTTCTCAGTAGTTCGCGCGCCCGCTCGGCGCTCAGGGGGTGTTCGGTGTCCACGTGCACCACCTCCGAGTGCCCATAAAACACCGGAACCCGCACTGCTGTGGCATTCACTCGCAGCGCCGGCAGTCCGAGGATCTTGCGGCTCTCCCACACGATCTTCATCTCCTCGCGCGTATAGCCGTTGTCCTGGAACACATCGATGTGCGGCACGCAGTTGAAGGCAATCGGCTTCATTCCGCCGTGCGTCTCCGGTGGTCCCTTGCCGCTGAGCGAGGCGATCGACTGGCGCGCCAGTTCCTCGATCGCCTCGCGCCCGGCCCCCGAGACCGACTGGTAGGTGGCGACGTCGACGCGTTGCAGCGTCGCCGCGTCGTGCAGCGGTTTGAGCACCATCACCAGCTGAATGGTCGAGCAGTTGGGATTGGCGATGAGGCCACTGCGGCCGAAGCCGGCGAGCGCTGCGGGATTGACCTCGGGCACCACCAGTGGCACATCCTCGCGGTAACGGAACTCGGAAGTGTTGTCGATCACGATGGCCCCGGCGGCCACCGCGCGCGGGGCGTGCTCGCGCGAGATCGCCGCGCCGGCGGAGAACAGTGCGAAGTCACAGCCGCTGAAGTCGAACTTGCCGAGCTCCTTCACCGGGTAACTTTTGCCGCGGAAGCTGACGTTGCGGCCGAGCGAGCGCTCGCTGGCCAGAGCGTGCAGCGTCGCCACCGGGAAGGCGCGCTCCTCGAGCACGCTAATGATGGTCTCGCCGACCAGCCCGGTGGCGCCGATGACGGCGACGGTGTATTCGCGCTCCATATACTGCCCGCTCTAGTCCTGCATCCGAGTGATGTCCGGCGTCGCGGATTTCACGTCGGCGTTCTGCGCCCGGTGGCGCAGGTAGTGGTCCATCAGCACGATCGCGAGCATCGCCTCGGCGATCGGGGTCGCGCGCAGGCCGACGCACGGATCGTGGCGACCGGTGGTGACGATTTGCACCGCATTGCCGGCGCGATCGATGCTGGCCCCCGGCACCTGGATGCTGGAGGTGGGTTTGAGCGTCAGGTGCGCGATCACGTCCTGGCCCGAGGAGATGCCGCCGAGGATGCCGCCGGCGTTGTTGCTGCGGAAGCCTCGCGGTGTCAGCTCATCGCGGTGCTCGCTGCCGCGCTGCGCGGCGGCGCGCACGCCCGCACCGAGCTCCACCGCCTTGACCGCGTTAATACTCATCAGCGCGTGGGCGATGTCGGCATCCAGGCGGTCGAACACCGGCTCGCCAAGCCCAGGAGGCACGCCGCTGGCGATGACCGTCACGCGCGCGCCGATCGAATCTCCGGCGCCGCGCACCTGCCAGATCAGCTGCTCGATCTCGCTGATGCGCGCCGGGTCGGCGCAGAAGAATGGGTTCTGATAAGCAAAGGCGGGATCCACCGCGTCCAACACCAGCGTCCCGACCTGGCTCAGATAGCCATAGATCTTCACGCCGAGCTGCAGCGCCAGGTAGCGGCGCGCGATCGCACCAGCGGCGGTGCGCATGACGGTCTCACGCGCCGACGAGCGGCCGCCGCCGCGGTGGTCGCGCACGCCGTACTTCTGCTGATAGGTGTAATCCGCGTGTCCCGGGCGGAAGCGCTCGCGCAGCTGCTCGTAGTCGCGCGAGCGCGCGTCGGTGTTGTCGATGAGGATCCCGATCGGGGTGCCGGTGGTGTGACCCTCGAACAGCCCGGAAAGAATGCGCACCTGGTCAGCCTCGCGGCGCTGGCTCACGAAGTGCGAGGTGCCGCTGCGCCGCCGGTCGACGTCCTGCTGCACATCCGCCTCGCTGAGCGGCAGGCCGGGGGGACAGCCGTCGACGATGCAGCCCATGGCCGGCCCGTGGCTCTCGCCGAAGGTGGTCACCGTAAACAGCTTGCCGATGGTGTTGCCGGACATAGCAGTGCCGTCAGGCGCGCGCGCGCCGATAGGCGTGCAGCTGCTCGCGCGTCAGGAGGAACACCCCGCCGCCGCCACGGGCGAACTCGAGCCACACGAACGGCAGCTGCGGCCAGGCGCGGCGTACCGCGCGCTCGGTGTTTCCGACTTCGACGATGAGCAGACCTCGCGGCCGTAAATGCTCGGCCGCCCCACGCAACAGCGCGCGCACCGAATCGAGTCCCTCTGCCCCGGCGGCGAGCGCCATGCGCGGCTCGTGCCGGTATTCCGGCGGCAACCCGCGCATTTCTCGCGCGCCCACGTAGGGCGGATTGGCGACGATAATATCGTAGCGCCTGCGCCCCAGGGCGCGGAAATGGTCGGATTTGAGCAGTCGTACGCGCCGGGCCAGGCGGTGGCGGCGCACGTTGCTGCGTGCCACCGCGAGGGCGTCCGCCGAGAGGTCGACCGCATCGACGCGCGCATGCGGCAGATAGCGCGCGCAGGCGATGGCGATGCAGCCGGAACCAGTGCCGACATCGAGCAGCGCGCGGATGCGCGCCGGTGCGATCCACGGCGCGAAGCCGCGCTCGATCAGCTCGGCGAGCGGCGAGCGCGGCACCAGCACGCGCGCATCGACGTTGAACGGCAGGCCGGCGAACCAGCTGCTGCCGGTGAGATAGGCGGCCGGAATGCGCTCGCGGATGCGCCGCGCGAACAGCGCCGCCACGCGTTGTTGGCCGGCAGATCCAATGCGACGCCGGTAGAGCGCGGCTGAGCCGCTGCGCGGCAGCCGCAGGGCGTGCCACACGAGCGCCGCCGCCTCATCGCGCGCGTTATCGGTGCCGTGGCCGAAAAACACGCGTGCGCGCCGCAGCCGTGCGGCACCGCGCACGATCAGCGTGCGCACGCTCAAGGTGCGGCGCCGCGGCGCACGTCCGGCGCGCGTGTGAAATAATTCCCGCATGAACTCGCCTCGCGCCCGCTGGCTCCTGATCGCTGCCGCCTTGTGCGCGGCTGTGGCCGGCTTCTGGCTGGCGCAGCAACTTGACAGGGGAAGCCCGCGGCTGGCAAGCGGCACCTGGCTGCCGCAGGCCAAGCAGGTCCGAGACTTCACCCTCACCGACAGCGCCGGCCGGCCGTTCACGCGCGCCGATCTGGCCGGCGCGCCGACGTTGGTGTTCTTCGGCTTCACCCACTGCCCGGACGTCTGTCCGACCACGCTGCTGACGCTCGCGCAGGTCCGCAAGCGCGCCGCGCTCCCCGGGCTGCGCGTCGTGTTCGTCAGCATCGATCCGCAGCGCGACACGCCCGACAAGCTCGCGCCCTACGTGCACGCCTTCGATCCCGAGTTTCGCGGGCTGACGGGCGAGCCCAAGGCCATCACGGCACTGGCGGCCAATTTCAGCGTCGCGGTGAGCCGCGTGGAGCTGCCCGGCGGCGACTACACCATGGATCACTCGGCGGTGGTGTTCCTGCTCAACCGCGCCGGCAATATCGCCGCCGTGTTCACCCCGCCGTTTGAGGCTGCAGCGCTCAGCGCCGATCTCGGCCGCG
>DATHMN010000131.1:0-6908 GCA_035487135.1 Steroidobacteraceae bacterium | reverse complement strand
GTGATCCGAGTCCCATTTACGTATGTGAACATCAGCCCCGTCAGCTGCGGCGCATACGTCGGCTGCTGGCGGTGAGCGGGGTCGATCCGGGGCGTTGCGTATTCATCAGCCAAGATCCGCGCGACGAGGAGGAGCAGTGGGTCGAGCGTTTGCTGCGTTTTGGCCAGCGCACACCAGCGGCGCTCAGCGCCGCGGAGTATCCGTTGCCGGTGATGCAATGCAAGCCAGCACCGCGCCTGCGCGTGCTGGATTCGGAGCGGGCGGAACTTGATGCGTGGTTGCAGGCGCAGGGATGGGCGGGGCGCACGCTCGTTCTGATCCAGCCGGGCAACTTTCGTACGATGAGCAAGCGCCGCGATGAGTGGCGGCAGCGCGGGGATGACAAGGCGTGGCCGCTGGCCAATTGGGTCGCCCTGGTGCAAAAGGTCCACGCCGCCATGCCGGAGGCTGTGATCGTGCTTTGCGGCGCGCCGCAGGAAGGCCCAATGCTAGAGGAGATCCAGCGGGCCGCGACACTGGCGCAGCTGGTGGTGGCGGAGTTGCCGCTGCGGCGCCTGCTCGCCCTGTGCGCCTGTGCGCACAGCATGATCTCGATTGATACCGGGCCTGCGCATGCCGCCGCTGCCATGGGGCTGCCTCTGGTGGTCATGTACGGCGCCGAGGCGCCACGGCGCTGGCTGCCGCGCAGTCCGACAGGCTCGCCCGTGGTCGCGGTCGGCGGGCCGCCGCGCGCGACGCGTGTGGACCAGATTGCCGTCGATGAGGTGTTCGACGGCTGGCAATCGATGCTGACCAGCCTGCGCTCGCCGGTCGCACCGGCGCAGCAATGCGCGTTGGCTTAGCCGGCCGCCGCTGCGCGCACGCTAGCGGTACCGATCAGTGCGCAGCAGGTAGTTGCGCACGTAATCCTCGGTCCCGGCTTCGAGTGTCGTGAAGGCTTGGCGGTAGCCCGCCTGGCGCAGGCGCGTGACGCGCGCCTGCGTGAAGTACTGATACTTGTCCAGCAGCTGCGCGGGCATGTCGATGAACTCGATGAGCGGCGGCTGTTCGCTCGCGCTAAACAACGCGTGCGCCAGGTCCAGCCAGCTGCGCGCAGCTCCGGAGCCGACGTTGAACAGCCCGCTGACGTGGGGATTGTCCAGCAGCCACAGGATCACATCGACACAATCCCTGACATAGATGAAATCGCGCAACTGGCCGCCGTCGGCGTAGTCGCTGCGGTGACTGCGGAACAGGCGCAGGGGTTCGCCGCGTCGCACGGCCGCGAAATTGCGGGCGATGACGCTTTGCATGGCGCCCTTGTGGTACTCGTTGGGACCGTAGACGTTGAAGAACTTAAGTCCGGTGCACTGCACCGGCAGCCCACTGCCTTGCTGCGCCAGGCGCGCGATGCGTCGATCGACGAAGTGTTTGCTCCAGCCATACGCATTCAGCGGCCGCAGCCTGGCGAGCGCTTCGGGACCCGGATCATCATCGAAGCCGGCGCTGCCATCCCCGTAGGTGGCCGCCGAGGATGCGTAGATGAAGCGCTTGCCTGAGCGCGTGCACCACTGCAGAAGATCGAGCGTGGCGCGCGCATTCTGGCGGAACACCAGCTCTACGTCGGTCTCGGTTGTTGAGCTGTTGGCGCCCATATGCACGATCGCGGTGACCGCCTGGGCATTGCGCTCCAACCATGCGGACAGCGCTTCGGGTGCGATGACATCGACGATCTCGTGCTTTGCCAGGTTGCGCCAGCGATCATCGGCGCGCAGCCAATCGACCACCACGACCTCATCGCCGCGCTGCGCGAGCTGCGCCACCAGGTTTGAGCCAATGAAGCCGGCACCGCCGGTTACCACGTACATGCCGGGCTACGCCTGCGCCGTGTCGCGCCCCGAAGGTGCCGCGCTGCGCCCGAGTTTCTCGATGATCGCGGCCGCCTCGCGCAGGTCGTGCACGACGTAATCCGGTGCTGGCCCTTGGCCGTCGCTGGCGCGGCCGGTTGCGGACACCAGCATCGTGAGCGCCTGCAGACGCCGCCCGAGTTCAACGTCGCTGCCCTTGTCGCCAATGACCACCGAGTGCGCCGGCACAAAACCCAGCGCCGCGGCCGCATCAAGCACCAGCTGGGTGCCGGGCTTGCGGCAGGCGCAGTTGTCTTCGGGCCGATGCGGGCAGAAGTACAGCCCGTCGATTTTCGCGCCCGCCTCTTCAACCATCTGCAGGAAGCGCTGGTTGATCTCCTGCAGACGCGCGAGCGAGAAGAGCCCCCGGCCGACACCGGACTGGTTACTCACCACGATGAGCGGATGGCCGCGCTCGTGCAGCCGTCGCAGACCTTCGGCCGCTCCCGGCAGGAACTGCAGCCGCGCCGGCTCATCCAGATAGTCACCGTCCACCACGATGGTGCCGTCGCGATCCAGAATGATGGCGCGCGCGCTGGCCGCCACGATCACGCTTTTGCGCTCGCCGTAATGCGGCGGATGGTCTCTGTCGTGCTGTGCGCCGGTACGAGCTCGGCCAGCACGATCTTGCCGCCGCGCTTGAGAACCAGGTCCGCACCCACGACTGTCTCCATCGTGTAGTCGGCACCCTTCACCAGCACGTCCGGTTCCAGCGCCGTGATCAGCCCGAGCGGGGTGTCCTCGTCGAAAATGACGACCGCGTCGACCGCCTTGAGCGAACTCAGGACCATGGCGCGGGCACCCGCATTCTGCACCGGTCGGCCAGCTCCCTTGAGCCGGCGCACCGACTTGTCCGAGTTCAGGCCGACGACCAGACGATCGGCGGCGCGCTTGGCCTGGTTGAGTAAGGAGACGTGACCGGGATGCAGCATGTCGAAGCAGCCGTTGGTAAAGGCCACGCGCGCGCCGAGCCTGCGCCAGCGCGCCACGAGCAGCTGGGTGCGCTCCAGCGTGAAGCTGCTCTCGGAGGTGCCGGAGTCCTCCTCGCTGCGCAGTCGCGCGAGGATCTCATCCGGACTGGCCGTCGCCGTTCCGTATTTACCGACCACGATGCCGGCGGCGATATTCGCCAGCCGCGCCACGTTGCTGATGTCTGCGCCGCCGGCCAGGCCGACCGCCATCGCGGCGACGGCGGTGTCGCCGGCGCCGGTGACATCGTAAACCTCGCTCGCCACGGTGCGTATGTGCAAGGCGCTGGCGCCGGGCTGCACGATCGACATGCCCTCCTTGCCGCGGGTGGCGACGACAATGCTGCAGATGCTCTGCGCGAGGATCTGCCGCGCGGCGGCTTCCACCTGCTCATCGCTCGAGCAATCGTGCCCGCAGGCGCTCTGCAGTTCATGTTTATTGGGCGTGAGCACGGTCGCCCCTTTGTATTTCAGGAAGGAACGACTCTTCGGATCCACGAGCACGCGCTTGCCGGCCGCGTTTGCAGCGGCGATCGCGCGGGCGGTCACGCTGTCGCTGAGCGCGCCTTTGCCGTAGTCCGAGAGAACGACGATCTCGGCCTCGCGCAGGGCCGCCGTGAACTGCGCCAGCAACGACGCCGCGACCGCCTCCGTAAGCGGCGCTGCGAGCTCCACGTCGGTGCGCAGAATCTGCTGTCGATCGGCCACGTAACGGGTCTTGGTGGTCGTCGGCCGTGAGGGATCGACGATCAGCTGGGTTTGTAGCGGCACTAACGATAAATCGCGACGCAATTCGTCGGCAGCTTGGTCCGCGCCGACGACCCCGATGAGCACGGCATGACTACCGAGGGCGGCGACGTTGCGCGCGACGTTGGCGGCACCGCCCGGCATGTTCGACGTGCGCTCGAGGGCCATTACCGGCACCGGGGCTTCGGGGGAAGTGCGTTCGACCGAGCCATAGACAAAGCGATCCAGCATCACATCGCCGCACACCAGCACGCGCGCGCGGTGAAACGACGCCAGGATGTCGAGCAGCGCTTCGTCGTTCATCGCCCGGTCCACTGCGTCAGCCCGAGACTGGCTTCCAGCGCTTTGCACAGCAGGTGCGTGACCAGTAGGTGCATCTCCTGGATACGCGCGGTGACTTTCGAAGGCACGATGATGGCTGCATCGCACAGTTCGCGCATCGCACCCCCGTCGCCGCCGATGAGGCCCGTCGTGTGCAGGCCGCGGCCGCGCGCCTCGCGCAGGGCGGCCAGCACGTTCGGGCTGCGTCCGGAGGTGGAAAGCCCCACAGCGACATCCCCGCGGCACCCGAGTGCGGCGATCTGGCGACTGAAAACCGCCTCAAACCCCAGATCGTTGGCCGCCGCCGTCACGAGCAGCGAATCCGCCGTGAGCGCGAGAGCCGCGATGGGCGCACGGTCGGTCTCGTAGCGCACCGCCAGTTCCGTCGCGATGTGTTGGGCGTTGCCGGCGCTGCCGCCATTGCCGAATACCAGCAGCTTTCCGCCCTGACGGATCGAGGAATGCCAGACGTGCAGCATCTGCGCAAAGGGCTCGCGCAGGCCCTGCACGAAGGATTCGAACGCGACCCGATGCTCGTTGGCCTCGCGTTGCAGGAACGCATCGAGCTGCGTGCTCTGGGCGGAATCCTTGGCGGCGTTTCTCAACACATCTCCTGCTTCGGGCCCTGTTGCCCGCGCGACGGGCCGCGCTCGGCAGCGGCGACCAAGTTCAACTGATCGCTTCGCGAGACGCAATCGGCCCCTGAGGAGTCGCAGCGCGATGCTCTTGTGAATCAGGTGCTTATGTCAACGGTCCGAACGCCCACGGGCAAAATTCAGCCCGACGGCCGGCGTTTACCCGCCCGACCTACGGGCCGCGGCGGCTACGCCGCCGCGCCTTGAGGCTGCGGAGGTTCTGGAGGCCCTGACGATGCTGCGCAGCGCCGGTGCATGCGGCAAGATTCGAGGGTGAACACCGACCCTGCGGCTGCCGTGCTTGCCGATCCCAACGACTGGCTTGACGCGAGCGTACAGCGGCACCCGCGGCGGCCGTTTCTGCGCACGCCCGGCGGGCGCGAGATCACCTATGCGGCCTTGCTCGAGCAGTCCGCGCAATTCGCCGCTGCCCTCATCGGCTGCGGCGTACAGCCGGGTGACCGCGTCGCCGTGCGCGTCGAGAAATCCGTGGAGGCCATCCTGCTCTACGTCGCCTGCCTGCGTCTTGGGGCGGTGTTCGTGCCCTGTAACGTCGCCGGCACGCCGAACGAGTTTGATCATGTGCTGCGTGATGCGCAGCCGCGCATCGCCGTGGTGCCGCCCGCCGAGTACACAACGTTGCACCCCCTGGCCGCGCGCGCCGGGGTAGCGCAGGTTGAAACGCTCGGCGCAGACGGGGAGGGCTCCCTCGCACAGCACGCACTGGCCGGGCCGTTCAATCCGAGCCTGGAGCGAAGCGGCGACGCGCAGGCTCTTGCGGCGATCGTCTATACCTCCGGCACGACCGGCCGGCCCAAGGGCGCGATGCTGACGCGTGCCAATCTGGCCTCGAATGCGACGGTACTTGCGCGGGGGTGGCACTTTGGTGCCCATGATGTCGTGCTGCATGCGCTGCCACTCTTTCATGTACACGGACTGTTCGTCGCCATCAACACCACCTTGGCCGCTGGCGCAGGATTGCTGTTGCTGCCGAAGTTCGACGCCGCGAGTGTCGTGCGTTACCTGCCGCAGGTCACGGTCTTCATGGGCGTCCCGACGCACTACATCCGGCTTCTGCAGGAACCGGGCCTGAATCGCGAGTCGACCGCGCGCATGCGCCTTTTTGTCTCCGGATCCGCGCCGCTCGCGGCCTCGACGCATGCGGAGTTCTTGCGGCGCACGGGGCACGTGATCCTCGAGCGCTACGGCATGACCGAGACCCTCATGAATACCTCGAACCCCTATGACGGACCGCGCGTGCCCGGTTCGGTCGGTACGCCGCTGCAGGGGATCGCGGTGCGCGTCACTCACCGCGAGAGCGGTGCGCCGGAGCCCCGCGGCGCCGTTGGCACCCTCGAGGTCTGCGGTCCCAACATATTTGCCGGCTATTGGCGCGATGCGGACAAGACGCGCGCTGAGTTCACGGCAGACGGCTGGTTCAAGACCGGCGACCTCGGGCGCATCGATGACAACGGCTACGTGTGGATCGTCGGGCGCGCCAAGGACCTCATCATCAGCGGCGGCTACAACGTGTACCCGAAGGAGGTCGAAGCGGAGCTGGACGCGGTGCCCGGCGTCGCGGAGAGCGCCGTATTCGGTGTCCCGCACCCCGACTTTGGCGAAGCAGTCACGGCGGTGGTCGTACTCAAGCCGGGCACGGCGCTCACAGAAGCGCAGCTCATCGAGTCGGTGCGCGCGCGCCTCTCAGGCTACAAGGTGCCCAAGCGCGTGCTGCTGGTCGTGGCGCTGCCGCGCAATCCGATGGGCAAGGTGCGCAAGGAGGCCTTACGTGCGGCCCATGGGCAACTTTTCCGCGTACCCGACTGAGTGCAGCCGGGCGGCGGCATGCGTCAGTGCGCGGCGTACATTTTCATCACGTCGCCGCGCATCGCAGCCTGGCTGCTGGTGCGGCTGTAGAACATGTGGCCGCCGGGGTACTCCTTGACCTGCACGCGCTGCGCGTTACCCATGAGCGGCATCTGATCGACGATGAGCACCGATGCCATGAACGGGCAGGACAGATCATCCCAGCCGTGCACGATCAGCACATTGAGCTTCGGATCGATTGCCACCGCCTTGCGCAGCTCCTGAACCGAGCCACGCTCGAGATCGCTTTCACCCCGATCGGCGTCCTCGCCGTTTGACCACAACCTGTTCACTTCGTAGCTCAGCGCGTTGTAGCGCCCGCTGTATTTCCAACCCACGGTGTGGGTGATGAAGTCCACCATGGCGGTTGTGGTGGGCGCGATGATGCTGTCAAGAATCGGATCGTTCGTGCGTTGTGTGGGCGCGAAGGGGAAGGGGTCCCAGCTCGTGACGTTCGAATCGTAGCGGCTGCCGAGTTTGCCCTC
>DATHMN010000130.1:0-41413 GCA_035487135.1 Steroidobacteraceae bacterium | reverse complement strand
TACAACGAGGAGCGGCCGCATGACAGCCTTGGCCGTGTGCCGCCCCTGACGTTCATGACAAGGCCACTAACTGCCCGGGAGTCTAGTTTTAAACTGTGTCCGTGACGGAGAAGCCTACGCAGCAACTTCAAGAACACGGTGCGCGACCGAACGCCGCATTCGCCGAAAGGACCAAATGACTCGCCCCGCCTGGCTCACCTCGAGCCATCTCACTAAGAACATCACCCCCGATGCGCTGCCGGTACCGGCCCACGCAGGCGTCGCCGCGCGCGCTCGCCGCGGGAAAGTCGCACCGTGTGCGCCCTGACGCACCGCGCAGCCGTGGATGCCGGTTTCTGCCCGCCATGGTCGCCGCCGCACCCACGTCGCACCTACGCCTCTGCTGCCGAGAAGCGCGCCTTCCTACGTGGCCGAGCGGTTGTGGGGCTATTGGGGTAGATGAGTTGAGAAGACGGCGTAGTCGCCGCCGCTCACATACTGCTCACATGAGTCTAGTCGCTGACGGCGATAGCGCTGAAAATCCAACGAAATAAGCGCGCCCGGAGAGATTCGAACTCCCGACCCTCAGGTTCGAAGCCTGATGCTCTATCCAACTGAGCTACGGGCGCGGTGGTAGGATTTTACTGAGAATCTCTGCGCCCCGGTATGCGTGTTCCACCGCGACAGCCGCCGCGGCAGAATGCGCCTCACGACCCATCCAGGAGCGCTGTCTCATGAGCATGTTCGATCTGACCGGCAAGGTCGCCCTGATCACCGGCTCGAGTCGCGGCATCGGCCGGGCGATTGCCGAGCAGATGGCGCTGCACGGCGCGCACGTGGTGATCTCGAGCCGCAAGGCCGAGAGCTGCGCTGCGGTTGCGCGTGAGATCAGCGCCGCAGGTGGCAGCGCCTGGGCGCACGCCTGCCACGTCGGCCGCAAGGAGGAGCTGCAGCAACTGGTGGATGCGAGCATCGGCCGCTTCGGCCGCATCGACATCGTGGTGTGCAATGCCGCCACCAACCCTGCCTTCGGCCCCTCGCTTGCGACCTCCGACGAGGTGTTCGACAAGGTGATCCACACCAACCTGCACAGCAACCTGTGGCTGTGCAACATGACGTTGCCGGCGATGGCCGAGCGGCGCGACGGCGCGGTGATCATCGTTTCATCGGTGGGCGGCTTCCTCGGCAGTGCGCACCTGGGCGCCTATTGCATTTCCAAGGCGGCCGACATGCAGCTGGCACGCAATCTCGCGGTCGAGTGGGGGCCGCACAACATCCGCGTCAACTGCATCGCTCCGGGGATCATCCGCACCCACTTCTCCAAGGCGCTGTGGGCCGAGCCGCAGCGTGCCGCCATGTTCGCGCGCATGAACCCGCTGCGCCGCCTGGGTGAGCCGGACGACGTCGCCGGCGTCGCGGTGCTGCTCGCCTCGCGTGCCGGTCACTACATCAACGGCCAGTCGCTGGTGGTGGACGGCGGCGGACTGATCGGCGGCGGCGAGCCGCTGATGTAATCGGGCGCGCCGGCGTGGTGGTGGAGCATTGCAGCAGCTGCGGCGCGCTACTCAACGGCGAGTACTGCAGCGGCTGCGGCCAGCGCCGCCTCGACGGCCGGCTGACGCTTACGAGCTTCTTCAGCGATGTGCTGAAGCGCGTGTTCCGCCTCGACAAGGCGTTTCTCGTCACCTTCTGGCGCATGCTGCGCGAGCCTGGACGGCTGGTGCCGGACTATCTCGCCGGCCGGCGCGCCGGCTACCTCGACCCGTTCCAGTACTTCTTCAGCTGCGTGTTCGTACAGGTGGTGGTGGCGGCCTTCACGCACTGGCTGGCGCCAGCGGTCAACCGTCAATCGGCGGTGGGCTGGCTCGGCGGCCTGGGCGGCATCGTCGCGATCAAGCTCTTGAGCGTGTTCTGGATGGGGACACTGTGGCGCCTGCTGTATCGGCCGCTGCGCTACAACCTGGCGGAGGTGTACGTGTTCGCCATGTACGCGTTCGGCACGACCGGCCTGTTGTGGGCGTGTCTGCCGATCGCCGACCTCGCCGTGCCGTACCCTCTGGGGGCAAACCCGCTCACGGTGCTGTGGGTCTCGCTCGGCATCGAGGCGCTGTACATGATCTACGCCATCTGGCAGTTCAGCGCTCTGCCCTTGTGGCGCTGCTCAGTACGCGTGCTGGCGGTGCTGATCGTGAGCTACACGCTCCTGATCGGCGTGGTCGGCCTCGAGCCGGTGATGCACCTGCTGCTGCCGGCGCTGCCGGGCGCGCCCTGAGTCAGGCGCTCGCAGCGCCCGACTCGCGCCGCAACCGGTAACCGACCCACAAGAGCGCGAACCACACCGGCGCCACATAGAGCGCGACGCGGGTGTCGTCATCGAGTGCCAAGAGCGCACTGACCACGATCAGGAAGGCGAGCACCGCCCAGTTGGCGAACGGTGCGCCGGGCATGCGGAAGGGCGCCGCGGCGACCCGCCCGGCGGCGACCGCGCGCCGGTAGTTGCGGTGCGCGACCAGGATGATGCCCCAGGTCCAGAGCGTGCCGACGAGCGCGATGCTGGTGACCCAGGTGAACGCCTCCTTGGGCACCAGGTAGTTCAGCACCACGCCGATCAGCATCACCGCGGCGGAGGCATGGATTCCCGGAGCCGGCACCTGGCTCGCATTGAGGCTGGCGAAGGCGCGCGGCGCCTGGCCGCGCTGCGCCAGTGACCAGAGCATGCGCCCGGTGCTGAACAGTCCGCTGTTGCAGGAGGAGGCGGCCGCGGTGATGACCACCGCGGTGATCAGGCTGGCGGCGCCGGGCACGCCCAGCTTCGCGAACACGAAAACGAACGGACTCACGCTCGGGCTGAGCTCGTCCCACGGCACCACCGCCATGATCACGATGAGCGCGCCGAGATAGAAGATCAGGATGCGCAGGATGATGCCGTTGGTGGCGCGCGGCAGCGCGACCGCGGGGTCCTGCGCTTCGCCTGCCGTCACGCCGACCAGCTCAACCCCGGAGTAGGCGAACATGACGATCTGCATCGTCAGCATCACGCCGAGGAGGCCGAAGGGCAGAAATCCGCCGTGCGACCAGAGGTTGCTGAAGCTCGCCGTGGCGCCGAGGCTGCCGAAATGAAAAAAGATGACGCCGAGCCCTGCGAGGATGAGTCCGACGATGGTCGCCACCTTGATGAGCGCGAACCAGAACTCGAGCTCGCCGAACACCCGCACCGCGAGCAGGTTGATGCCATAGAGCACCGCCAGCGCCACGAGCGGGGGCAGCCACTGCGGCATTCCCGGCAGCCAGTAGCGCACGTAGATGCCGATGGCGGTGAGCTCCGCCATCGCGGTCAGCACCCACATGAACCAGTACGACCAGCCGGTGACGAAGCCGGCGAACGGCCCGCAGAACTCCTCCGCGTAGGTCGCGAACGAGCCTGCCACCGGGCGGTAGGTGAGCAGTTCCCCGAGCGCACGCATGATGAAGAAGATGGCGAGCCCGCCGAGCGCATAGGCGAGCAGCAGTCCCGGGCCGGCGTTGTGGATCGCCTTGGCAGAGCCGAGGAACAAGCCGACTCCGATGGTGCCGCCGAGGGCGATCAGCTGGATGTGGCGGTTGCGCAGGTTGCGCGCCAGGTGGGTTGCAGGTTCAGTCATGCGTGTTTCGCTGGCTGGTGAAACGGGGTCTCATGGCGGACCGAGCAGCGCATAGCGGCGCCCCTGCGGTAGCTCGTAGCGTGCCACGGAAGCCGCTGCACCTGCGCCGACCAGTGCCCCCGCGACACCCTCGCCCGGGGGGTCAATCCGATGGAAGCGCGCGAGCAACGCACTCACCGCGCCCGGGGCGTGGCCGGGTAGGAGGACCAGGATGCGCGCCTGCGGCCCATGGCCTGCGAACCAGCCTGCCACGATCTGCGCTGGCGGGCCGGAAGCACTCGTCAGGATCGTGAAGCGGGTCTTGAGTCCGCGGTCGAGCATGGCGATCGTGGTCTCGTCGGGGTCGAGCAGCGCCAGCTCCTGTTGCGCCGTGTCGGCGTGGATGCGCTGCGCCAGCCCCGGCAGGTCCTGCCAGCGGTCGAGCAGCGGCAGCGCCACGCAGGCACTCACGGCGAGCACCCCGGCGTAACCGCTGTACGACCACAGAAAACTCTGCGCCAGCGCGCCGCTGCGCTGCGCGCGCGCGGCGCAGCGCGCGCTCACGGACATCCAGATCAGCACCAGCGCGGCCGCCAGCGCACCAGCGCGTGCGGAGACGGCTCCCGCCGCCGCGAGCAGCGCCAATGCGGCGGCGAACGCCCACGCGATAAGCCACAGAAGTGCCCGCGTCAGCGGCAATGCCCAGGGCGCAGCGGCTGCCGGCGCACGGCCAGCATCGCCAACCCACAGCCCCGCAAGCAACGCGAAGCCGAGCAGCGCCGGTGCGGCGTAGACATCGCGCGCGGTCGCCGCGAGCGACAGCAGCGCCAGGAACGGCAGGCTCGCACACAGCGCGTAACGCCACGGCGTCCCCTGCGGTGCCGGCAGCCGCGCCTCGCGCCAGGCGCGCTGCAGCGCGGCGGCCACGATGCAGGTCCACGGCAGCAGATACAGCGGCAGCTCCCACAGGTACTTGCCGGGAAAGTTGCGATGGCCAGTGGTGTAGTCGAGCCCCTGGGGGGCGGCGATAGGGGTGAAGCGTCCGACCAGGTTGTTCCAGAACAGAGTGCGCAGCGCCGCGCTGCCTTCAGGGCTGTGCGATACGGCCCATAGCCACGGACCGATCACGAGCGCCTGCAGCGCAAACCCGACGTACAGCTCCCAGCGCCCGAGTTCCTGCCAGCGCCGCTCCCAGACGATGAGGGCGCCGAGCGCGAGCGCCGGCACCAGCCAGCCGGGCGCGCTCTTGGCCATGAAGCCGAGCGCAGCGCCCGCATGCATCAGCGTGTAACCGAGCGCCTTGCGCGCACCGCGCGGCGCCCGGTAGCCGCGCCAGGCCCCGAGCAGGGCGAGCGCGCAGCCGGCGAGCAGAGCCGCATCGGGCGCGAGCCAGATGCTGACGCGCCAGGCGGTGAGGGCACTCATGGCCACCAGTGCCGCCACGACCGCGGCCGGCACCTCGCCCAGCATGGACAGCGCGAGCGCCCCGACGCTGAGCGCCGTGATGAGTGCATACAGCAGGTTGGGAGCACGCGCAGCCGCGGCGTAATCACCGAACAGTGCGATCCCCGCCCCCGACATCCAGTAGGTGAGCGGCGGCTTTTCCAGGAAAGGTGAGCCGGCGAGCTGCGGCAGCGTACGGTCGGACTGCAGACTCATGCGCCAGGCGATGTCGGCTTCGCGCGGCTCGTCCGGCGTCCACAGCTGCCGGCCGAACAGTCCCGCGAGCCATAACGGCATGAGCGCCACGACGATCCAGCGGGCCAAAGTGCGCACAGGCGCAGACACTCGCGGCGATGAGCTCAACAGCCTCCCCCTCAAGGGCGCACGGTGACCAGCGGCTGCAATTATGCGCAGTCCGCCCGTGCGCGAGTAGCGCTCACCGCGCCACGCCGCGGGCCGCGAGCCAGCGCGCGAGCGGGGCGGGATCTGCGCCTCGCAGATGCAGGCCGAGCTTCGAGCGGCGCCACAGAATGTCTTCGGCGCTCACGGCGTACTCCTCGCCGCGCAGATATTCAACCTCGCGTTCGTACAGCTGCGGCACGAGTTCCTCCCCGAGCGCGGCCAGTGCGGTGGCGCCGCCCAGCAGCCGCTCGATGCGCGTGCCGTAGGCGTGCGCACAGCGCAGTCGCAGGCGCTGTGGCAGCCAGGGATAACGCCGCTCGAGTGTGCGCAGGAACACCGCGAAACTGCCCTCCGGCAGGTCCCCGCCCGGCAGCGTCGCGCGCGCGGTCCAGGGGGCGCTGCGCACCTGCAGCGGAGCTGCGAGCAGCTGCAGCGCATCCTCGGCGAGACGCCGGTAGGTCGTGATCTTGCCGCCAAACACCGACAGGAGCGGCGCCGGCTGCTCCGCCAGTTCAAGCGCGTAGTCGCGCGTGACGCTCATCGGGTTGCTTTGTTCATCGGCGAGCAGCGGACGCACGCCCGACCAGTTCCACACGACGTCCGCGGGCGCGAGCGGCTGACGGAAGTAGCGGTTCGCGAGAGTACACAGGTAGACGATCTCCTCCGCATCGATGTGCACGCTGGCCGGATCGCCGTGGTAGTCGAGATCGGTGGTGCCGAGCAGCGTGAAGTCGTGCTCGTAGGGAATGGCGAACACGATGCGCCGGTCTTCGTTCTGGAAGATGTAAGCGAAGCGGTGCGTGAACAGGCGCGGCACGACGATGTGGCTGCCCTTCACCAGGCGCACCTGGTGGCGGGTCTGCACCGGGGTCGCCGCGGCGACGAAGCTGCTGACCCAGGGGCCGGTGGCATTCACCGCGGCGCGCGCTGTGAGCGTCAGCTCACCGTCGGCGCTGCGCAGCGTGGCGCGCCAGCTGTGGTTCTCGGCCGTAAGCTGCGTGCAGCGCGTGCGCGTGAGAATGTGCGCACCCCGCGTCTGCGCATCGAGCGCGTTCAGCACGACCAGCCGCGAGTCATCCACCTGGCCATCGGCATAGACGAAGCCGCGCCGGTAGCCGCTCTTCAGCGGCGCGCCGGCAATGTGGCTGCGCAGATCGATCGCGGCGGAGGCCGACAGCCGCGCCCGTCGTGCAAGGTGGTCGTACAGCAACAGTCCGGCCCGGATCATCCACGCCGGGCGCAGGTGCGCATCGTGCGGCATGACGAAGTGCAGCGGGCGCATGATGTGCGGGGCCGCGGCGAGCAGCACCTCGCGCTCCTGCAGCGCCTTGCGCACCAGGCGAAAGTGGAATTCCTCGAGGTAGCGCAGCCCGCCGTGGATCAGCTTGGTGCTCGCCGAAGAGGTGTGTGCGGCCAGATCGTCCTGTTCGCACAGCACCACCGACAGGCCGCGGCCGGCGGCATCGCGCGCGATGCCGGTGCCGTTGACACCGCCACCGACGATGAGCAGATCGCAGCTGGCGGGGGGCGGTGGGGTCACGCTCCGCGCGGCGCCTGACGGTTGTAGTAGTCGGGGTAGTCCTGCGACAGGCCCTTGAAGCGGCGGTGAATCCACAGGTACTGCTCGGGCGCCAGGCGCACCTGCGCCTCGATCATGCGGTTGAAGCGCAGCGTATCGGCCACCGGGTCGTCACTCACTTCGAGCGGCGGATGGATCACCGCGCGGTAGCCGCGCGTGCCCGGCAGGCGCTGCAGGAAGTACGGCAGCACGGTGGCGCCGGTCATGCGTGCCAGGCGCGAGGTCAGGGTGTTGGTGGCTGCCGGGATGCCGAACATCGGCACCATCTCTGCGCCCTTCTTCCGGTAGCTCTGGTCGGGAGCGTACCAGACACACTCGTTGTGCCTGAGGGCGGAGATGAAGGCGCGGATGTCGTCCTTGGGGATGGGATTGCCGCCGCGCGCGCCGCGGAAGCGCTTGAGCGCGTACGCCAGCACTTCGTTCTTGGTGGGGCGGTAGAGAAAGCCCACCGGGGCGATCGCCAGCAGCGTCCGTCCGGCCATCTCGAGCGAGGTGAAGTGCGCGGTCAGCAGCAGCACCCCGCGGCCGTGCGCACGCGCGGCCTGCAGATGCTCGACGCCGTGGAACTCGGTGATCTTTGCCAGCCGTTCGGGTGTGCTCCACCAGGCGAACGGAATCTCAAACAGTGCGATGCCGAGACTGGCGAAATGCTGATCGAGCAGGCGCTCGCGTTCGGCCGCCGACAGCTCCGGCAGGCACAGCTCCAAGTTGCGCCGCGCCGTGCGCACAAATTTCAGCGGCAGACGCCGCAGCACCCAGCCGGTCGCGCGCCCGAGGTGAACGATGGCGGCGAACGGCAGCAGCGCCACGAGACGCAGCACGCCGAGACCGACCCAGGTGAGCCAGTAGCGTGGCGCGAACAGGCGCAAGCGCATTTTGAGCACCCCCAAAGGTCTGCAGCCAGGCCTTCAGCGGGCGAGAATACCGGAATATTGCCTCACTTCTATGCTCCAATGCGGCCGATGAATGCGACCGCGGCGCGCCACCTGACCGTGTGTCTGGCGCGCGCCAGTGTGCGGCGCGGCGCCCGCCGCGTGCTGCGCGACATCCGCTGGACCATCCGCCCGGGCGAGCGCTGGCTCCTGGCCGGCGGCAACGGCGCCGGCAAGACGCAGCTGCTGAAGCTGGTGGCCGGGATCGTCTGGCCGGCACCGGCTGCGCAGCCGGTGCTGCGCTACCACCTGGGCGGACAGGAGAGCCTCACGCCGTTCGGCATCAAGGAGCACATCGGCTATCTCGGCGCCGAGCGCCAGGACAAGTACCAGCGCTATGACTGGAACATGCCGGTGCACAGCGTGCTCGGCACCGGGCTCTACCGCAGCGACATCCCGCTCGAGCAGTTGAGCGCCAGCGATGCGGCGCGCATCCGCCGTCAACTGCACACGCTCGGCATCGAGTCGCTCGCCCAGCGCCGTTTCCTGTCGCTCTCCTACGGCGAGCGCCGCCTCGTGTTGTTCGCGCGCGCGCTGCTGGCGCGGCCGCGCTTGCTGCTGCTCGATGAGGCGCTGAACGGGCTCGATGCCGCCAACCGCGGCCGCATCCTGCACTGGCTCGCGCGGCCGCGGCGGCTACCATGGGTGTGCGCCACGCATCGCCTCGAGGACGTGCCACCGGGGGCCACCCACGCACTGCTGCTGGAGCAGGGACAAGTGCGCTACTGCGGCCCCCTGGCGCGCGCGCCGCTGCGCACCTGGCTGCGCCCGGCAGGCGCACTGCCGGCGGTGAAGCGCCCGCGGCCGGCCGCGGGCGCCGCGCGTGCGCTGGTGCGCCTGGCGGATGCGCGTGTCTATCTGCAGGAGCGTGCCGTGTTGAGTGATCTGTCGCTCGCGGTGCGCGCCGGTGAATGGTGGCTGGTGCACGGACACAACGGCTGCGGCAAGACGACGCTGCTGCGGACGCTGTATGGCGATCACGCCGTGGCCGCCGGCGGGCTCATCGAACGCGCCGGCATCGTCCCCGGCGTGCCGCTTGAGCAGTTCAAGCGCCGCGTCGGGCTGGTCGCGCCGCACCTGCAGGCCGATCACCCGCGCGAGCTCACGGTCGCCGAGGTGGTGCAGTCGGGCCGCTACGCCAGCATCGGTCTGAACGCCGCCCCGAGTGCGCCGGATCGTGCCGCGGCGCGCGCCGCGCTGCGCCGCTTCGGGCTCGGTCGGCTGGCACGGCGCCCCCTGGCGGAGCTGTCGTACGGGCAGCTGCGGCGGGTGCTGTTCGCGCGCGCCTGGGCGGGGCGTCCGCGCCTGCTGCTGCTCGATGAGGCTTTCGCGGGGCTCGATGCGCCGACCCACCGTCGGCTCCTCGCCCAGGTCCGCAGTCTCGCCGCCAGCGGTGTGGCAGTCGTCAGCAGCGCGCAGCAACCGCACGAGTGGCGGCGCTGTGCCAGCCACGAACTCGAACTGGCGCACGGCCGTGCGCTCTACTGCGGGCCGCTGCGGCCGTTGCCCGCGGGCCGCGCGCAGGCAGCGCGGTGAGCGTGCGCGTGCGGCCGGCATGGCTCGCGGGCCTGGCGCTGCTGGGGCTCGCGGGCGCATCCCTGTGGTGGTGGCAGGGACGCGTGCCGGTGACCGAGCGTGAGGCCGCGCGCTTTCAGCCGCGCGAGCTGCTCGCCGGCGGCAACCAGCCGCCGGCACCGCGCATGACGCCGGAGAGCGAGCAGCTGGACGCGCACGCGCTGGCCGCCGCCGCCGCATACGCCGCTCAGCATGGCTCGCGCGCGCTCATCGTCAGTCGCCACGGCTACATCGTGTTCGAGCGCTACTGGGCCGGCACGAACTTCGATACCCTCGCCGACGCGCAGTCGTTCACGCCGCTGCTGGCGGCGCTCGCGACCGGGGTGGCGATGTCGCACCGCCTGCTCGGTTGGCCAGATGAGCCGGTGGGCGCGTTCTTCAGCGCGTGGCGCCAGGATCCGCGCGGCGCCATCACGCTGCGCCAGCTGCTGCAGAACTCGAGCGCCCTGGCACTGCCGCCTTCGGGCGGTGCCGCTGCGGCCGATCTCACGGCGCGGGCCCTCGGCGCGCCGCTCGCAGGCGTGCCGGGTACGCAGCACGCTGACAACCCGCTGGATGCGCAGCTGCTTGCGCTGGTGCTCGAGCGCACCACGCACCAGCGCTACGCCAGCTACCTGTCGCAGGCGCTGTGGCGGCGGCTCGGCGCCGGTGACGCCTGGCTATGGCTCGATCACCCGGACGGCAGTGCGCACGCCGACTGCTGCATGCTCGCGCGCCAGGGCGATTGGATCCGCGTGGCGGAGCTGTTGTTGAGCGACGGCCGTTACCAGGGCGCCGAGGTTATTCGCCCGGGCTGGGTCCGGCTGATGCGCACCGCGGCCCGCTCCGACCCCGATTACGGCGCGTTCGTGCGCATCGCCAACAAACCGCGTGCCGGCAGCGAGTCCTACGCCGCGCGCGATGTGTTCGTGGTCGAGGGGCAGGGTGGCAACCGGCTGTGGCTCGCCCCCGCCATGCAGATTGCGATCCTGTGCACCGGTGCCCCCGGCGGCCGCGATCCGGGCTGGGACGACAGCCGTATCCCCAATCTCATCCTGCGCGCGGCGCGCGACTATCAGCCGCCACCGCCGCTGCCGGGCGACATCAACGCGCTAGTGCCGGGTCACTGAGCGCGGCATGGCGAGTCCGCGCCGACAGCTCGCCGCGCTGTTCCTGTTCTGCGTGATCGACACGCTCGGGTTCGGCATCCTGATTCCGCTCGTGCCCTACATGGCCGAGCGCTTCGGCACCCCGCCACAGTTCATCACGCCGGTGCTCGGCAGCTACTCGCTGTGCCAGCTGCTGGCCGCGCCCTGGTGGGGGCGCCTGAGTGACCGCTTCGGCCGGCGCCCGGTGCTGATGAGCAGTCTGTTCGGCGCCTGTCTCTCTTACGTGCTGCTGGCTTTCGCCCACAACATCTGGTGGTTGCTGGCCGCGCGTATGCTGGCCGGAGTGATGGCAGGCAACATCGCCGCCGCGTTCGCCTACGCCTCCGATGTGAGCGCGCCCGAGCGGCGCGCGGCGACCTTGGGGCTGGTCGGGGCCGCCATCGGCATCGGCTTCACGCTCGGGCAGCCGATCGGCGGACTTTTGGCCGGCAAGGATGCGCACACGGCGAGCTTCACGGCGCCGGCGGTGGTCGCGGCCTGCCTGAGCGTATGCGCGATCCTCATCGTGCGCTTCGTGCTGCCGGAGAGCCACACCGCCGCGCATCGCGCGCTGCATCCCGACAGCCCGCGCCGCGGCGCCTGGCAGTTGCTGCGCGAGCGCCCGGCGCTCGCGCTGCTCGCCGGCTCGACGCTGGCGGTGACTTACTCACAGTCGATCCTCGAGTCGATCTTCGCCATCTGGGCGCTCGGCCGTTTTGGCTTCGGGCCGCGCACCGTCGGCTTCCTGTTGTTCGGCATCGCACTGCCGGCGCTGCTCATGCAGGGCGGCCTGGTCCGGGTGCTCGCCCCGCGCTTGGGGGAGGGGCGTCTGGCGAGCCTGGGCGCGCTGTGCTACGTGGCGGGACTCGTGCTGATCGCCTGCTCGGTGTCGGTGCGCATGGCGGTCGCGGGGCTCTTGCTGTGCGGCAGCGGGCTCGGCGCCTACAACCCGAGCGCCTCCGCACTCGCCTCGCGCCAGTCGCGCGGGCATGATCGCGGCGCGGTGATGGGGGCGTACGTGGCGAGTGCGAGTCTGGCCCGCGTGCTCGGGCCGCTGAGCTCGGGTGCGTTGTACGCAGCCTTAGGTCCCGCGGCGCCGTTCCTGGTGGGCGCCTGCGTCACGTTGCCGGCGGCCTGGCTGGTGCGGCGCGCGGCGGCGGCGGCCTAAGCGGCCGGCGCCTCGAGCGCGACCTCGATGGTGCCGTCGCTGATCCGCACTGCGTAGCGCGGCAGCGGCACGGTCGCCGGCGCTCCGAGCACCCGACCGTCGCGCACATCGAAGGAGGCCCCGTGCAGCGGACACACCAGGCGCGTGGCGCGCAGCCGGCCCTCGCACAGGCGCGCGTGCGCATGCGTACAGATGTTGTCAAGCGCAAACACGCCCTCGCGCGTATGGCAGAGGACGATCTCGCGGCCGCCCAGCTGCACCGCGCGCATGCTGCCGGGCGGGAGCTCGGCGAGCTGTGCTACCGCTTCGAACTGCGCCACGACGCCGCTACAGCACGATCTCGGTCTGGAAGATCGACACGGCCTGGCCGCTGATCCACACCCCTGCGAGCTCGTCGTCCTTGAACTCGAGTTCCACCTCGACACGCCCCGGACGGTGCAGTGACTGGCCCTGCACGCCGCAGAACTGCGCGCGCTCGCCCTTGCGGGTGAGCAGCCCCAGCCGTGCGAGGTACGCCCCCAAGAGGCCATGGGCATTGCCGCTGACCGGGTCTTCGGCGATGCCCAGTGCCGGGCAGAACATGCGCGATTCGGTGAGGTGATCCGCAGCGTTCGGCGTCAGTGCGAAGACGAAATAGCCGGCCGCGCCGATCTGGGCCGAGAGCGTGGTCAGCCGCGCGAGATCGGGTTTCAGGTGCTTGAGCGGCTCCGGCCCGCGCACGCCGATCAGCAGGCGCGTGCCGGCAGCGCCGACGATGCGCGGCGGGATGCGCGTGTCCAGGCTCTCGGTGGCGAGCGCAAGCGCATCCAGCACCGCGAGCCGTTCGCGATCGTTCAGCTCGCGCCCGAGCGGCGGCGGGCTGCGGCGGATGGCGATGCGCCGGTCCTCGTCACTGCCACGCACCTCGACGTCGACGATGCCGGCTTTCGACTTCTGCCGCTGCCAGCGCGGCGCATCGTGGCGGCGCGACAGCACGTACTGTGCGGCGACGGTGGCATGGCCGACGAAGCCTGCCTCGCTCTGCGGCGTGAAGAAGCGCGCGCGCACGGTGTGATCGTCGGCATCGGGGGCGAGCACGAAGGCGGTCTCGGCGTTGTTGAGCTCGCGCGCGATGGCAAGCATCTGTGCCTCGGAGAGCGGATCGGCGTTGAGCACCACGCCGGTCGGATTGCCGGTGAAGGGCTCGCGCGTGAAGGCATCGACCTGGTGAACCTGAATCTTGCGCGTCATTCTCATCATCCGCAGTTCCTGCCGGGCGCTCCATTCTAGTCCGTCAGCTCGAGGAGCGCCGCAGCCGCCGCTCGGCGCGTGCAATACTCGCGCCACCGCGACTTGCCGGAGGCACGCATGGACATCGGGGTCGAGATCAGCCTGTATCCGCTCAAGTCCGATTTCGTGCCCGCGATCCGCGCGTTCCTCGCGCGCCTCAACCAGCACGCATCGCTCAAGGTGGTCACCAACAGCATGAGTACCCAGGTGTTCGGCCCTTACGAGGAGGTCATGGAGGTGCTGCGCCGGGAGCTGCGTGCGAGCTTCGAGCAGTTGGGCGCCCAGGGCGAGAAGGGCGTGTTCGTCATGAAGCTGCTCGGGCCGCTGCCGGGCGCCTGAGGCGCAGCGGACTGGCCGCCCGCTGGCACCCCGCGGGGCGAACCGGCAAACTAGCAAGTCCGAGGTATGACGAGGTAGAGCATGGCGCTTTTGCGGGTCGTGGATCGCGACGGAGTGGAGCACGAGGTCGAGGGCAAGACGGGACTCAAGGTGATGGAGAACCTGCGCGAACTCGACTATGGCGTGGCGGCCATCTGCGGCGGCATGTGCTCATGCGCCACCTGTCACGTGTACGTGGATCCGCAATGGCAGGCGCGCCTGCCGGAGATGATGTCGGACGAGCGCGAGTTGCTGACCGAGCTGTCGCACTACCAGGAGAATTCGCGGCTCTCCTGCCAGCTGGAATTCACCCCCGAACTCGCCGGGCTGCGCGTCACCATCGCTCCCGACGAGTAGCCGAGATGGCCACTGCCACCGTGCAGGTCGAGACGCGCGGCGCGGTGGCGCTGGTCACCCTGAATCGGCCGGACGCCGGCAACGCACTCAACCTGCAGATGGCCATGGACCTGTTGGCCGCCGCGCTCAGCTGCGCGCGCAGTACCGCCGTGCGCGCCGTGGTGCTGAGCGGCGCCGGGCGCAATTTCTGCTTCGGCGGTGACCTGCGCGCCATGGCCGCGCGCGATACCGCCGGCGATGACTATATCCGCGAGCTCACCACCTACCTGCACGCAGCGATTGCGCACTTCGTGCGCATGGACGCGCCGGTGGTCGCCGCGGTCAACGGCACCGCGGCGGGCGCCGGGGTCGGCCTCATGGCCATGGCCGATCTGGCGGTGTGCGCGCGCAGCTCCAAGTTCAACCTCGCCTACACCAACGCGGGACTGACCCCGGATGCCGGCACCACCTTCCTGCTGCCGCGCATGCTCGGGATCAAGCGCACCATGGAGCTGCTGCTGCTCAACCGCACGCTGACGGCGGCCGAGGCCCTCAGCTGGGGTCTGGTCAATGAGGTGGCGGCCGATGAGGCGCTGCTCGAGCGTGCACTGCAGATCGCCGAGCAGCTGGCGCAGGGCGCGAGCCAGGCGTATGGCGCCACCAAGCGCCTGATCGCCCACTCGCTCGGTGGCATCGAGTCGCAGATGGTGCTGGAGAGCGAGACCATCGCGCGCCACGCCGTCGGACCTGAGGGCAGCGAGGGCATCAGCGCCTTCCTGGAGAAGCGCAGGCCGCAGTTTGCGCCCAAGGGCTGAGGGGTCGGGCAGGCCCGCATGTGGATCTACGCTGCCTTTGCGATCGCCCTCGGCCTGATCGCGCTGCGCATCTACTTCAAGCTGCGCGGCGCACAGAAATCACGGGCCGAGTCCTGGGACGAGCAAATCATCGCCAAGCTGCGCTCGCAGGGCTACGCGCCCTTCAACGACTACCATGTGGATTTCTTTCTGGCACTGCCGGATGAGGCCGCCTGTCAGGGCGCCCGTGCGCGCCTCGAGCCGGAATTCACCGTCGACGTGCGCCCGCTCGAGAACGATCGCGAGCTCGCCTACAGCCTGCACGCCAGTAAGAGCATGCGGCTGATCGTTCCGGAGATGCAGCAGATCAGCCGGCGCCTGTCGGCGCTCGCCACCGAGTTCCGCGGCCGTTACGACGGCTGGGCGGCCTAGCGCTGCTCGGTCTGACGGCGCACCAGCTCGGCCGCAGCGGCGATTGCCTGCGGATCACCGAGGTAGCGGTGGCTGCGCGGCGTGAGCTCGGCATCCAGCTCGTACAGGAGCGGCACGCCGGTGGGGATGTTGAGTTCGGTGACCTGTGCCTCCGGCAGGTCGTCGAGCATCTTCACCATCGCCCGCAGGCTGTTGCCGTGCGCCACCACCAGGACGTTGCGCCCGCGGCGCAATTCCGGGGCGATGCGCTCGCGCCAGCAGGGCAGCACGCGCGCGAGCGTGTCCTTGAGCGACTCGGTGGCCGGCAGCCGCCGCGGGTCGATGCCGGCATAACGCACATCGAAGCGCGGATGGCGCGTATCGTCGGCGCCGAGCGGCGGCGGTGGAATGTCGTAGCTGCGCCGCCACACCTTGACCTGGGCCTCGCCGTGCTGCGCCACGGTCTGTGCCTTGTTGAGTCCCTGCAGCGCACCGTAGTGGCGCTCGTTCAGCAGCCAGGAGCGCTCCACCGGAATCCACATCCGGTCCATCTCATCGAGCATGAGCCACAGCGTGCGAATGGCGCGCTTCAGCACCGAGGTGAAGGCGAAATCGACCGCCAGCTGTTCGCGCAGCAGCTCGCGCCCGGCCCGCGCGGCTTCGCTGCGCCCCTGCGCCGACAGATCGACGTCGGTCCAGCCGGTGAACAGGTTGTCGACGTTCCAGGTGCTCTGGCCGTGGCGCACCAGGATGAGCTTGCCGGCCACCGTCAGTTCGCCAGCTTGCGCACCGACTCCACCCCCACGGTGAGCGTGGCGAAGTCGCTCGCGCCCGCGGCGCGCATGTCGGCGAGTGTGCGCTGCCAGTGCGCCAGGTCCTTGCCCGCGGCGCTCACCCAGGCGCTGACACGCGCGCTGGCATCGCCGCGCTCGCGCACCGCCAGCACGCGCTCGGTCAGGCGGCGATGCACGCGCAGCGCCGCATCGCGCAAGCCGGTGCGCGCGATCGCCTGCCACGGCCCATCGACCGCCAGCTTCTCGATGCGCGCGCGCAGCCAGTCGAAGCCGATGCGCGCACCGACCTCGAAGTAGACGCGCGCGGTCTCAGCGACGCTCACCTTGTGGGCGGCGGCGATCTCGACGATGTCGAGCGCGGCATTGAGCGCCTCCAGGCTCGCCACGCGCGCAGCCAGCGCCGGCGGCAGACCCGCGGCCACTGCGCGCGCACGCCCTTCCTCGAAGCGCAGCAGTTCCGCGCCGCTCATCGCCTGGGCAATGTGCGCCTCCAGCTGCTGCACGCCGGCGCGGAATTCGCGCACCGCGGCATCCACCTGCAGGGTGCGGCTGCGTGCGGTCAGCAGCCAGTACGTGGCGTGCCGCAGCAGGCGACTGGTCTGAAACGCCGCCTCGTACTGCAGTTTCGCCGGCACCTTGTTGTCGAGCGCCTCGATCTGCTCCCACACCTCGCGCATGGCGAAGATCTCGCGCGCCGCAGTGTAGGCGCGCGCGATCTGTGCCGGCTCCGCGCCAGTGTCCTCCTGGGCGCGCGGTACGAAGGTCGGCCCCATGCGGTTCACCAGGCTGTTGGTGGTCGCGGTGGCGATGATCTCGCGCCGCAGCCGGTGGCGGCTGATGGCGCGCGGGAAGCGCTGCTGTATGGGCGCGGGAAAGTAGCGCTCCAGTTCGGTCGACAGGTATGGATCCTCCGGCACATCCGAGGCGAGCAGGTGGTTATTCAGCCAGATCTTGCTGTAGGCGAGCAGGATGGCGAGTTCCGGGCGGGTGAGGCCTACGCCGGACTTGCGCCGCTCGGCGAGCTCGTCATCGCTCGGCAGGAACTCCAGCGTGCGGTTGAGTTCGCCGGAGCGCTCGAGCGCGCGGATCAGATGCTGGAATTCCGCCAGGCGCGCCACGCCCTGCAGCTCGAGCACGCTGATCGCCTGCCCCTGCAGGTAGTTGTTACGCAGCACCAGCGCTGCGACCTCATTGGTCATGCGTACCAGCAGGCGGTTGCGCTCGCCGCGCGTCAGCCGCCCGTCCGCCACCTGCGGGTTGAGCAGGATCTTGATGTTGACTTCGACGTCGGAGGTGTTGACGCCGGCGGAGTTGTCGATGAAGTCGGTGTTGAGGCGGCCGCCGTGCAGCGCGTACTCGATGCGGCCGCGCTGCGTGAGACCGAGGTTGCCGCCTTCGCCGACCACCTTGGCCTTGAGTTCACGGCCGTTGATGCGCAGTGCATCGTTGGTGCGGTCGCCGACCTCGGCGTTGCGCTCATCGCTCGCCTTGACGTAGGTGCCGATGCCGCCGTTCCACAGGAGTTCGACCGGCATGCGCAGGATGGCGCGGATGATGTCGTTAGGTGCGTGCGCGCTGCCGTCGAGGCCGAGCAGCGTGCGCGCCTCGGCCGACAGCGTGATCGACTTGGCCGAGCGCGCGAACACGCCGCCGCCGCGCGAGATCTTCTTGCGGTCGTAGTCGTCCCAGCTCGAGCGTGGCAGCGCGAACAGGCGCGCGCGCTCGGCGAAGCTCACCGCCGTGTGCGGCTCGGGGTCGAGGAAGATGTGGCGGTGGTCGAAGGCGGCCTGCAGGCGGATGTGACGCGACAGCAGCATGCCGTTGCCGAACACGTCCCCGGACATGTCGCCGACGCCACTCACGCTGAAGTCCTGCTTCTGGATGTCGATGCCCATCTCGCGGAAGTGGCGCTTGACGCATTCCCAGGCGCCGCGTGCGGTGATGCCCATCTTCTTGTGGTCGTAGCCGGCCGAGCCGCCGGAAGCGAACGCATCGCCCAGCCAGAAACGGTAGTCGGCGGAGATGGCATTGGCGATGTCGGAGAAGGTGGCGGTGCCCTTGTCGGCCGCGACCACCAGGTAGGGGTCGTCAACGTCGCGCCGCACGACCTGCGCTGGCGGCACGATGCGGCCGCCGACAATGTTGTCGGTGAGATCGAGCAGCCCGCGGATGAAATTCTGGTAGCAGCTGATGACCTCGGCCTGCACCTCTTCACGGCTGCCGCCAGCCGGCAGGCGTTTGGGGACGAAGCCGCCCTTGGCGCCGACCGGCACGATCACCGTGTTCTTGACGTTCTGCGCCTTCATCAGCCCGAGGACCTCGGTGCGGAAATCCTCGCGCCGGTCCGACCAGCGAATGCCGCCGCGCGCCACCTCACCCATGCGCAGGTGCACCCCTTCGACGCGCGGACTGTAGACGAAGATCTCGAACTTGGGCTTCGGCAGCGGCAGGTCGGGGATGCGTGCGGGGTCGAACTTGAAGCAGACGTAGCTCTTCGGCTGACCGTCGCTCCCGGGCTGGAAGAAGTTGGTGCGCAGCGTCGCCTGGATCAGCGTCAGATAGGCGCGCAGGATCCGGTCGTCGTCGATGCTCGCGACCCCATCCAGAGCGCTGCGGATCTGGCGGATGTGCGCTTCGGCGGCGCGCTCGCTGCGGCGCGCGTTCTTGGCGCAAGCCGGATCGAAGCGCGTCTCGAACAGGCGCACCAGGTGCCGGGCGATGAGGACGTTGGCCGTCAGCGCGCGCTCCATGTAGGCCTGGCTGAAGGGCACGCCGGTCTGCAGCAGATAGCGGCAGAAGGCGCGCAGCACCACGATCTGGCGCGCGCTCAGGTCCGCCGACAGCAGCAGGCGGTTGAAACCGTCGTTCTCGATCATGCCGTGCCAGGCGGCCGCGAAGCCCTCGCGGAAGTTCGCCTCCACACGTGCGATGTCGACGTTAAGCCGGTCGCGGTGCTCGAGCTCGAAATCCTGGATCCAGGCGGCGCCGCCCTCCGGCCAGGCCAGCTGGTAGGGGCGCTCGGAGATGACCCGCAGGCCGAAATTCTCCAGCATCGGCAGCACGTCCGAGATCGGCACCGGCTCGCCGAGCCGCACGATCTTCAGGTGCACGCGCTCGGGCTTCTGCCCGGCGGGTCGGTGCAGGTTGAGCTGCAGCGCCTGCGGCTGGGCGCGCAGCGCCTCGAGATCGCCTAGGTCTTCGAGCACTTCGCCGGGACTGACGTCTTCGTGGTAGGCGAGCGGGAAGGCGTGCCGGTAGCGGTGCGCGAGCGCGAGCCCTGCGGCCTCGCCGCGCCGCTCAATCAGCTGCTCGCGCAAGCGATCGCTCCAGGTGAGCGCGGCCGCGGCGATGCGCTGCTCGATGGCGCCGAGGTCGGGCTTGTGGCGCTGCGCCGGATCGGTGCGCACCACCACGTGCACGCGCGCATGGCTCGCGCCGGAGATCTGCGCGTGGCTCTCGACACTCTGGCCGGCGAAGCCCTGCAGTGCGATCTGCTCGATGCGCTGGCGCACCTCGGTGTTGTAACGGTCGCGCGGCACGTACACCAGGCACGAGTAGAAGCGGTGGTAGGGGTCGCGTCGCACCAGCAGGCGCACGGTGCGCCGCTCGTACAGGTTGACCACGCCGCGTACGATGCGGATCAGGTCCTGGACGTTCGCCTGGAACAGCTCGTCGCGCGGATAGGTCTCGAGCACGTTGAGGACCGCTTTGCCGTCATGGCCGGAGGGGTCGAGGCCAAAATGCTCGATCACCCGATCCACCTTACGCCGCAGCACCGGGATGTCGCGCGGGCTGCCGTAGTAGGCAGTCGAGGTCCACAGTCCGAGGAAGCGGTGTTCGCCATCGACCCGACCGCGGCGATCGAAGGTTTTGACGCCGACGTAATCGAGCAGCTCGCCGCGATGCACGGTCGCGGTCGAGTTGGCCTTGGTGACAATCAACAGTTCCGCCTCGCGCGCCCGCGCGCGCACTTCGCCGCGCAGCGCGGTGACGCCGGCGCGGCCGCCGTGGCGACGCGAGCTCAGCAGTCCGAGCCCCGAGTCGGTATCGGGCACCAGGCGGTCTTCGCTGCGCCCGCGCTCCAGACGGTAATGGCGGTAGCCGAGAAAGACAAAGTGACGCGCCTCCATCCAGTCGAGCAGGTGCGCCGTCTCGCTCACGTCGGCAGCCGGCAGCGGCGGCGGGTCGCTCTCCAGCTGCGTGATGATCTCGCGCACCCGCTCGCGCATGGCGCGCCAGTCATTGACCGCGGCGCGCACGTCCGCGAGCGTGTTCTCCAGGTCGCGCTGCAGCTTGCCGAGCTGCTGGGCGTCGGTGATGCGATCGATCTCGTACAGCTGCCAGGACTCGGGGTGGGTCGCCTCGGCGCCGTTGGTGCCGATGTGCTGCAGCTGGCCGCGGCGGTCGCGGCGCACCTGCAGCACCGGGTGCACGATCAGGTGCACGGCCAGCTCCGCGCGCGTGAACGCCATGCCGAGCGAGTCGACCAGGAACGGCATGTCGTCGGTCACGGTCACCACCAGGGTGTGCGGTGATTCGAAGCCGTCGCGGGCGAGGTCGGGATTGAATACCTTGACCAGTGAGCGCCCCGGGGCGCGCCGCGCGCCGAACTGCAGGTGCGCGAGCGCGGCCTGCGCCAGCTGCCGGGGCGTGCGCTCGGCCAAGTCGTCTTCGGCGACGCCGCGGAAGTAGCTGCGCAGGAAGCGCTGCTGCAGCTCACGGCGGGCACCACTGCCGGCCGCGCGCGCGATGCGCTCGATCAGCGCGACGCGTGCGGCGGGAATGCTGCGGAGCAGCCGGCTGTCGTCAACTTGCGCGTGCATGCCGAATCATCCTGGGCGAGCGGCGGCGCTGTCGCGTGCGCGTGGCGCATCTTATGTTACGGCCGGCCGCTGATCCCGCGTTTATGAGGCGCGCGATTATACATGCCGCCGCTGACGGTGCCGCCGGCGCCCGCGCCCGTCCGCCGCGGCGGCTGGCACTATAATGAGCGCTACCGGTCGCAGGCGCGGCCCCGGGAGACTGCAAGGTGAGCTCATGAGCGATCGGCCCCAAAATCCGATGGGTACGGATGGTTTCGAGTTCGTCGAATACACCGCACCCGACCCGCAGCTGCTGCGCACGCTGTTCGAGCGGCTGGGTTTCCCGGCGGTGGCGCAGCACCGCTCCAAGAACGTCACCCTGCACCGCCAGGGTGGGATCAACTTCATCATCAACGCCGAGCCACAGTCGTTCGCGCAGGCCTTCGCGCGCGTGCATGGGCCCTCCGCCTGCGCCATGGCGTTCCGCGTGCGCGACGCCGCCCGGGCGTATGCGCGCGCGCTCGAGCTCGGGGCCAAGCCTGGTCCGCAGAGTGCCGGTCCCATGGAACTCAACATCCCCTGCATCGAGGGCATCGGCGGCTCGCTCATCTACCTGGTGGATCTGTACGGCGAGCGCTCGATCTACGACGTCGACTTTCGTCCGCTGACGCCGGCACCCGCGCAGCCGGCCGGGCTCACGCTCATTGACCACCTGACACACAACGTCGGCCGCGGCCGCATGGACGTGTGGGCCGGCTTTTACGAGAAGCTGTTCAACTTCCGTGAGATCCGTTACTTCGACATCGAGGGCCAGCACACCGGCCTGTTGTCGCGCGCCATGACCAGTGCCTGCGGCAAGATCCGCATTCCGATCAACGAGTCGCAGGACGACAAGAGCCAGATCGAGGAATACCTGCGCGAGTATCACGGCGAGGGCATTCAGCACATCGCGCTCGCCACCGAGGACATCTACCGCACGGTAGACGTGCTGCGCGGCCACGGCGTGGCCTTCCAGGACTCGCCCGAGAGCTACTACGCCGGTGTCGATGCACGCGTCGCCGGGCATCGCGAGCCGCTGGAGGAACTGCGGCGGCGGCGCATCCTGATCGACGGCAATCCGCACAAGGGCGAGGGCGTGCTGCTGCAGATCTTCACCCAGAACGTCATCGGGCCGATCTTCTTCGAGATCATCCAGCGCAAGGGCAACGAGGGCTTCGGTGAGGGCAACTTCCGCGCGCTGTTCGAATCCATCGAGCAGGACCAGATCCGCCGCGGCGTCATCTAGCGGCGCGCACCCTCAGGCGCGGTGCGCACGCGCCAGGTACTGTTCGCTCTGCATCTCGACCAGGCGGCTCGCGGTGCGCTGAAACAGCGCCGCCAGGCGCTCGCCACGGTACAGCTGTGCCGGCGGCGCTGCCGCCGACACCACCAGGTTAACGCTGCGATCGTAGAGCTCATCGACCAGGGCAATGAAGCGGCGCGCCTCGTCATCGTGCTCGGCATCGAACACTGGCACGTCGGCGACGATCAGCGACTGGTACTCGCGCGCGATCTCGATGTAGTCGTTGGTGCTGCGCGGACCGGCACAGAGGGCCGCGAACTCGAACCAGACGACCGCCGGCGCGGCGCGCACCACCGCGATCTGGCGCCCGTCGATCTCGATGCTGCCACCACTTTGCCGGCCGTGGTCGGCGAGCCGCTCGAACAGCGCCTGCAGGCGCGCGGGCGTATCCGGCGCCGCGCTTGGCAGGTAGGTGCCCGCCTGGGTGAGCTCGCGCAGCCGGTAGTCGGTGGGACCGTCGACGTGAATGACCGCGAGCTGCTGTTGCAGCAGTTCGATCGCCGGCAGGAAGCGCACGCGCTGCAGGCCGTCGCGGTAGAGATCCGCCGGCGGCACGTTGGAGGTCGCCACCAGCGTCACACCGCGATGCAACAGACCCGCGAAGAGACCGCCGAGGATCATGGCATCGGCGATGTCGGCGACGTACAGCTCATCGAAGCACAGGACGCGCACTGCACGCGCGATGCCCTCGGCGACCGTTTCCAACGGCGCGCGCCGGCCCCTGAGGGCGGCGAGCTGCTGATGCACCTCGTACATGAAACGGTGGAAGTGGCGCCGGCGCGCCAGCCCCGGCGGCAGGCTGGCGCAGAAGAGATCCATCAGCCAGGTCTTGCCGCGGCCGACGCTGCCCCAGAGGTAGATTCCCTCGGTGCGAGGATGGTGGGTGCCCCGCCGCAGTGCCTGCAGCCAGCGTGGCAGTTTCGAAGCGCTGGCGGCGAGCAGCCGCCGGCGCAGATTCTCCAGCTGCGCCACCGCCTGAAGCTGCGCCGGGTCGCTGTGGAAGCCGCGCACGGCGAGCTGCCACTGATAGCGTGCCAGCAGATCCGCCGGGGCCTCGAGGGGCCTGAGCGCCGCTGCCGCCCCGGAAGCTGTCTCGCTCACGTCGGCATCAGAAAGTCAGGTCGGCGAGGTCGCGGAAGTGCTCGAGCGCCTGCGGATTGGCGAGCGCGTCCACATTCTTCACCGGCAGACCGTGGATGACGTTGCGCACCGCAAGTTCGGTCAGCTTGCCCGAGAGCGTGCGCGGCAGATCCGGCACGGCGATGATTTTGGCCGGCACGTGGCGCGCGGTGGTGCTGCTGCGAATGGCGCTGCGGATCTGCTGCTTGAGGGGCTCATCGAGCGTGACCCCGGGCTGCAGCCGTACGAACAGCACGACGCGCACGTCGCCGTTCCAGTCCTGACCGACGGCGAGTGCCTCGGCGATCTGCGGCAGGCTCTCGACCGCGGAATAGATCTCCGCGGTACCGATGCGCACTCCGCCCGGGTTCAGTACCGCGTCCGAGCGCCCGTAGATGACGATGCCGTCGTGCTCGGTGAGGGCCGCGTAATCGCCGTGGTGCCACACGCCCGGGAAGCGCTCGAAGTACGCGGCGCGGTAGCGCGCACCGCCCGCATCGTTCCAGAAGCCCAGCGGCATCGACGGGAAGGGCGCCGTGCACACCAGCTCGCCGCGCTCGCCGCGCACCGGGCGCGCCTGCTCGTCGAAGATCTCCACCGCCATCCCCAGGCCGCGGCACTGGATCTCGCCGCGGTAGACCGGGCGGATGGGACAGCCGAGCGCAAAGCAGGCGACGATGTCGGTGCCGCCGGAGATGGAGGACAGCTGCAGGTCGGTTTTCACCGCGCTGTAGACGTAGTCGAAGCCTTCCGGCACGAGCGGTGAGCCGGTGGACAGGAGCGTGCGCAGCGCGCTGAGATCGACCGCGCTGCGCGGCACGAAGTCGCTCTTCTGCAGCGAGGCGAGGTACTTGGCGCTGGTGCCGAACACGGTGATGCGCTCTTCCTCCGCCATGCGCCACAGCGCGCCCGCGTCGGGGTAAAAGGGGCTGCCGTCGTAGAGAATGAGCGTCGCGCCGCTGGCGAGCCCGCTCATCAGCCAGTTCCACATCATCCAGCCGCAGGTGGTGAAGTAGAACAGCCGGTCGCGGCGCCCGAGATCGGTGTGCAGCAGGTGCTCCTTCAGATGCTGCAGCAACGTGCCGCCGGCCCCGTGCACGATGCACTTCGGCACGCCCGTGGTGCCGGAGGAGTAAAGGATGTAGAGCGGGTGATTGAACGGCTGCAGCGGGAAGGACGGCGGCGCGCCGGAGGTGCCGAAGTGCTGCCAGAGTGTCGCGCGCGCCGCGCCGGCAGCAAGCGTGGTGAGCGCCGGCTGCGCATTCGCGTAAGGGATCACCACCACCTGTTCGATCGAGGCCAGCTGCGCGAGCACTTGCGCCATGGCGCCGAGCGAGTCGAGCTTCTTGCCGGCGTAGAAATAACCGTCGGCGGTGAACAGCACTTTAGGGGTGATCTGACCGAAGCGGTCGAGCACGCCGTGCACCCCAAAATCCGGCGAGCAGGAGGACCAGATCGCCCCCAGGCTCGCGGTGGCGAGCATGGCGATGGTGGCTTCGGGCAGATTGGGCAGGAAGCCTGCGACCCGGTCGCCGGCGGTGACGCCCGCAGCGGCAAGGCCGGCAGCGATGCGCGCCACTTCCGCGCGCAGCTCGCGGTAGGACAGGCTGCGGCGCGTGCCGCGCTCGTTACGGAACACGAGCGCCGGCTGCTCATCGGCATAGCGCAGCAGGTTGGCGGCGAAGTTGAGCCGCGCCTGCGGGAAAAAGCGCGCCCCGGGCATCGCCTGCGGGTTCTCGATGACCGGGCCTTCACCCCACTCGGCACGCACGTCGGCAAAGCGCGCGAGCTCAGTCCAGAAAGCCGCCGGCGCTTCGAGCGACCAGCGGTAGAGCTCCTCGTAGTTGCCGAGCCTGAGTGCGCGCCGGGCATTCAGGCAGTCGATGAAGCGCGTCAGGTTCGCATCCTGGATGCGCGCGGCCGAGGGACGCCACAGCTCGGTCATGACTACAGCGACTGATAGTTGGGACCGGAGCCGCCTTCCGGGGTGGTCCAGGTGATGATCTGGTACGGATCCTTGATGTCGCAGGCCTTGCAGTGCACGCAGTTGGCGGCGTTGATCTGCAGCCGCCGCCCGCCCGCATCGTCTGCGACCATCTCATACACCCCGGCCGGGCAGAAGCGCTCGCAGGGATTGCCGTATTCCTTGCCGCAGCGCTCGGCGCAGATCGAGGTATCGGCCACCTTGAGGTGTACCGGCTGGTTCTCATCGTGCGCGTTGCCGGCGAAGAACACGAACGATACCCGGTCGCGCGGCGGCAGCGTGCGCGCACCCCAATGACGCTCCGGAGAGGTGAACTCATCCAGCATCTTCAGGCGCGCGTAGTCGGCGCTGTTCTTCAGCGTCCAGGGCGAGTGGCCGCCAGTGAGCATCTCCCAGGCCGAGTTGAGGAGCCCCAGCCACAGGCCGCGCTTGAAGGCGGGCTTGAAGTTGCGCACGCGCTTGAGTTCCTGGCCGCCGGGCGAGGCGCGCCACTTGCGATCGAAGCCTGCGCCACCGCCGGTGGCGGCGATGTGCTCGCCGGCGAGCGTGCCGGAACGGATCGCCTGATGCACGCCCTTGATCTTGGCGAAATTGAGTGTGCCGCCGGCATCGCCGATGAGGATGGCGCCGGGCATCTCCAGCGTCGGCGTCGACTGCCAGCCGCCTGCGGCCACGGCGCGCGCGCCCGCGGAGACGATCTCGCCTCCCTCCAGCAGCGGCTTCACCGTGGGGTGATTCTTGTACTGCTGAAAGGCTTCAAAGGGCTGCAGGCGCGGATCCTGGTAGTCGAGGCCGACGATGTAGCCGACGTACACGCGGTCGTTGTCGAGGTGATAGAGGAAGCTGCCGGCGTAGGTATGGCGGTCGGCGGGCCAGCCGAGACCATGCTCGATGCGACCGGGCTGCACCCGCCCCGGCGGCAGCTGCCACAGCTCCTTGTAGCCGAGCGCGAAGGTCTGCGGGCAGTGCCCCCGCGTTAGGTCGAACCGGGCGATCAGTTCCTTGGAGATCGAGCCGCGCGCACCTTCGGCGAGCACGGTGAGGGGTGCATGGATCTCGACCCCGGGGGTGAAATTCGGCCCGGGCTTGCCGTCCTTGTCCAGCCCCATGTCGCCGATGCGCACCCCCTTGACGGCGCCGTGCTCATCGAACAGCGGCGCGGCAGCGGCAAATCCCGGGAAGATCTCCACCCCGAGCGCCTCCGCCTTGGCGGCAAGCCACGGCGTCAGCTGCCCGAGCGAGATGATGTAGTTGCCGTGGTTGTTGAACGGCGTGGAGTAAGTCATCGAGGGCGGCAGCAGCCGGATGACCCAGCGCGGCACCGGCCGGAAGGCGCTGCGCGGCGTGAGGAGACTGAACTCGTCCACGCCTGCCGGCACCTTCATGCCGGGGTAGCTGTCGCGCCACTCCGGCAGCAGCGCCTCCAGGGGTCCAGGCTCGAGCACCGCGCCCGAGAGCGACTGCGCGCCAACCGCGGAAGCCTTCTCGAGCACGCAGATGCTGGCCGCAGGTTTCAGCTGCTTCAGGCGGATCGCGCAGGCGAGCCCCGCAGGTCCGGCACCCACGATGACGACGTCGTAGGGCATGACGTCGCGCTCGATCGTCTCGGTGGCAGTCACCGCCTCAGTCACGCCAATTCCCCCGTGCGGCCGTGCGCTACTTCGGTTGCATGCGGATGGCGCCGTCCAGGCGGATGGTCTCGCCGTTCAGCATCGGGATCTCGACGATGCTCGCCACCAGCTGCGCGAATTCCTCCGGGCGGCCGAGGCGCGCCGGAAAGGGCACCTGCGCGCCGAGCGAGTCCTGCACCTCCTGCGGCATGCCGTCCATCATCGGCGTGTGGAAGAGACCCGGCGCAATCGCCACGCAGCGGATGCCGATGCGCGCGAACTCACGCGCCAGCGGCAGCGTCATGCCGGCCACCGCCGCCTTGGTGGCGGAGTAGGCGGCCTGGCCGATCTGGCCTTCGAAGGCGGCCACCGAGGAGGTATGGATCAGGAGGCCGCGCTCACCATCCGCGCCCGGCGCGTTGTGCTGCATGAGGTTGGCGGCGGCCTTGTCGCACAGGAACGTACCGATCAGGTTGATGTGGATCACCTTGGTGAAGAACTCGCCCGCCATCGGCCCGTTCTTGCCGAGCACCCGCCCGGCGCCGATGACGCCGGCGCAGTTCACCAAAAGGTTGAGGCCGCCGAGACGCGACTGCGCGGTGTCCATCGCCGCGTTCACCTCGGCCTCGGAGGTCACATCGCAGCGCACGAAGCTGGCCGCATCGCCCAGACCCGCGGCGGCCGCCCGTCCCGGACCCTCCTGCACGTCGAGGATCACGGCCTGGCCGCCTGCGCCCACGACGTGGCGCACGACGGCGTAACCGAGTCCCGAGGCCCCGCCGGTGACGACGGCGCGCGCGTCCTGAATCTTCATAGGTCCCCCAGTGTAGGCCGCGCGGACGCTAGAGCATTTCGACCGCGAGCGCGACGCCCTCGCCGCCGCCGATGCACAACGAGGCGATGCCACGCCGGCCGCCGCGCTTCTTCAGGGCATACAACAGCGTCGTCAGGATGCGCGCGCCGGTCGCGCCGATCGGATGACCCAGGGCACAGGCGCCGCCGTTGACGTTGACACGTGCCGCATCGATGTCGACGTCGCGCATCGCGGCCATCGTCACCACCGCGAACGCCTCGTTGATCTCGTACAGGTCGACATCGTTGGGCTTCCAGTTGAGCTGGGCCAGCACCTTGCGGATCGCACCCACCGGGGCGGTGGTGAACCATTCCGGTTCCTGCGCCTGACTGGCGTAGGCGAGGATGCGGGCGAGCGGCTTCAGGCCGCGCGCTGCGGCCGCCTGAGCGCTGCTGACCACGAGCGCCGCCGCGCCATCGGAGATCGAGGAAGAACTCGCCGCCGTCACCGTGCCGTCCTTGTTGAACGCCGGCTTCATGCTGGTGATCTTGCTGATGTCACAGGTTCCGGGGGTCTCATCGCGGGCCACCACGGTCTCGCCCTTGCGGCTCTTGACGGTGAGCGGGGCCACCTCGCTGTCGAAGGCGCCGGACTCGAGCGCCGCCTGCGCGCGCCGCACCGACTCGCTCGCGAACGCATCCTGCTGGGCGCGCGTGAAGTTGTACTTGGCCGCGGTGGCATCCGCAAAGCAGCCCATCGACTTGCCATCGAACGGGCTCTGCAGTCCGTCGCGCAGCATGTGGTCGATCAGTTCCACCGACCCCATGCGGTAGCCCAGGCGCGACTTGGGCAACAGGTGCGGGGCGTTGCTCATCGACTCGAGCCCGCCGGCGAGCACGACTTCGGCGGTGCCCGAGCGGATCTGGTCGGCCGCCATCATCACGGCCTTCAATCCCGAGCCACACATCTTGTTGATGGTCGTCGCAGGAACCGCAATGGGCACCCCGGCTGCGAGTGCCGCCTGACGTGCCGGCGCCTGCCCCAGGCCCGCCGGCAGCACGCAGCCCATGATCACCTCCTGCAGCTGATCGGCGCGCACGCCCGCGGACTCGACCGCGGCCTGGATGGCAGCGCTGCCGAGCTGGATGGCGCTCAGCGGTGACAGGGCGCCGAGAAACGCGCCGATCGGCGTGCGCTTGGCGGAGACAATGACGACTTCTGGGACGGACATGATGAGCCTCGCTTCCTAAGCTTAGGATTCCGCTCAGCGCGCTGACGCCCCGCGCGTCCGCCGCGTGCGGACGCTGGAGCTGACCGGGGCGGGGCCGCCGCGCGGTCGCAGCCCCCCCTCGAATATGGTGACGAACGCCTGGGCGATCTGCGCGCCGGTGAGCGTCCGGTCCTCACGATACCAGTGCGCGATCCAGTTGAGCGCCCCGGCGAGCGCGAAAGCCGTCATTTTAGCGTCGCACGGCTCGATAGAACCGTCCTGGACGCCCTCACGGATCAGCCGGCGGATGCCATGATCGATCTCCGACTTGAGCGCCTTGATGTGGCGGCTCATGGCCGGCGAGAGGTCCTGGTCCTCAGCGCGCACCATGCACCAGCCGAACTCGGAGGCTACCGCTTCGCCGTAATGGCGCAGCACCGCGTTCAGGCGCTCGCGCGCCGGTACCGGCAGGGTGCGCACATCGCGGAACGCGGCGTGGATCTGCTCGACCCCGGCGACGAAACACTCGAACAGCAGCTGTTCCTTGCTGGTGACGTAGTAGTAGACCGTGGGCTTGGTGACCTCGAGGCGCGCGGCGATGTCATCGAGCGAGGTGTTGTGATAACCCTTGCGGTTGAATTCGCGCGCGGCCGCCTGGATGACCGCATCGCGCTTGAGCGCACGGTCACGCAGCCGCTCACGGCTCGCGCGCCAGGGCGAGGCGGCAGCTGCGGGCTTGCCGGTGGCGGCCGGAGTGCGGCGACGGCTGTTCATGGATTGCGGAGTATTATAGCGGCGCGCTGCGCTGCGGGTGAGCGCCGGGTGGCGTGCGGGGTGGGCCGCTGCGCGGCGCGTTGACGGCCTGCGGCGGGCTCAATCATACTCATGGGTAGGTATCCTACCCGCCAGTAAAGACATCGGTCCAGCGGGTGCATCTGACACGGGAGCCATGGGTACATGAACGCCAAGGGTAGTGCGGCCGCCCCCAGCAGCGAGCCGGCAACGGCCAGGGCGCCGCTGCGCTTCGTCTCCGCCGCCTCGCTGTTCGACGGTCACGATGCCGCGATCAACATGATCCGCCGCCTGCTGCAGGCGCGCGGCGCGGAAGTGGTGCACCTGGGACACAACCGCAGCGTGGCCGACATCGTGCGCGCCGCCATCGACGAAGACGCCGACGCCATCGCGGTCAGCTCTTATCAGGGCGGCCACAATGAGTACTTCACCTATATGGTCGACATGCTGCGCGAGCGTGGCTACGAGCACGTGCGCGTCGTCGTCGGCGGCGGCGGCACCATTGCGCCGCACGAGATCGCGGCACTCGAGCGCCACGGCGTGGAGAAGATCTACACCCCCGAGGACGGCCGCCGCCTCGGGCTCGCCGGCATGATCGACGACGTATTCACGCGCATCGGCGCGGTGCGCAAGCCGCCTTACGAGTTCCGGCCGCTGAACGCGCGCGACCACGGCCTGATCGCGCGCACCATCTCGGTGCTCGAGGGCGAGGACGCCGGCGGCCAGGCGGAGGTGATCCGCCGGGCGGTGGCGCGCGCGCGGCGCAAGGCCGCGGTGATTGGCATCACCGGTACCGGCGGCGCCGGCAAGTCCAGCCTCACCGACGAGCTGCTGGCGCGCCTGCTGCGCCAGTTCCCGCAGGCGCAGATCGCGGTGGTGGCCATGGACCCGACGCGACGGCGCAGCGGTGGCGCGCTGCTCGGTGATCGCATCCGCATGAACAGCCTCGCGGCCGACAATGTGTTCATGCGCTCGCTCGCCACCCGGCGTGCGCACCTGGCGACCGCGGCGGTGCTGAAGGAAGTGATCGAGCTGTACCAGGCGGCCGGCTTCGATCTAGTGATCGTCGAGACTGCCGGCATCGGTCAGTCCGACAGCGAGATCGTCGACCTGGTGGATCTGTCGCTGTACGTTATGACCAGCGAGTACGGCGCCGCGAGCCAGCTCGAGAAGATCGACATGCTCGACTACGCCGACTTCATCGTGCTCAACAAGAGCGAGAAGCGCGGCGCGGAGGACAGCCTGCGCGACGTGCGCAAGCAATGGCGGCGCAACCACCCCGAGCTCGCCAAGCTGACGGACGCCGAGCTGCCGGTGTTCCCCACCATCGCCAGTCGCTTCAACGACCCGGGAGTGAACCGCCTGTTCGCCGCGCTGTGTGCCGCTCTGGAGGCGCGCCAGGCCGGCGGCGGTGCCTGGCGGCCTGCCGAGGTCGGCGCGACCGAGCTCACGCAACGCACGCCGCTCATCCCCGGCGCCCGCACACGCTATCTCGCCGATATCGCCCACGCCGGACGCGCGCGGCGCGCGCGCATCGAGGCGCAGGTGGAGGCTGCGCGCCGCGCCTACGGACTGTACGAGTCGCTGAAGGGCCTGCACGATGCGCGCCTGCCGGCGCCGTTGGAGCGCTACGCCGCCGAGGCACTCACCGAGGCCGGGGCGGATGGCACGCGGCGCGAGCTGCGCAGTGCCTACAACCACGCCCTGGACGAGGTGGGCGCGGAAGGCGTCGGCGAGCTCAAGGCCTGGCCGGAGCGTGTGCGCGCCGCCACCGATGAGACCTTTTCATACAAGGTGCGCGAGCGGGTGGTGAAAGGGGAGAACTACACCGAGAGCCTCTCACACCTGCGCGTGCCGAAACTGGCGGTGCCGCATCTGAAGGACTGGGGCGAGCTGCTGCACTTCATCCTCACGGAGAACCTGCCCGGCGCCTATCCCTACACCGGCGGGGTCTACCCCTACCGGCGCGAGGAAGAGGATCCGACGCGCATGTTCGCCGGCGAGGGCGGTCCGGAGCGCACCAACCGCCGTTTCCATTACCTGGCGCACGGTCACGGCCCGCGCCTGTCGACCGCATTCGATTCCACCACGCTGTACGGCGAGGACCCGGATACGCGTCCGGACATCTACGGCCGCACCGGCAACTCGGGCGTCTCCATCGCCACGCTCGATGATATGAAGAAGCTCTACTCGGGTTTCGACCTGTGCGATCCGGCCACTTCCGTTTCCATGACCATCAACGGCCCGGCGCCGATCATTCTCGCGATGTTTATGAACACCGCCGTCGATCAGCAGGTCGAGCGCTACCTGAAGAGCAATGACTTGTGGCCCGCGGCGCAGGCAAAGATCGCCGCGCTGCACGCCGCCAACCGCGCGCGCGGGCTCGCGCCGCCGACCTACAAGGGGTCGCTGCCGGCGCATCACGACGGCTCGGGGCTCGCGCTCCTCGGCGTGAGCGGCGAGCAGCTGCTGGAGCCTGAGGTCTACCAGCGCATCCGCGCGCAGGCGCTGCAGGCGGTGCGCGGCACCGTGCAGGCGGACATCCTCAAGGAGGATCAGGCGCAGAACACCTGCATTTTCTCCACCGAGTTCGCGCTGCGCATGATGGGTGACGTGCAGCAGTACTTCATCGACCAGCGCGTGCGCAACTTCTACTCGGTGTCGATCTCCGGGTACCACATCGCCGAGGCCGGCGCCAACCCGATCTCGCAGCTGGCCTTCACGCTCGCCAACGGCTTCACCATCGTCGAGTACTACCTGGCGCGCGGCATGCAGATCGACGACTTGGCGGCCAACCTGTCGTTCTTCTTCTCCAACGGCATGGATGCGGAGTACGTCGTCATCGGCCGGGTAGCGCGCCGTATCTGGGCGCGTGCCATGCGCGAGCGCTATCAGGCCGGCCCGCGCAGCCAGATGCTCAAGTACCACGTGCAGACCTCCGGGCGCAGCCTGCACGCGCGCGAGATCTCCTTTAACGACATCCGCACCACGCTGCAGGCGCTGTATGCGCTGTTCGACAACTGCAACAGCCTGCACACCAACGCCTACGACGAAGCGATCACCACGCCGACCGAGGAGAGCGTGCGCCGCGCGGTCGCGATCCAGCTGGTCATTAACCGCGAGCTCGGGCTCAACAAGATCCAGAACCCGTGGCAGGGTTCCTATGCCATCGACTACCTGACCGATCAGGTGGAAGAGGCGGTCTACAAGGAGTTCGAGTCACTGTCGGAACGCGGCGGCGTGCTGGGTGCCATGGAGACCATGTACCAGCGCGGCAAGATCCAGGAAGAGTCGATGTTCTACGAGACCAAGAAGCACGACGGCTCGCTGCCCATCGTCGGCGTCAACACGTTCCTGGCCGCGGGCGATGGCGCAGAGGAGCTGAAGGCCGCGCAACTGATCCGCTCCACGGACGAGGAGAAGCAGGATCAGGTGGCCGCGGTGCGCGCCTTCCAGGCTCGCAATGCCGAGCGTGCGGCGGCGGCGCTGGCGTCGCTGCAGCAGGCGGCCGCGAGTGGCGCCAACGTGTTCGCCGCGCTGATGGAGAGCGTCAAGGTCTGCTCGCTCGGGCAGATCTCGCAGGCGCTGTATCAGGTGGGCGGGCAGTATCGCCGCAACATGTGAGATCGGGTTCGCCGAGCGCCGCGAGGATCGCCGCGCGCGCAGCCTCGCGCAGCTGCGGCACGGCCTGATCGGCGGCTGCCGGCGGCGCGAGCGGCGCCAGCAACTCCAGCTCGATTCTACCCGGCGCCGGTAAGCCGCCGCTCGGTGGCAGCGCGCGGCGCGTGCCGCGCACCACCGCGGGCACGACCGGGCAGCCGGCGCGCGCGGCCGCGACGAATGCGCCGGTGTGAAATTTCAGCAGCCCGGGGACGCGCGTGAAAGTGCCCTCGGGGAAGAACACCAGCGAGTTGCCGTGCAGGGCGTTGCGCAGCACGCGCCGCGCATCGCTGGCGCTGCGGGTGCGGTCGACGCGCTCGACAAACTGCGAGCCGAGACGCCCGAGCAGGGCGCCGGCGAGTGGCACTGCCGCCATCTCGCGCTTGATCACGAAGCCGAAGCGCGCCGGGAGCGCTGCGGTCAGCACGATGCCGTCCAGGTAGCTGGCGTGATTGCATACCACCACGCACTGTCCGGGCGGCAGCCGTTCGGCGTAACGCACGCTGAGCGGCATGCCGGCGAGCCTGAGGAAGGCGCGCGCGCAGGCGCGCGCCGCCTGGCGCCGGGTGCTGAGCCGCGGCAGCAGCAACAGCAGCACGAGTGCGGCCAGTCCCGCCGCGAGGAATGCCAGCAGCGCCCACAGCGCGTACAGCCCCTGCAGCACTGCGCGCGCCAACCGGCCGAAGCGAGCCACAATCTTCACTGTCTGCAACCCATCAGGACTGCGCCACAGTCCGCTGCGGTGGAGTGTGAACCGGTTCTCTTTATGTTAATGCGGAACAGCAGATGTGAAGATCATCACGTCGATGCACCGGTCGCGCTCACCATACTGCGGCTACCACATTACCGGGAAGGCTCCGGCCCGCACACCGCGGCACGCGGTTAGGCGGCAGCTTCCCAGCGAGACCAAGGGTTTGTCGAATACCGCCGTCGCCATGACCGCCAACACCGAGTCCGCAGACCCCGCGGTCTCCCGCTTCCTTGATGCGGTGTGGATGGAACGCGGCCTTTCCCCCAATACGCTCGCGGCCTACCGCGCCGACCTGACCGCGCTCGCCCGCTGGCTGGCCGAGCGCAGCGTGCCGATCATGCGCACCTCGCGCGCCGATCTGCAGGATTTCATCGCCTACCGGGTGCGCGCCGGTGCCCGGCCGCGTTCCACCGCCCGGCAGCTGTCCAGCTTCCGGCGTTTCTTCCGTTATTTCATGCGCGAGGGCGTGATCCGCGAGGATCCGACCGCGCAGATTGCCATGCCGAAGATCGGCCGCTCGCTGCCGCGCTCGCTCACCGAGGAGGAGGTCGAGTCGCTGCTGTCGGCGCCGGTGGTCTCCGATCCGCTCGGCAACCGCGACCGCACCATGCTCGAAGTGCTGTATGCCACCGGCCTGCGGGTCTCGGAGCTGGTCAATCTGCGCCAGGGCCAGGTCAACCTCAACCAGGGGGTCATCCGCATCCTCGGCAAGGGCGATCGCGAGCGGCTCATTCCGCTCGGTGAGGAAGCCATGCGCGCGCTCAAGGAATTCAGTCGCGGCGCGCGCGGCGAGATCCTGCTCGAGCGTCAGACCGATTATCTGTTCCCGACACGGCGCGGCGATCGCATGACGCGCCAGGCGTTCTGGCACATCATCAAGCGCTACGCGCGCAAGGCCGGGATCGCCAAGGACCTCTCGCCGCACACGCTGCGGCACGCCTTCGCGACGCATCTGCTCAATCACGGCGCGGATCTGCGCGTGGTGCAGATGCTGCTCGGTCACAGCGATCTGTCGACCACGCAGATCTACACGCATGTGGCCCGCGAGCGCTTGAAAGAACTGCACTCCCAGCACCATCCGCGCGGCTGAAGCTGGCGCCGCCAGCGCTGCGGCGCCGCCGCGCCGTGCTAGACTTCGCTCGCCGTTCCGCGCGGCTCGCCAGGGCGAACCTTCGCGGCGCGTACCGGTCCAACTCCCAGTGAATTCAACCCGGCGGAAGTTCTCATGGTAGCCAGCAAGTTGGTTATGTCGCTCGCGCTGTGTGTGGCGCTGAGCGCGCTCGCGGCGCAGCCTGCGGCCACGGACAGCGCGGCGCAGCCGCTCGCCAAGGGCGATCCGCGCATCGAAGTCGCCGCGCACATCACCGGGGCGCATCCCGAGGAGCTGCGTGCCACCCCGGTGCCGGGCTTGTGGGAGCTCACCCGCGGCACCGACATCGCCTATGTCACCGCCGACGGCAAGTACGCCTTCAGCGGCGATCTGATCGAGCTCGGCACCAACAACAATCTGACCGAGACCCATCGCCGCGACCTGCGTCTCAAGGCGATCGCCGCCTATCCCGAGAGCGAGATGCTGGTGTTCGGGCCGCGTGATCCGAAGTACACCGTCACCGTGTTCACCGACGTCGACTGCCCCTACTGCCGCAAGCTCCATAGCCAGATCGCGGAGTACAACCATCTCGGCATCCGCGTGCGCTACCTGCTCTACCCGCGGACCGGCCCCAACACTACCTCCTGGACCAAGGCCGAACAGGTGTGGTGCTCGAGCGACCGCAATGAAGCGCTCACGCGCGCCAAGTTGGGCGAAGACCTCAAGAGCAAGTCCTCGTGCGACAACCCGGTGGCGCGCAGCTACGCGCTCGGCCAGGACTTCGCCCTCGAGGGCACGCCGGCGATCATCATGCCGAACGGTGAGATGCTGGCGGGTTATCTGCCGCCGGATGCGCTGATGCAGCGCCTCAAGGAAACCAAGTAGCGGTCGGTGCTGCGCTAGCGCTCCAGCAGCTTGAATTTGTCGGGCTTGCCCTCCCACTCCTTGGCGTCGGGCGGCGCGTCCTTCTTCTCGGTAATCACCGGCCACTGCTTGGCGAGCTCGGCGTTCAGCTGCTTGAAATGCTCCTGACCAGCCGGCAGCTCCTCCTCCGAGAAGATCGCCTCCACCGGGCACTCCGGCTCACACAGCGTGCAGTCGATGCACTCCTCCGGATCGATGGTGAGGAAATTCGGACCCTCGTGAAAACAATCCACCGGGCAGACTTCGACGCAGTCCATGTACTTGCACTTGATGCAGTTTTCAGTAACGACAAAGGTCATTCGATTTCCTCAGCGGGTAAGCCGGCGCGCTAGCGGCGCAGGGCTGCGGGCAATTGTGCCATGCCCGTGACAGTCGGGTGAATCAGGCTGCTGGGGTGCGTGCCAGGCGCCGGTCGATGGTGGTGAAGTGGTGCGGCTCGCGCCCCGCGGCGCGGTCCTCGAGGTAACGCCGCAGCGTGAATTCGGTGCTGGGGAAGGCGATGTCGGCCCACGGAATGTCCGCCGGTGCGATAAGCACCGTCTCCAGACTCTCGGCTCCGACGCCGTAGCGGGGCTGCGCCAGCAGGGCGCGGAAGAACACGTGTACCTGCTCCGCATGCAGTACGTGCACCACGCTCAGGAGCGAGCCGATCGTGACGTCGGCGAGCGCCTCCTCCTGCGACTCGCGCGCCGCGGCCTGCTGCAAGGTCTCGCCGTTCTCCATGAAGCCTGCGGGAACGGTCCAGTAGCCGCGCCGCGGCTCGATGGCGCGACGACATAACAGGATGCTGCCGGCATGCTCCGGCACACAGCCCACGACCAGGCGCGGATTGCGGTAGTGAATCGTCCCGCAGGCATCGCAGACGAAGCGCGGCAGATGATCACCTTCGGGGGTGCGCAGCTGCACGCCGGCGCCGCAGTCACAGCAGTACTTCATGGCAGGGCGGCGAGGATACGGGCGCAGACGCGCCTTGTCGACGCCGCGCAAGAATCGGAATGCCAGACGGGGCAGCCGGCCGCACACTCGCGGTCTCACAGCCACTCTCACCCGGAGGAATCATGGATTTTCGTATCAGCGGCCTGCCGGCGGAGGCATTTACGCAGCTTTTTGGTCTGAGCGACGCGGCGCTGCGTCAACAGCACGTCCACCGTGTGGTCGCCGACCGCAGCCCCGGCTTTCCCTGTCGCGTGAGTCTGCGCGATGCGGCGGTCGGCGAAGCGGTGCTGCTTTTGAACTTCGAACACCTGGCGGTCGACAGCCCCTACCGGGCCCGCTACGCCATCTACGTGCGTGAGCATGCGCGCGCAGCGCAATTCGGCACCAACGAGCTGCCGCCGGTGCTCGAGGGACGCTTGATCTCACTGCGCGCCTTCAGCGCGGACGGCATGCTGCAACAGGCGGAGGTGGCCGAGAGCGCTCAACTGCCAGAAGCCATCCGCCGCCTGCTCGCCCCACAGAAAGTGGCCTATCTGCACCTCCACAACGCCAAGCCGGGCTGCTACGCCGCCCGCGTCGACCGCGCCTGAGCGTGGCCGGCGCCGCGTGCAGCCTCAGCCGGGGGGTGGATTGGGCGTGCTTGACGGTGGTGCGGTAGCGGCGGGTGGGGCCTGTCCCGGCTGCGCCGTTGCCGGCGGAGGGGGCGGCAAGTTGCCCGGCGGGACCGCGGCGGGCGGCGGCGCTGGGTATCCGTTCGGCGGGTTGAGCGAGTTCCCGGGCGGGGGCGCGGGAACATTGTCGCCCGGGTTACCCGGTGAGGTTCCCGGCGCCGGGACCGGCGCGGGCGGCGGACCACCGACCGGGCCGCCTTGCGGAGCCTTCGCCTGCGCTGCCGCGATGCTGCCGAGCCAGAGAGCGAATGCGAGCGAGGCGATCTGCGTGGGTTTCATGGCTGTGCGTCCTGTGACCTTACGGCGAACAGCCTATCGAGCGCGGCGGCCGCCGGGATCCTCCCGGCGCACCCGAAGGGATGTCGGACGCTGCCCACAATCTGCGGCAGCGGACTGCAACAACGCGGATGCAGCTGGTGCCCGAGGTCGGAGTCGAACCGACACGCTTTTAAGGGCGGCGGATTTTCGTACCACTTCGGCTTACGCCGCCCCGCGCCGAAGCACCTCGGGTTCGTGGTCTGGAGCACGCCTTCACCGTAGCCCTCTGGGCCGTAGGTGCCCGCCGTCTGCTCTCTACACCTTCCTTCGCGCTTGCGAAGGCTTGGCTCGGCGTCAGCTCGGGCGCACAGCACCGGGCCTTCACCGAGTTTGACGGGCTTCACCGCGCGGATTTCCCCGCGCGGGCTCAAGTCATCTGTCTGAGTCCGCTGCGTCTACCAATTCCGCCACTCGGGCAGCCGATGGCCGCGCGCAGTATAAGGTGCACGGCTGGTGAGCGGTACCGCGGTACTGCAATCGCACTGCGACCTTTTGCATGCTTGCTGCATCTAAGAACCCGTGAGCCGACTGGCCGAGACCACCGTACCGGATGAGGTGCTGACGCAGGCCTGCGCCGGAGTCGCGCAGGCGCGCGCGGCCCTCTACGCGGCGGTGGCGCCGGCCACCCTGACACTGATCCGGCGCATCGTGGGCGAGCGCGCCGTGGCGGAGGACATCTTTCAGGACACGATGATGACGCTGTACGAGCGCTTGCCGCAGTTTCGGCGCGAAGCACCCCTCGGTGCCTGGTTGCGGCAGATTGCAATCCGCGGCTGCCTGATGCATCTGCGCTCACCCTGGGCGCGGGCGCGTCAGTGCCTGGACGCTCTGGAGCCGACGGCGCTCAGCGAGCGCGGCTTCACAACCCCGTGCTACCGCGCCGAGGCAATCGATGTGGAGCGAGCGCTCGCCACACTGCGGCCGACTGCGCGCGCGGTCTTGTGGATGTACGAGGTCGAGGGCTTTTCACACGCGGAGATCGCGCGCGAGTTCGGCCGCTCGGTGAGTTTCTCCAAGTCGCAGTTGGCGCGCGCCCACGCGCGCCTGCGTGCCTGGTTCGAGCCGCCGGAAGAGCATCACTCATGCACTCTGATCTGACTCCGCCGCAAGCCCTCACGCAGGTATTGCGCGCCCTGCCGGGCGAGCTTGCCCAGCCGTATGACTTCGCCGAGTTCGAGCGGCGTGCACAGCGGCAGCTGCAGGCCGCGCGGCGCCGCAGCGCCGGTCGCCGCATCGCGCTGGCCGCGGTCGCAGCGGCCGCAGCGCTGGTCGTGTACCTGCGCGGCTTCGGGCCGGCCGCTCCGCCTGCCCCGTTGGCGCTGACCGCTCCGGCGCAGGCGCAGAGCGTGCCGGCGGGACACCCGGAGGTGCTGGACCACTGGCTCGCGGCGCTGCCGCGCGAGCCCGCAATGGTGCAAGTCGGCCCGCGCGCAGCGGTCACTGGATTGGAGGACCGCATCGCACAGGTGGATGACCTGCTGAGCGCCGCCCGGGTGGCGCAGCCGCCGCCGGCACGTCTGCTGGCCCTGCAGCAGGAACGCACGCAGCTCGTCGGTGCACTGGTGCAGGTGCGTTACGCCGAAGCGCTGGTTGCTGAGTCTCGCTGAGCTGTCGACTGCCCAAGGAGCCGCCGTGAATTCAAATCGAGGAACTTTGCTCACCGCCGCGCTGTGTGCGGCGGCCGTTTTGCTCACCGCCGCCGTGGCCGCACAGCCAGCCGCGCCAGCCGCGCCAGCCGCGCCAGCGGCGCCGCCGACGCCCGCCGTGCCGCCCGTGCCGGCGACCCCGTCAGTGCCGGACGAACATGCGCTCGAGGCGCAGCTGGAGGTCGCGCGCAAGCGCCTCGAGGAGGCGGCGCATGAAGTGGAGCAGATCTCCACCCGCCTGAGCGGCACGCTGATCGACGGCATGGTGCCCTACGTCGAGACGGGTCGCGCAGTCATCGGCGCGCAGCTGGAGGGCGATGCCGACAGCGGCGGCGCGCGCGTCACGCTGGTGTCACCGGGCGGTCCGGCGGCGGATGCCGGCATCGAAGCCGGTGATGTCATTGTGGCCGTCAACGGCAAATCGACCACCGGCGGCGCCCCAGTTCGCGAGGTGATGGGCTTCATGCGCGACGTCAAGCCCGACAGCCGCGTGACGCTCAGGGTCCTGCGCGCCGGCAAGCCGCGTGACTTCGTGGTCATCGCTCGCGCCGGCCCCAGCCACCTGGTCACCTCGCGCACGCTGCCGCTCATCGAGCTGCCGCCGCTGCCGGAGATGCCTGACATGCGCGGCCTGTACATGTTCCGCCGGCCGCTCGGAGACATGGAGCTCGCGACACTGACACCGGGTCTCGGCAGCTATTTCGGCACGGCGCACGGAGTGTTGGTGGTGCGCGCCCCCGCAGACGGCGCACTCAAGCTCGAAGACGGCGATGTGATCCTGGCGATCGATGGGCGCGAGCCCACCAGCGGCTCGCATGCGACGCGCATCCTCGGCTCGTACCAGTCGGGCGAAAAGATCACGCTGCGGCTGCTGCGGCAGCACAAGACCATCGAGCTGCAGGCGACGCTGCCGGAAGAGCCGGCACGCGGCCGCCGTGAGCTGATGCGCGAGCACATCGCGCCCGCCCGCGCGCGACCGCAACGCGCCGTGGTGTACGGCACCGATTCCGCCTGACCCGCGCTGGGCGGCGGTTCCGGCGCAGCCGCCGTGTAACATGCGCGCGTGCGCCTGCAGGACTTTGCCTACGATCTGCCCGCGGAGTTGATTGCCCAGCAGCCGGCCGCCGCGCGCTCGGGCGCGCGGCTACTGCTGCTCGCGGGCGGCAGCGGTGCCATCCTGGACGGCCAGATGCGCGAGCTGCCACGCCATCTGCGTCCGGGCGATCTCCTGGTGCTGAACGACACCCGCGTGGTCGCCGCGCGCCTGCTCGGCGTCAAACCTTCCGGCGGACGGGTGGAAGTCTTCCTCGAGCGCGCGCTGCACGGACACCAGGCCCTGGCGCAGCTCGCCGCCAGCAAACCCATCCGCGCCGGCCTGGCGATCACCACCGTCGGCGGGGTGGTACGTGTACTGCGGCGTGAAGCGGATCTGTGGTGCATCGAGCTGCCCGCTCCGGCGCTGGAGTTCTTTGAGCGTTTCGGCGAGGTGCCGCTGCCGCCGTATATCCAGCGCGCGCCGGCCGCCAGCGATCGTGAGCGCTACCAGAGCATCTTCGCGCGTGCGCCGGGTGCGGTGGCCGCGCCCACTGCCAGCCTGCATTTCGATCAAGCACTGGTCGCTGCACTCGATGAGCGTGGCATCGAGCGCACCCTGGTGACCCTGCACGTGGGCGCCGGGACGTTTCAGCCGGTGCGGGTGGACGACATCGATGGGCACGAGATGCATAGCGAAACCCTGGAGGTGCCCGCGGCCACTTGCGATGCCATCAACGCCGCGCGCGCAGCCGGCGGCCGCGTGGTCGCCGTGGGCACGACCGTGGTGAGAGGCTTGGAGGCCGCCGCGAGCCAGGCCAACCTCGAGGGAGGCGATGATACCGGCGCTTGCGTCAGCGGCCGCGGTACCCGCAGCGGCAGCCGCTTCGTCAACCGTTGCGGCGTGCGTCCCTTTGCGGGCGAGA
>DATHMN010000129.1:0-3747 GCA_035487135.1 Steroidobacteraceae bacterium | reverse complement strand
CGAACTTGAGGTAGAACTCGCGCAGGAACCCGGTGGCGCCGTTGAGCACGAGCGCGCCCTTCGGCTGTGCAGCCTCGATGAGCAGTCCTGCGAGCACGCGGCCATCGCGCGCGCGTACGTCGACTGGCCGCACACTCCCCTGCGCTACGCTCACTGCGCGTGCTCGCTGATGATGCTGCAGAGCGCCTCGATCGCCGCGCAGCGCGCGCTCGTCTTGCGCCATACCGCGCCGATGTGACGCTGCGGTACGGGCTTGGTGAAGGGGCGCAGCACGACGCCGCGCGCGTTGCGGTAGGCGCCGCGCCCGGCCAGCTCGGGCAGCAGGGTAAGCCCGGCGCCGGTTGCGACCATCTGCCGCAGCGTCTCGAGACTGGTCGCGCGGAAGTCCTGCGGGTCACGCACACCCACGCGGCTGCAGACCTCGAGCGCCTGGTCGCGCAGGCAGTGTCCCTCCTCGAGCAGGAGCAGTGTTTCGCCCTTCAGATCAGCCACCCGGATGCTGTCGCGCGCCGCCAGCGCGTGCCGTTCCGGCAGCGCGACGGTGAAGGACTCGCGGTACAGCTCGCGCGACTCGAGTCCCGCCAGTGCCACCGGCAGCGCGAGGATCCCGACATCGAGTTCGCCGCCGTGCAGCTTCTCGAGCATCGGCCCGGTCTGGTACTCATAGAGCCGCAGCTGCAGGCGCGGCAGCGCCTTGCGCACCGCGGGCGCGACGTGCGGCAGCAGGTACGGACCGATCGTCGGCAGGAGGGCCACGCGCAGCTTGCCCGCCAGCGGCTCGCGCCGGCTGTGCGCGAGCGTCACCACCTCATCGCTGGCCTCCACGATGCGCCGCGCGCGCGCCACGATCTCGACGCCGGCCTCGGTGAGTGTCACGTTGTTCGGCGCGCGCTCGATGAGCTGCAGCCCGAGGCTCTCCTCGAGCTTCTTCAGCTGCGCCGAGAGGGTGGGCTGGCTGACGTAGCACTGTGCCGCCGCGCGTCCGAAATGGCGCTGGTCGGCCACTGCCACGAGGTAGCGCAGGTCTTTGAGTTTCAGCTCCATGCCGCCAATATACGTCATCTATCAAGATCATAAAATCCATCGATTGGAATAATGCCTGCCGCGCCCCCATGATCACCGCGCAGCCCCCTATGGAGTGAAATACATGGCAGGCGTCGGTCAGCGTTTCCCACAGTTCGCCCTCAGCGGTGTCGTTTCCAGCGACCCGCAGAAGGCGTTCCGGCCTGCCACGCACGAGAGTTTTTCCGGCAAGTGGAAGGTCTACGTTACCGACGAGAACATCGGGGAAGTGCTGCGGGTGCTCGATGCGTTGCAGACCGATGAGCTGTGCCCGTGCAACTCACACAAGGGCGATGAAACCCTGAAGGCGGCCTGAAGATGAACACTGACCTGGAAACGATCCGCGACGCGCTGCCCGGTTATGCGCGCGACCTGGCGCTGAATCTGGGCACTGTGCTTTACCCCGCCGGGGCGCCCGGGCTCACGGAGCGGCAGATCTGGGCGGTGGCGCTCGCCACCGCCGCGGCCTCGGATAATGCCGAGTTCACGCGCAGCATGCAGGCACTGGCGACGCAGCACCTCGATGCCGCGCACGTCAGTGCCGCGCATGCCGCCGCGGCCGTGATGGCGATGAACAACGTGTACTACCGTTTCCTGCACCTGGTGCAGGATGAGGAGTACGCGAAGCTGCCGGCACGGCTGCGCATGAATGTGATCGGCAATCCGGGCATTGCCAAGGTGGACTTCGAGCTGCTGGCACTGGCGGTCTCGGCCATCAACGGCTGCGGTACCTGCGTCGCCTCACACGAACGGCAGTTGCGCGCCCACGGATCCACGCGCGAAGCGGTGCAGAGCGCGGTACGCATCGCGGCCACGGTACACGCCGTGGCGCGGGTGCTCGCCAGCACCGCCGGGGAGAGCGCGAGTGCACCGGCCACCCGGGCGGCCTGAGGGAAAAAGCGGCAGCGGGCGAGCTAACTGAGCGCGTACAGCTGTCCGTCCCAGCTGCCGAAGTAGAGCGTGTCAGCATCCACAACGGGCGAGGAGAGCACCGCGCCGACACTCATCATGCGGTCGGTGCCGATGACCAGCGAGTCGTAGAACGAATCGGTGAAGGCTGCCTTATAGTTGGGGGAGCCATCAGCGTTGGTGAGCGCCGCGGCGTTGCCGGTGGCGCCGTCGGTCGCGAAGCTCCATGCGGTCTTCTTTGCCTTCAGATCGACGGCGATCAGCTTGCCCGCGTGCGAGCCGATGTAGAGGTAGTCGCCGGCGAGCGCCGGGGATGAGAAGAACGGCCAGTGGTTGAAGCTCAGTTCAAAGAGCAGTGCGCCGGTGCGCGCATCGAGCGCACGCACCATCGCTGAGTCTGAGGTGGCGAAGTAGACCGCGCCGCCGCGTACGCTCGGGGAGCTGATCACCCAGGAGCCCTTGTTGTCGAAGGCCCAGCGCTGGGCGCCCGTTTTCGCATCCAGCGCGTACAGATGGGAATCACGGCAGCCGAAGTACACCGTCCCGTCCGCGATCACCGCGGAGGACTGGATGCCCACCTGGTTGCTGATGCCCGCATCTTCACCGGTCTTGAAGCGCCAGCGCTCCTGGCCGCTCGCGGCATCCAGCGCGTAGAAAAAACTATCCCAGCTGCCGACATAGACAGTGCCGTCGGCGAGTGCCGGAGAGGCGTGCACGACATTGCCGGTGTGGAACTTCCAGCGCAGCGCGCCCGAGTCCGCCTGCAGCGCGTAGACATTGCCATCGCCGCTGCCAAAGTAGACCGTTTGACCGCTCACCGCGGGCGATGACAGAAAGACATCGAACGGATCGGGCATCATCTCGGCTGCGGGTTCCGCGCCGTGCAGGTGCCGTCCGCTGAAGCGCCGCTCGCCCTCGGTGGCGAACTTCCAGCGCAGCTTGCCGCTCTGCGCATCGAGCGCATAGAAATTGCCGTCAAAGCTGCCGATGTAGACGGTGCCGCCGGCCACCGCCGGCGAGGAGGTGACGCGTCCATGCGTCGCGAACTTCCAGCGCAGCGTACCCGAGCGTTGATCGATGGCGTACACGTTGTGATCGCTGCTGCCAAAGTAAAGCGTGCCCTCACTCAGTGCCGGGCTGGAAACGATGGCGCCACCGGCGCGGAACTTCCATTTCACGCCGTGCAGCACCGGCACGCCCGCGGCCTCATAGACGCCGCTGTGGCGCGGGTCGGCGCGGAAGGTGGGCTGTGCCGCGAGCCCTGCCGAGAAGAGCCCGAGCAGCACCGCGATAGCCGGCCTAGTCATGCGACAGCTCCTTCAAAGTGGCGCGGTTGTCGCGCCGTGTGCGGATGATAGGTGCGTGCGCCGGCGAGCCGGACTCAGCCTGCCGCCGAAAGGGAGCGCCTGGGCGCGCGCGCATCCGGCGTGTCGCATCCCACACGGGTCGGGGACTGGCGCTTACCTGTTCGACATCTTCGCTTGGCGCTGTTTGGCGCGGTAATTCATGATGACGGCAGGAGAGTGAGGCATTGAACCTGCTGCGAATGATTGCATCCATGGGCGTGTGCCTCCTTGCGGCGGGGCTCGCCCTCGCCTTTAGCACAGCGACGCAGGCGCGCACGGTCACGGACGATCTGCTTCATCCGGTCCTCATTCCCGGGCCACCCGTGCGCATCGTGAGCCTGGCGCCCGGCGCGACCGAGATGCTCTTCGCCGCCGGTGCCGGCGCACAGCTGGTCGCCACCGTCGAGTACTCGGATGAGCCGCGGGCGGC
>DATHMN010000128.1:0-2147 GCA_035487135.1 Steroidobacteraceae bacterium | reverse complement strand
TGGCGGCAGGAGACTCAGGCTGCTGGGCGCCGCGCCCGAGGGCAGATAGCCCGGCAGGAAACCCGGTCGGAGCGGTGGCGCGGATTGTTGTGCCGGCTGCACCTCCGGTGGGCGCAGCGGCTTCGACTCACACGCGACGCCGAGCGTGACCAGCGTCGCGACCGCAACGTATGCGAGTCTCCCCATGTTCGACTTCCCCTGGTCCGTAGACCCAGTAGCTCTTGTCGTGCTCTTGAGCGGATTTCTGACCTAGAGAGCGTCAAGATCCGTAAGAGCCGAGCGCATCACCCGTCCGTTCTCGATGCAGACCCCTTCCGCGCGCAGACGCCGGGCTTGCTCCCGGTATTCGCGCGAGGAGTTCGGAAACACGATACGCCCACCCGCACCGACAACCCGATGCCACGGCAGCTTCATCGCCTCGGGCGCTATGCGTAACGCAAATCCGGTCTGGCGCGCACGGCCTGGCAGTCCGGCAGCGCGGGCGACGGCTCCATAGGTTGACACGCGACCGCGCGGAATTGAGCAGACCACATGCCAGATCCCTTGGATGGCGGGATTGTCTTCGGCGCATCTTCGCGGGCGCGAGCGCTTTGACGGCGAGGGCCGGTACGAGGATGGCATCGGTTTCTTCTGACGGGTCACTGGGCGCGCTCATGCAAGCACAGTGAATCAATATAAGTATCCCGTCGCCGCGCCGCTATCACTTTTGTTAACAATCATCGCATCGCCACAACGCGCGCCAAGCTCGCCGTTGTTGTAACCTGCCGCGGTGACCGAAGCCGACCGCGCGGTCCGTTTGGTAAGAAACATTGCGAGGTGACGTCATGAAGACATGGTTGATCCCGCTGATCGGTGGCGGCATTTTCAGTATGAGTGTGCAGGCACAGGAATCGCCGCCTGCCGCGCCGACCGAGCCTTCCCTCCAACAGGCCTGCAAAGCTGACTACAAGAAGCTGTGCGCCGACGTTCAGCGCGGTGGCGGCCGCATCATCGCGTGCCTGAACGCGCACAAGGATGAATTGACCACGGCGTGCCAGGAAGCTTTGCTGAAGGCACACCCACCCGCGCCCAAGAGCGACAGCGGGCAGGCTCCACCGACGACTAAGCCGCAATGAGCTACCCGCGGCGTTCGCCGCAGGCTCGAGGAGCTGTACTGCTCGTGCCACGGCCGCGCCTGCGGGACTGAAGCGAGAAGCGGTAGCAGGCTCCTACATCTCGGCAGGCTGCCGCGTGCGCACGGATCCGAGGCATGTCGCTCGAAGCATTGCAGCCCGCGGAGCTATTTCTGCTGCACCAGGTAGGCGATGATGTCCGCGCGGCTCTGCGGATTGGCGAGCAAGAAGTACATTTTCGTGCCGGGCACCAGCGCCTGCGGGTTGGTCAACCAACGATCCAGGTTCGCCGGATCCCAGGTGATGCCCGAGGCTTTGAGGGCGGGGGAGTAAGCATAATCAGCCACGGTTCCGGCCTGGCGGCCGACCACGCCACGATGCTTAGGCCCGATGTCGTTGTCGTCGAGCGAATGGCAGCCGGAACAGGCCTGATAAAGAGCCTTGCCGCGGGCGGCATCGCCGCTGAAGCCCTCTGGGGCTGCCTGAGCGTAAGCGGCTAGGCCCCCTAATAAAGGCATAAGGAAGTACGCGGCCAGGGCGCGCGGCGCGCGGCGGAAGTTCATGCGAGCTCCTGCAAATATCGGGGACTCGGTGGCTAGACTGCCGCCCAGAGGTTTTTATTCCCGCTCCCCTCGCAGCCTCAGGCGCTACCGGCATCGGCTGCCGCCGACATGAAACCCGGCGGATGGATGCTATGAACTCGCATGGCCGGTAATTAGTCTTTGCGCCGCAGGAGTCAGAGACATGATTCGCAAGCTCAAATCAGGCGAGTATCGGCTGTACTCCCGGAAGATCGATCCGCGCACCAAACGGCGGCGGAATCTGGGTACTTTCAAGACACGCGGCGCGGCCGAAAAGCACGAACGCGCAGTGCAGTTCTTTAAGCGCCGCTCGTAGACAGACTTAAGCGGTGCCCCGTCTGCGCGGAGCGCCGCACCACCCGACAGCGCTCTCGCGCGGCGCGCGCGGCTGGCGGCCCTGTTCTGCCGTCTCGCCCCCCTTCATCACGACGGCACCGACTGCAGCACCGCGACG
>DATHMN010000127.1:0-2927 GCA_035487135.1 Steroidobacteraceae bacterium | reverse complement strand
CTGCCGGCGGCGATCGGCGCGCGCATCGCGCAGCCGCAGCGGGCCATCGTCGCGCTCGCCGGGGACTTCGGCGTGCAGTTCACGCTGCAGGAGCTGCTGACCGCAGTCGAGCTGGACCTGTCCCTGCCGGTCGTGGTGTGGAACAACGGCGCCCTCGGGCAGATTCGCGACGACATGCGTGCCGCGGGCATTGCGCCGATCGGCGTGGTGGGCCGCAACCCGGATTTCGTGGCGCTGGCGCACGCCTGCGGCGCGACCGCGGTGCGCGTGCGCAGCGGCGCGGCGCTCGCCGCGGCGCTCGCCGCCGCACTCGCCCGCCCCGGACCGACCCTGGTGGAAGTGAGCGCGGCGGACTTCGGCGCGCTGTGAGCCGCGGCACCGCGGCTGCGCCACGCCCCTCGCTGCTGCCGACCCGCAGTCGCGCCACCACCCGCCTCGCGTTTGGCGTCATCTACCTCGTCTGGGGCATTACCTACGCGGTGAACCGCATCATGGTGCTCGAGCTGCCACCGCTGTTGGCCGCAGGCACGCGCTTCATGCTGGGTGGCTCGCTGCTCACGCTGCTCGCCCGCAGCCGCGGGCTGGCGCTGCCGCGCCGCCGCCGCGACTGGCTGTCGGTCGCCGCCGCGGCGGTGCTGGGCGTTGCGCTCAGTAACGGGCTGAGCGTGCTGGCACTGCGCCACATCGCCTCGAATCAGGCGGCGCTCATCAATGCCAGCACGGCGTTATGGATCGCCTGGCTCGGAATGTACGGTCGGCGCGCGACGCCGGTGAGCGGCCGCACCTGGAGCGGGCTCGCGCTCGGCCTGATCGGGGTCGCGGTGCTGCTGTCGGCCCGCGGCTTCGCCGCCAGCGCCCACCTGGGCGGACAACTGATGGTGCTGGCGGCGACGCTGTGCTGGGCGCTCGCCACCACCGTCATGCGCGAGTCGCAGAGCGAGTGCGATCCCCTGGTGTTCACGGCCTGCTATCTGCTGCTCGGCGGTGCGCTGCTCGCCGGCATCGGGTTGGCCGGCGGCGATGCGCAGCAGTGGACCTGGTCGCCCCGCGGGCTCGCGGCGCTGGTGTTCCTCGCTCTCTTCAGCTCGACGTTCGGCTTCGTCGCCTACAGCTACCTGCTGCTGCACGAGACCCCCTCGCGGCTGGGTACCTATGCCTACGTGAATCCCCTCGTGGCGGTGATCGTCGGCTGGCTGCTGCTCGGGGAGCGGCTCGATACCCGACAGGTGCTGGGCGCCAGCATCATCCTCGCCGGCGTCATGCTGGTGCGGAACGTGCCCCTGCTCCCGCGGGGTGCAGGATTCCGCCGACATTTGTAGGAGGAGACTTACACCGAGTCAGCCGGATGGCGTACTCTGCCGCCGTGGCAATCCGGGTAAGGTCCGCCTACGGGAAGGTGGACGCGGACGACCCTCGAAGTCCGCTTGGAGAGAACAATGGCCAGGGTACTGATTGCGGATGATCACGCCATGATCCGGGCTGGGCTGCGGCGCTGGCTCGAGCAGGACCGCTCGATCGAGGCCATCGCCGAGGCCGCCAGCGGGGCGGAAACGCTGCAGCAGCTGCGCGACGGCAACTGGGACCTCGTGGTGCTGGACATCAACATGCCCGACCGCAGCGGCATCGACATCCTGCGTCACATCCGCTCGGGGCATCCTGCCACGCGCGTGCTGGTAATCAGCGCCTATGCGGAGAAGCAGTACGCGATCTATGCGCTGCGCGCCGGCGCCGCGGGCTATCTCGCCAAGGACCAGGCGCCTGAGGAGTTCATGCGCGCGGTGCATACGGTGCTCGCCGGGCGGCGCTTCGTGAGCGCTGCCTTGACCGAGCTGCTGGTCAGCGCGCTCGACGAGCCGGCCGATCGGCCGCTGCACGCGGGTCTTTCACAGCGCGAGTTCCAGATCCTGTGCAAGCTGGCGGTGGGCCGCAGTGTCTCGGAGATCGCCCAGGAGCTTTGCATCAGCGTGAAGACCGTGAGCACCTATCGTGCCCGGGTGCTGGAAAAGATGAAGCTCGATACCAACGCCGATCTGACGACCTACGCGCTGCGCAACGGGCTGGTGCAGTAGCTGCAGCGCTTGCGCGGTCAGCATGCGCTGACACTGGGTGCCGGCAAGTGCCGGCATTTCCCAGTGCGTCAGCGCACTAGACTCGAGGACGACGGTGGCAGCATGGCGGTAACCAGTCAATCCCTATGGCGAATAATCCATCCTTGCGCGTGCTGCTGGTGGAGGATTCGTCACTGCTTGCTGCCCGCCTCGGGGAGTTGATCACCCACCTCCCCGACATCGACCTGGTTGGCACGGTCGACAGCGAATCGCAGGCGCTGGAGAGCATCGCGCTCGCGCCGCCTGACGTGCTGATACTCGACCTGCACCTGCGCGAGGGCTCGGGCTTCAACGTGCTGCGGGCCCTGTCCCGCGGCCGCGTGCCGCGTCCCAAGGTCATCATCCTCACCAACTTCGGGCTGGCCGAGTACCGCCGCGAGGCGGAGCTGCTCGGCGTCGAGGCGTTCCTCGACAAGTCGCGCGATTACTTCCGGCTGCCGTCGCTGCTCAGCGGCTTCGCCAGGGCACGCCCCGCACCGAACGGCGCTCACTGAACGGCGGCGCTGGCGCCCTCCGGCAGCGCTGCCGCGAGTATCTGCGTGAGCGGCAGACGCACTTCGATCTGCGTACCCCCGCCCGGCCGCGGACCTACCTGTACCTGCCCGCCCAGTCCGAGCGCGCGGTGACGCATGGCGGCCAGGCCGTGTGACCCGAGGGCCCGCAGTCGCGCGGGCGGCAGCCCGACGCCGTCGTCGCGGATGCGTACCAGCAGCCACTCGGCCTGCGGCTGCACAAGGATGTCCACGGTGTGGGCGCGCGCGTGCTTGAGGATGTTGTTGAGCGCCTCCTGCACGATGCGGAACACGGTGATCGCGGCCT
>DATHMN010000126.1:0-14295 GCA_035487135.1 Steroidobacteraceae bacterium | reverse complement strand
TTCATGGTCCCGGGGTCCACGTTGATGTACGGATCGAGCTTCACCATCGCGATTTTGAGTCCGCGTGCCTCGAGAATCGCCCCGAGCGAAGCGGCGGCGATGCCCTTGCCCAATGAGGACACGACGCCACCGGTGACGAATACAAAACGCGTCATATGTATGCCCAGGGATTCCCGTCGTAAGAGGTCGCGGTCCAAACCAGCCGAGCGCGACGACGGGTGTGCAGGCTAGCACATCCGCGCCTCCGGCGGGACCTCGCGCCGTGGTTCATCCGCTCAGCGGGTGGAACACCAGGCGCGCGCGGCGGCGACTGCCGCTGCGCGCCTGCACCGACTCATCAACCCACAGGTCCGCCACCGCCAGCAGGCGGCCGCGGTCGAACAGGAGCGGCAGCTGTGCCCGGCGCGCGGGTGGCAGCCGCGCCTCCTGCAGCAGCCGCTTCAAGGTACGCCGCGGGCCGCCGCGCTGGGGCCGCAGCCGCTCACCGCCGGTGCGTCCGCCCAGGGTGATGTATGCCGGCAGCGCATCCATATCGAGCGGTCCGTGCGCATCGGGCCGCAGCTCGAGCGTACCGTGAGGGAGCGCGCACAGCGGTTGCGCCTGCCAGTCCCAGTTCACCGCGGCGGGTGCGGCGCCGGCTGCTGGCACGGACAGGGTCAGCAGCTGCGCCGTGCGCTGCACGCACACATCGTCCCAGCCGACACTCGGGTGGGCATCGGCCCGCGCCGCCAGCAACGCCCCGCAGATCTCCCGCAGGCGACTCTCGGGTGGCGGGCGCTCACCGTGCTGCATGATCCAGAAACGCACCGCGTTGCGGCGCCGCACGGGGCTGAGGGTCCGCAGGACGCGCGCGGAGAGTTGCGCGCCGACCTGGGCGCGGGCCGCGTCGGCGGCACCGAGCGCCGTCAAGAGCTGCTGCGCCTCGGCGGCGTGACGCGCGGCGCGGGCGACGCTGCGGGCCGCCGCCGGCCAGCGCGCCCGCAATGCCGGCAGCACGCGCGCCCGCAGGTAGTTGCGGTCGAAGTGCAGCTGGCTGTTGCTGTCGTCCTCGACCCACTGCAGCTGCTGCGCGCCGGCCCACTGCGCCAGCTGTGCCCGGCTCAGCGGCAGGAGCGGCCGCAGCAGCAGACCGCGCGCGAACGGGGCGCTCGCGGGCATGGCGGCAAGACCGGCCACGCCGGCGCCGCGCAACAGCTGCAAGAGCACGGTCTCGAGCTGATCGTCCAGGTGATGCGCCGTCAGCAGCACTTCGCCGGGCTTCAGTGCAGCGCCCAGCAGCCGGTAACGCGCCGCGCGCGCGCGCGCTTCCGGGGAGGCACCGCGCAGCGGCTCGATGCGCGCGCGGCGCACGGTCAGCGGCACGGCCAGCGCGCGCGCGGTGCGCGTGCAGTGCCGGCTCCAGGCGCGGGCGCGCGGATTGAGCCCGTGGTCGATGTGCAGCGCGCGCAGCTGCAGCGGCGGCGCGCGCAGCTGTGCGAGGGCCGCCAGCAGCACGGTCGAATCCAGACCGCCGCTGAAGGCGACGCACAGCGCGACGCGTGGATAGTGCGGCAGCAGCTGCTCGAGCTGCGCCCGCAGCCAGCGCGGGCCGAAGCTCACCGGACCGCGCGGTGCGCGCGCCACGGCGCTCTCAGGCGGCGGTTTCGGCGTAGACGCCGAAGCCGGCGATCTTTTCGGCACGTTGTGCGCGCAACTGCTCGCGCGGCACGGCATCGAGCTCATCGAGATAGCGGATGAGCGCTGCCTTGAGACTGGCGGCAACGGCCACCGGATCACGGTGCGCGCCGCCCAGCGGCTCCTCGATCACCTCATCCACCAGACCCAGCTTCAGCAGACGATCGGCGGTGAGATTGAGCGCTTCCGCGGCGACCTCCTTCTTGTCCTGGCTCTTCCACAGGATGGAGGCGCAGCCCTCGGGTGAGATCACGGAGTACGTACTGAACTGCAGCATCACCAGGCGGTCGCACACGCCGATACCGAGCGCCCCGCCCGAGCCGCCCTCGCCGGTCACCACCGAGATGATCGGAATGCGCAGCACCGACATCTCGAACAGGTTGCGCGCGATCGCCTCACTCTGGCCGCGCTCCTCGGCGCCCACTCCGGGATAGGCGCCCTGCGTGTCGATCAGGGTCAGGAGCGGCAGCCCGAAGCGCTCGGCGAGACGCATCAGCCGCAGCGCCTTGCGGTAGCCTTCCGGTTTGGGCATGCCGTAGTTGCGCCGCACCCGCTCCTTGGTGTCACGGCCCTTCTGATGGCCGATGACCATGATGGCGCGGTCCTCGAGCCGCGCCAGTCCGCCGACGATGGCGCCGTCATCGGCGTACATGCGGTCGCCGTGCAGCTCGTTGAACTCGCTGCAGATGGCATTCACATAGTCGAGCGTGTATGGCCGGTGCGGGTGGCGCGCCAGCTGGGTGATCTGCCAGGGCGTCAGATTCGCGAAGATACTCTGCGTCAGCTGGCGGCTCTTGGCCTGCAGGCGCCCGATCTCCTCCTGGATGTTGACCTCCGAATCGGAGGTCACGTGCCGCAGCTCTTCGATCTTCGCTTCGAGCTCGGCGATCGGTTGTTCGAAATCAAGAAACGATACGGCCATGACCCAACAGGCTACCGCAACTCAGCGGCTGTCGGCTGAAAATGATGCGCCGCCGCTGGCGAGCGGCGGCGCGTACACGACCTCCACCGCATCGCGCCCCACCAGTCCCTCGAGCTGCTCGAGCAGTTCGCGGCTGGCCCGGGCGTTCCACTCGCTGCCGAGGTTCAACACACCGCTCGCACGGCTGCCGGCGTACTCGATGGTGATCGGGCACGGGCCGCCGCGCCACGGCGTCAGTATCGCCGCCAGCCGCTCGGCGATGCGCGCCACGTCGGCGTGCGAGCAGCGCAGCACCACGCGCCGCGCTTCCTGCTCGCGCGCGCGCTCGAGCTCGCTGATGCGGCGCGCGGCGAGCCGCCAGGCGTCGCTGAACTCATCGAAGCGCAACAGGCCTTCGACCAGCACCAAGGCATCGCGCGCGATCAGGTCGCGGTGCTTCTGGTAGGTCTCCTCGAACAGCATCGCTTCGATGCGCCCGGTGCGGTCATCGAGTGTCAGGATGACGCGCGGCCCGCGCTTCTTCACCTCATCGATGAGACCGGCCACGCTCACCGGCTTGCCGCCGCCGAAGCGGCCGCCCTCGAAACCGGCCAACGGGCGATCACTCACCAGGTCGCCGATGCGGTGAGTGACGAAACGCGCCAGGCTCGTCTCGAAGCGCCCGAGCGGATGCCCGGTGAGGTACAGCCCGAGGGTCTCGCGCTCGCCCGCCAGCCGCACCGCCTCGCTCCATTCGGGCAGCGGCGCGGCGCGGCGCGCTTCGCGCGCACTGGCAGGCGCCTCGCCGCTAAGTCCGAACAGGTCGTTCTGCCCGGCATCGAGTGCGCGGCTGTTCTGATCGCCGAGCTGCATGGCCGCGGCCAGGCGGTCCATGAGCGTGGCGCGGTTGGCATCCAGGCCATCGAGGCTGCCGGAGCGCAGCAGCGCCTCCAGCACGCGGCGGTTGACCTTCTGCAGGTCGAGCCGTCGGCACAGGTCCTCCAGGCTCGCGAAGCGGCCGCGGGCGCTGCGCTCAGCGATCAGACCCTCGACCGCGCCGCGGCCGACGCCGCGCACCGCGCCGAGCCCGTAGCGGATGCGGTCTGCGCCGCAGGCGGTGAATTCATACACTGAGGCATTCACGTCCGGCGGCAGCACCGTCAGACCCAGGTCGCTGCACTCCTTGATGAGTGTCACCACCTTGTCGGTATGGTCCATGTCGGCGGAGAGCACCGCGGCCATGAACTGCGCCGGATGATGCGCCTTCAGGTACGCGGTCTGATAGGACAGCAGCGCGTAGGCTGCCGAGTGCGACTTGTTGAAGCCGTAGCCGGCGAATTTCTCCATCAGATCGAAGATGTGCGCCGCCAGCTGCTCGCGCACGCCGCGCGCGACCGCGCCGCGCACGAACACCGAGCGCTGTTGCGCCATCTCCTCGGGCTTTTTCTTGCCCATCGCCTTGCGCAGCAGGTCGGCGCCACCGAGCGTGTAGCCGGCCAGCACCTGTGCGATCTGCATCACCTGCTCCTGATAGAGGATGACCCCGTAGGTGGGCTTGAGGATGGCCTCGAGACTCGGATGCAGGTAGTCCACCGGCGCATCGTTCTTGCCGTGCTTGCGGTTGATGAAGTCATCGACCATGCCGGACTGCAGCGGCCCCGGACGAAACAGCGCCACCAGCGCCACGATGTCCTCGAACTGGTCCGGCTGCAGGCGGCGGATCAGGTCCTTCATGCCGCGCGACTCGAGTTGGAAAACCGCCGTCGTGCGGCACGAGCGCAGCAGCGCGTAGGTCGGCGCATCGTCCATCGGCAGCGCACTCACCGCGAGCGCCGCGGTCCCTGCGGGGCGTTCGGCGTTGATGAGCGCGGCGGCACGGTCGATGATGGTGAGCGTGCGCAGGCCGAGGAAGTCGAACTTCACCAGGCCCGCCGCCTCGACGTCGTCCTTGTCGAACTGGGTCACCACGCTGCCGCCGGCGGCATCGCAGTACAGCGGCGTGAAATCCGTGAGCACCGAGGGGGCGATCACCACCCCGCCGGCGTGCATCCCGGCGTTACGCGTCAGCCCCTCGAGCGAGCGCGCCAGGTCGATCAGGTTCTTGACCTCGTCCTCGCCCTCGTACAGGCGCCTGAGCTCGGCTTCCTTGTCGAGCGCGCCATCGAGGGTGATGCCGAGTTCGAACGGAATGAGTTTGGCGATGCGGTCCACATAGCCATAGGTCATGCCGAGCACACGCCCCACGTCGCGCACCACCGCCTTGGCGGCCATGGTGCCGTAGGTGATGATCTGCGAGACCCGCTCGCGACCGTACTTCTGCGCCACGTAATCGATCACCCGGTCGCGGCCGTCCATGCAGAAGTCGATGTCGAAGTCCGGCATCGAGACACGCTCGGGGTTGAGGAAACGCTCGAACAGCAGGTCGTAGCGCAGCGGGTCGAGGTCGGTGATGCCGAGGCTGTAGGCCACCAGCGAGCCGGCCCCCGAGCCGCGCCCGGGGCCGACCGGGACGCCGTTCTCGCGTGCCCAGCGGATGAAGTCTGCGACGATGAGGAAATAGCCAGCGAAGCCCATCTGGCAGATGACGTCCAGTTCGCGCGCCAGGCGCTCGCGATGACCGGCGGCGGCGCCGGCAGGAAAGCGCGCGCCCAGGCCGCGCGCGGCTTCGCGCCGCAGAAACTCTTCGGTGGTGAGCCCGGCTGGCACCGGGTACTGCGGCAGCCGCGCCTCGCCCAGGTTCAGCACCAGGCTACAGCGGCGCGCGATCTCCACCGAATTGGCGAGTGCCTCGGGAATGTCGGCGAACAGCGCCGCCATCTCCTGCGGCGTGCGCAGGTACTGCTGACGCGAGTAGCGGCGCACGCGCCCGGCATCTGCCAGCAGCGTGCCGTCATGGATGCACACGCGCGCCTCGTGCGACTCAAACTCCTCCGCGCCGAGAAAGCGCACATCGTTGGTGGCCACCAGTGGGACGCCGCGGCGCGCCGCGAGCGCCACGGCGCCGGCGATGTACCCCTCTTCGGCAGCACGCCCGAGGCGCTGCAGCTCGAGATAGAAACGACCGGGCAAGAGCGTCAGCCAATAATCCAGCGCGCGCTCGGCGTCGGCGCCCCGCGCATTGACCAGCGCACGGCCGACGTCACCCTCGCTCGCGCCGGAGAGCGCGATCAGACCCGCCAGCGCCGGCGCGTTCAGCCAGCTGCGCTCCAGGCGCGGCGTACCGCGCTGCGCGCCCTCGAGGTAGGCGCGGCTCACCAGGCGCGCCAGATTGCGGTAGCCCGCCTGCGACTGGCACAGCAGCGTCAGCCGCGTCGGCGGCGCGCGCTCGCCCTCCTCGCGCACCAGCAGGTCGACCCCCACCAGCGGCTTGATGCCCGCCCTGAGCGCTTCGCGGTAGAACTTCACCATCGCGAACAGATTGTTCTGATCGGTGACCGCGACCGCCGTCATGCCCGCATCGGCGACCGCGGCGATCAGCTGCGGCACGCGGACCACGCTGTCGCTGAGCGAGTACTCGGTGTGCAGCCGCAGGTGAACGAAGCCCGGTGACATCAGCGCGCCCTTAATTCTCGGTCCCGTAGGCGGTCACGGGTTCACCGTCGCTGCGCATTGGACTGAACGAGCGGCGGTGCTGCGGCGACGGCTGCCGCGCCTTGAGCGCCTCGAGATGGGTCGGCGTGGCGTAGCCCTTGTGCACGGCGAGCTCGAAGCCCGGGTAGCAGCGGTCGAGGGCTTCCATCATCGCATCACGATAGGTCTTGGCGAGAATCGAGGCGGCGCTGATCGCGGCGATGCGCGCATCGCCGGCGACGATCGCCTCCAGCGTGCAGCTGAGGGTGAGATCGCCGATGCGCGGACAGCAGTTGCCATCGACGCGCACGTGCGTCGGCGCCACCGGCAGCGCCAGCAGTGCGCGCCGCATGGCGAGCAACGTCGCCTGCAGGATATTGAGGCAGTCGATCTCGTCGCGATCGGCCCAGCCGATCGCCCAGGCGAGCGCGCGCCCGCGGATCAGGGGTGCCAGGCGCGCGCGCTCGGCGGGGCTCAGCACCTTGGAATCGGCGAGACCGCGGATGCGCCGCCGCGGATCGAGGATGACCGCCGCGGCAACCACCGGACCTGCCAGCGGCCCGCGGCCGGCCTCGTCCACCCCGGCCACGCGCGCCAGATCGGGCTTAACCTTCATGCTGAGGGCAGCGGGCTCACGGTGTGTGCGCGCGCGAGACAGGCAAGGATCGCCTGCGCGGCCTGGTCCGCGCCGTCGCGGCGCAGCGAGCGGTGCACCGCGGCGAACTCGGCGCTGAGTTCATATAGGTGATCCCGGTCCTCCAGTTCGTGCAGCAGCGCCGCCGCGAGCGCGCCGCCGCTGACCTGTTCCTGCAGCAGCTCCGGTACCAGCGCGCGCCCGGCGAGCAGGTTGGGCTGGGAAAAGTATCGCACTTTGACCAGCCCCATGGCGCGCAGCAGAAACGCCGTGGTGGCATTCATTTTGTACGCCGCCACCATCGGCCGGCCGGTCAGCAGCGTCTCCAGAGTCGCGGTGCCGGAGGCCACGATTGCCGCATCGCAGGCAGCGAGCGCGCGTTGTGCCTGGCCGTCGAACAGCTGAATCGCAGGCACGTGAGGCACTTGGGCGATTTCCCTCTCGAACGCCTTACGCACGGCCGCAGAGGCCATCGGCGCCACAAAGCGCCAGGCGGGGCGCCGCGCGGCGAGCTCGGCGGCCGCGGCCGCGAACGGTGCGCCGAGGAGTTTCACCTCGAACAGGCGGCTGCCGGGCAGCAGTGCAATCACGGTCGCATCCGCAGGTAGTTCCAGCGCGCGGCGCGCCCCGGCCCGGTCTGCGGGCAGCGGAATCTGGTCGGCGAGCGGGTGGCCGACGAACACCGCGCGCACGCCGTGGTCGGCGTAGAACTGGGTTTCAAACGGCAGCAGACACAGCACCAGGTCGCAGGCGCGGGCGATGTTGCGCACCCGCCCCTGGCGCCAGGCCCAGACCTGCGGACTGACGTACTGCACCGTGGGAATGCCCGCCGCCTTCAGCTGGCGCGCCAGACGCAGATTGAACTCCGGTGAGTCGATGCCGACGAACACATCGGGCGGCGCGGCGAGCAGCCGGCGCCGCAGCGCGCCCCGCAGCCGCAGCAGGCGCGGCAGGTGGCGCAGCACTTCGGTGAGACCCATCACCGCCAGCTCCTCGGAGCCTGCCCAGGCCTCACAGCCGGCGGCGATCATCTTGGGCCCGGCGACGCCGAAGCACTGCAGCGCCGGGACGCGCGCGCGCAGCGCCTTGATCAGCGCGGCGCCAAGCTGGTCGCCGGAATGCTCGCCGGCCACCACCGCGACGCGCAGCGGCGCCGCGGGGTTAGGCGCAGTCGCTGCACTCATCGCACCAGGCTGCGCGTGGTGCTGTGAATGAACTCGACAAATGGATGGAGTTCGGCGTGCTGCTGCGCGAGCGGCTCGAGCTGCGCCAGCGCATCGGCGAGTTTCAGGTCGGAGCGATACAGGATGCGATAGGCGTCGCGGATGTTGCGCACTTGCTCCTCGCTGAAGCCGCGGCGCTTCAGGCCCTCGGAGTTGATGCTGTGGGGCACGGCCGGGTTGCCGGCGACCATCACGTAGGGCGGCACGTCGCGCGAGAGGATGGAGCCGCCGCCGAGAAAGGCGTGCGCACCGATGCGCGCGAACTGATGCACCGCCGTCAGCCCGCCGAGGATCACCCAGTCGCCCACCTCGACGTGACCGGCAAGCGAGGCGCAGTTGGCGAACACCGTGTTGTCACCGATGATGCAGTCGTGCGCCACGTGCGAAAACGCCATGAACAGGTTGTCGTTGCCGATGCGGGTCACGCCATGTCCGCCAATCGTGCCGCGGTTGACCGTGCAGCTCTCGCGGAACACGTTGCGGTCACCGATCTCGAGCCGGGTGGGCTCGCCCTGGTACTTCTTATCCTGCGGCGCATCGCCGATGGAGGCGAACGGGTGCACGCGGTTATCGGCACCGAAGCTGCAAGGGCCGCTGATGACGGCGTGCGGTCCCACCACGCAGCGCGGGCCCATGCGCACCTGCGCACCAATGATGCTGAAGGGCCCGACACTGACATCGGCGGCCAGCTGCGCCTCGGGGGAGACGACGGCGCGCGCATCGATCATCGGGCCGCCTCCGGTGCCAGCATCATGTCGGCATTGGCCACCGGCTGGCCGTCGACCTGCGCGGTGGCGGAGAAGCGCCAGATTCCCTTGAGCGCGCGCTCGAGCTGCACCTCGAGCAACAGCTGGTCGCCCGGTACCACCGGGCGGCGAAAGCGCGCCTTGTCGATGCCGACGAAGTAGAAGCGCGTGTTGTGATCCGGGATCACATCCTCGCTGACGAAACACAGGATGCCGGCGGTTTGCGCCAGCGCCTCGATGATCATGACGCCGGGCATCACCGGGCGGCCGGGGAAGTGCCCGGGAAAGAACGGCTCGTTGTAGGTCACGTTCTTGAGCGCGCGGATACGCTCGCCGCGATGCAGCTCCAGCACGCGATCCACCAGCAGGAACGGATAGCGGTGCGGCAGCCGCTCGAGGATCGCCAGCATGTCAAGTTGCAGCGCTTCAGTCATGATCCTGTTCCTCTGCGCCGGCAACACCTGCGGCGCGCTCAAGCCGGCGCACGCGCGTGGCCAGATGGTCGCTGCGCTTGAAGCGCGCCACCAGCCGGCGCCAGGCGCGCGCCTCTTCGGTCGGGAGCGCGCTCGAGTATACCCCCGGCTTTGGCAGCGAGTGACTCACCGCCGATGAGCCGGTGATCACCACGTCATCACCGATGTGCAGGTGGCCGGCGATCGCGACCGCCCCGCCGATCATGCAGCGCTGGCCGATGGTGGTGCTGCCGGAAACGCCGGTGCAGGCGGCAATCGCGCTGTGCGCGCCGACCTGCACGTTGTGGCCGATCTGAATGAGGTTATCGAGCTTCACGCCTTCCGCGATCACCGTGTCTTCGATGGCACCGCGGTCGATGGTGGTGTTGGCGCCGATCTCCACATCCGCGCCGACGCGCACACTGCCGACCTGCGGCACCTTGAACCAGCGGCCTTGTTCGGGGGCGAAGCCGAAGCCGTCGGCGCCGATCACCGCCCCTGGCTGCAGCACGCTGCGCGCGCCGATACTGACGCCGTGGCCGAGCGTCACCCGCGCCACCAGGCGCACGTCCTCGGCGAGCGTCACGTCGCGGTCGATGACACAGTGCGGACCGATCTGCACGCGCGCGCCGACCGTGACGTGGGCCGCCACGGTGACATAAGGGCCGATCTCCGCGCTCGCATCGATACGGGCCGTGGGGTGCACCAGCGCGCTCGGGTGCACGCCGGCCGTGACCGCAGCCGCCGGATGCAGCAGCGCCGCCATGCGCGCGTAGGTGGCGTACGGGTTCTCACTCAGCAGCACTGCGGTCGGACAATCGGCCGCCGCTGCGGCGTTGACGATCACCGCCCCGGCACGCGTGGCCGCCAGCTGCGCGCGGTAGCGCGGGTTGGCGAGGAAGGCGAGCGCGTGCGCGTCGGCGCCCGCCAGCGTCGCCACGCGCTCGATGCGCCGGTCCGGGTCGCCGCGCAATTCGCAGCCGAAGCGCACCGCCAGCTCCCCGAGCGATACCGGCATGCCGGCGCGCCTCCCCGTGTTGACGTTACTTGCTGGGCGGCGAGAGCGCCGGCGGTTTGGACGTCGGCGCCGCTGTGCCGCCGCCGCGCGCCTGCAGGGCACTCAGCACCTGCGGCGTGATGTCGTAACTGTTGGAGGAATAGATGACCGCGTCCTTGCTCAGCACCATGTCGAAGTTCTGCGCCTTGGCGTAGCTCTGCACTTCCTCGATCAGCGTGCGCTGCAGCTTGGAGAGTTCCTCGTTGCGCCGTGCGCTAACGTCGTCGTTGAACTCGCCCTCACCGCGCTGCAGGTCGCGCTCCGCATCGCGCAGATCCTTCTCCGCGCGGGTGCGCTGGTCGTCGCTCATGGTTGCGCCGTCCTTCTGCAGCTTCTCCTGCTTGGCTTTGATGGACTGCGCCTGTGCCTGCAGGGTGCGCTGGCGCGGCGCGAATTCCGCGCGCATCGCCTCCGATACGGCCTTACCCTGTGGCGACTCCTGCGCCAGGCGCTGGAAGTCGACGATCGCGACCTTCCCTTCCGCCCAGGCCGGCAAGGTCCCGAGGACTGCCGCCGCCGCAATCAACCACACCGTCAACTTGCTGCTGATCGAACGCTTCACAGAGCCTACCTACCCTCACTCAAGTGTTAATGTGCGCCCGCAACCGGATGAGGCCACGGGCTAAACGCCTAGTATCGCGTAGAACCGGGCCGCGCGGCGCGTTTCTTTGCCGGCCCGGGGCGGAAAACGCCTTTTTTAGAAGGCGTTACCCACCGAGAACTGGAACACCTCGCGGTCATCGCCCCAGGTGGTGATGCCGTCACTCGATTTGGCGTTGAGCGGCATGCCCAGGCTGAAGCGGAAGAGGCCGAGCGGGGCCAGCCACTGCACCGCCACACCCACCGATTTCTTCAGCCCCTGGCAGCGGTACGAGTAGCAGTCGGGCGTGATGCCATCGGGTCCATAGAACTTGATGATGCTGCCGGTCTGGTAGACCCCGCCCATGTCAAAGAAGGCACTGACGCGCGCAGTCTGGGCGAATTTGGCCGGCATCGGGAAAATCAGCTCGTTCTGGCTGGTGATGCGCATGTTGCCGCCGTAGGGGTTGCCGAAGTTGTCCTTCGGACCCAGACGGCTCTCGCGGAAGCCGCGCACGTTGTCCGGGCCGCCGCCGAAGAACTGGCGGAACGGCGGGATCGCGGTCGTGCTGCCCATCGGCGCGCCGTAATCGATGCCCTCGAGGAACGACAGGGTCCAGCCTTTCCATACCGGCAGGTACCTGATGAACTGGTAGTTGCCGATCCAGTACTTGACGTCGCTCCCGGGGCTGGTGATGGTGAACGAGATGTTCTGGCGCATGCCGCGGTCCGCGAACAGCGTGCGGTTGCGGGTATCCCAGTCCCAGCCGGTCACGAAATCAACATTCTTGAAGTTGGTACCGTAGAAGACGTACTCGTTGTTGGTCGCGGTATCGTGTGCCAGGCGGCTGTAGGAATGGCCGTTCTCCTGCACCCACTGCTGCGCCTGCTCGGCGCTGCTCAGCGAGTTGGTGAGCAGCTGCGCCGAGGTGAACACCGCGCCGAAGCGCAGATACATGAACTCGCTCACCGGATAGGCCCAGGTGGGACCCAAGCTGATGGTCTGCGAAGAGAACTGCGACGACGACGACACGAACTGGGTGACGTCGCTGTAGGTGAGCGACTCGCTCTGCTGCACGTTGTCGACGCTGGTGTACGGATTGGTGTGCTGCAGGGTGTAGACCTTGCTGAAGGCGCCGCCGTTCAGGTTGACCGACACGCGCTGCCCGCTGCCGAGGAAATCGGAGTCGGCATAGCTGCCGTTCAGCATGAACTTGTAGGTTTCCGACCAACCGATGCCACCGGAGAGCTGCGAGGCCGGGCCCTCCTCGATCTTGTAGTTGACGTCGACCAGATCGGGCGAGCCCGCGACGGGCGTGGTCTCGAAGTCCACGCTCTTCACGTACGGCAGGCGCTGAATGCGTTGCTTGGAGCGCTCCAGCGAGGTGTTCGACAGCCAACCGCCCTCGAGCTGGCGCATTTCGCGGCGCAGCACTTCATCATTAATGCGGTTGGAACCACTGAAGCTGATGTTGCGCACGTACACCCGGTTGCCCGGGTCGACGAAGAAGGTGAGCGACACCGTGTGGTGGACATTGTCGGCGGTCGGCACCGGCTCGACCTTGGCAAAGGCGTAGCCGTCGCGCCCCATGCGGTTCTGCATCAGCTCCTGGCTGCCGGTGATCAGCTTGCGATTGAAGGTGTCACCCGGACGAATCATCAGCAGAAACTCGAGCTCCGACTTCGGCACGACGAAGGTGCCCGCCAGCTTGATCTCCGACACCTTGTAGACCGTGCCGGAATTCAGGTTGACGGTGATGAAGATGTCTTCCTTCTCGGGCGCGATCGCCACCTGGGTGGATTCGATCTGGAAGTTGGCGTAACCGCGGTCCATGTAGTAGTTGCGGATCTTCTCCAGGTCGCCCTGCAGCGATTCGCGCGAATAGCGGTCGTCCTGCTTGTACCAGGACAGCCAGTTGGGCGTCTTCAGCTCGAGGGTGCCGAGGATGTCCTTGTCGGGGAAGCGCGTGTTGCCGACCAGGTTGATCTGCCGGATCTTGGCGCGCGAGCCCTCCTTGATGTCGATCTTGATCTTGACGCGATTGCCCGCCTCTTCCTCGACCTTGGAATCGATGCGCACGCCGTACTTGCCGCGCGCGTAGTACTGGTCGGTGAGGTACTGGGTGACGTCCTCGAGCACCGAGCGGTCGAAGGTCTTGCCGGTGGCGAGTCCCACGCCGCGCAGCGACTTCTGCAGATCCTCGGTCTTGATGTCTTTGTTGCCGGTGATCTCGAAGCTCTCGATCGAGGGGCGCTCGAGCACCACCACCAGCAGGGTATTGCCGTCGCGGCGCATCTGCACGTCGCGGAAAAAGCCGGTGGCGTACAGGGCGCGGATGGCCTCACGCACGCGCGTCGGCGTCAGATGGTCACCGATGTTGACCGGCAGGTAGTTGTAGACGGTACCTTCTGAGACGCGCTGCAGGCCCTCGATCTTGATGTCGCCAACGGTAAAATCCGCCGGCGTCGTCTCGGTCTGCGCCAGCAGCAGCGCGCAGCGCATGACCAGTACGGCCCCCAGCAGGGCCATGCGCTTCAACATGTTCTAACCACCCGTATCCCTCTGTAAGGTCGCGCCTGTGGCGCTGTTCACTGTGGGGCCGCGTCGCAGCGCCCGACCGCAGGCCAAACGCGGCCCTAGCCGCGGCCCGCACGGCCGCGCGGCGGCCCTAAATACCCTCAACTGAACTGGCGCGCAATATCGTTGTACAGCGCGACACCCATCAGAACGATGAGCAAAGCGATGCCAACCTGCTGCCCCCACGCCTGCGCCCGCTCCGACAGCGGGCCGCCCTTGAGCCACTCCGCCAGCTGGAACAGGATCTGTCCGCCATCCAGGATCGGAATCGGCAGCAGGTTGAGAAACCCCAGCGACAGGGAAATCAATACCAGAAAACTCAGGAACGATGCCACGCCCGCCTGCGCCGACTCGCCGGCGAACTGGGCGATCGACAGCGGCCCACTCAGGTTCTTCAGCGACACCCGCCCGAGCACCATGCGGTAGAACATGCGTGCCTGGATCTCGGTCATGCTCCAGGCTTCGTGCACCGCATAGCCGAGCGCCTGCCCGGGACCTAGGTCGGTGTGCAGCTGCATGTTGGCCGGATAGACACCGACGCCGATGCGGCCGATCGCCTTGCCGAACAGATGGCTCTCGGCGCTGGTATGCAGCCGCACGCTGTGCTGCGCGCCGTCGCGACTGTAGGTGAGCTGCAGGTCACTGTCGGGCCGCGCGCTCACCAGGCGCACGATGTCCTCGAAGCCTTTGACCGGCGCACCGTCGATCGAGACGATGCGGTCGCCGGGCTCGAGTCCGGCGCGCGCCGCAGCGCCGTTGGGCGTGACCTGCCCGACCACGCCGTCGGGTGGGCTCCAGAACTCGAATCCCAGCCCGCGGAACAGCTCGGTGGGCTCGGTCAGGTGGCGGCGTTCAGCGGCATCCGGCACGCTTATGTGCAC
>DATHMN010000125.1:0-2692 GCA_035487135.1 Steroidobacteraceae bacterium | reverse complement strand
GCCGTGGAGCTGCGGTACGAAGAAACCAATTGGCAGGCGCGGCCGGATTTTTCTCCTGATGGTCAGCGCATCGTCTACAGCTCCTATCTGGGGCGCAACGGGCTACAGCTGTGGCTGATGCCCGCAAGTGGCGGGGAGCCTTTCCCGATCAGTTACGGCGATTGGGATGAGACCGGTCCGCGCTGGTCCCCGAACGGCAGTTTCATCGCCTCAGTGTCTAATCGGGAAGGCGACACCGAACTGCGATTGCTGCGCCTACCCGGAGGAGACGCGCGCGAACTGAAGGTCACGGAGAGAACTCCTCTGCGCCCGAGCGGCACCGTCCACTTGACGGTGCGGGACGAACAGGGGCGTCTGACCGCCGCGCGCGTGGTGATCACAGACGCGGCGGGCCGCTTTTATGCGCCGGCGCACGCCTGGATGCACCACGCCGAGTTTGATCGCAACGAACATCCGTTCGACGCGCGTTACTTTCACACCACCGGCGAAGACTCGCTCGAGGTGCCGGCAGGCACGGTCAGGGTTGAAGTCATGAAGGGGCTGGCGCGCAAGCCCGAGCGGCGCACGCTGCAGGTGCCCACCGGCGAAACGGTGGAGGTTGCGGCGGTGCTGCCGGCGCACGCGTGGCTCGATGGCAAGGAGCGCCGTTGGGTGAGCGCGGACGTGCACGTTCACATGAATTACGGCGGCCATTACCGCAATACGCCGGCGCACCTGGTGCTGCAGGCGCAGGCGGAAGATCTGGACATCGTCGAGAATCTCATCGTCAACAAGGAACAACGGATCCCGGACATCGCCTACAGTGGCAAGGGAGTCGACCCTGCATCGACGGCCGAGACGCTGGTCGTGCACGGCCAGGAGTTTCACACCAGCTACTGGGGTCATCTGGGACTCCTCGCGATTGGCGGACACATCCTGTTGCCCGGATATGCCGGCTACCCCAACACGGCTGCCGCGAGTCTGTACCCCACTAATGCCGACGTTGCGGACCTGGCGCACGCGCAGGGAGCCGTAGTCGGGTACGTGCATCCGTTCGAGGAGGAGCCGCTACCGCTGACCAAACCGACACACACGGATGCGGACGAACTGCCAGTCGATGTGGCACTCGGTAAAGTGGACTACCTGGAGATCGTCGCGTTCTCGGATCATCAGGCAACGGCCGGTGTCTGGTACCGCCTGCTCAATCTTGGCTTTCGGCTTCCAGCGGCAGGGGGCACCGACGCGATGGCCGACTACGCCACGTTGCGCGGCCCAGTCGGGCTGAACCGGGTCTACGCCTCGGTCCCGAACGGACCACTGAACAGCGATGCGTGGCTTGAGGCGCTCCGGCAGGGACGCACGTTCGCCACCAACGGCCCGTTGCTCGACTTCGCTCTCGATGGCGCGCCGATTGGCGCGACCGTGGATCTTCAGCAGCCGCGGCGTGCGCATTTTCTGGCGCGCGTGCGTTCGATCGTGCCGCTCGACCACGCCCAGATCGTCTGTAACGGCAAGGTCGCCCGTGAACTGAGCCTCGGCGCTGAGCACGATGCGGTCGAAGTCGCAGGTGAGATCGCGTTGCAGAGCAGCGGCTGGTGCGTGCTACGGGCCTTTACCGCGCAAGCTCAGTACCCGATCCTCGATAACTTTGTGTACGCCACGACCAGCCCTGTGTACGTGTCGGTGCGCGGCACGCGGCCGCATTCGCGCACGGATGCACGCTACTTTGAGGCGTGGATCGACCATCTGTTGCAAGTGACCGGGAGCTATCCGGACTGGAATTCGCAGGACGAGAAAAGCGGTGTACTGAAGAAGCTTCAGGACGCACGTCGCGTCTACGAGTCGCTCGAGTGAGGTGACGCGGCCGAGACTCGCGGGCTAAGGTCTGCGGGGCGGCGCTTCAGGTCCTGACAATGTTTGCGGGATGCGCTTCGTCCATGAGTTCACTCGTGCGCCATCCGTAAGCGTGCAAGCGTCCCTGCTGCACCCGCCATTCCCCGCAAATGTTCTGCCCTGAAAACGCCGCCCCGCGACCGCCGGTCAATCCTCAGACGCGATAGCCCGCGAGCGCGTTATGCCCAATCTTGCTGACCGGCAAGCCCACGCCGAATGCGCTTGCCGGCCGATTCATGTCACGCTGCGCCTGCTCCAGAAGCTCATCGATGCCCGCCGGATCATGGGGGTCAAAGTGGGCAATGCCGACCTTCATGACCAGCGGCAGCGTGCTCGCGTGCTGCGCCTGCTCGAGCCGCGCAAGTACAGCGTCGCGCGAGGCATAATCGTCGCTGGTAGTGAGTGCTGCGAATGCATCGTTGTCCATGCGGCCCAGCACCTCATACACGCCGTAGCTCGGGAAGAGATCGCGCAGAAGATTGCCAGTCTGTCTGATCAGCATCTGAGCAGCCGTCTGCGCAAGAGATTGGTTGAGGCGCCCGCGCTCGACGTAGAAGTACACAAGATGCGCGTATTGTTGGTCGCGCGTGGCGACATCAAGCACGCGCGTGCCAATCTGCACAAATGCGCGGCGGTTGTGCAGGCCCGTCAGATCGTCGTTTAGAGAGGCCGAACGTAGCGATTGCACCAGGCTCAGGAGTGCTTTCTGTTGTAGCGAGATGCGCTGTCCTCGAGAAAGACCCTTGCAGCGCAACAGCTCCGACAACAGACGCCTGATGCGCGCGTCGTCCCCATCCACCGCGGCAGCGCGCAGCTGGCT
>DATHMN010000124.1:0-3289 GCA_035487135.1 Steroidobacteraceae bacterium | reverse complement strand
CGGGTCATCCCCGGTGAGGAGCGCGTGGTGCATCTCCCAGAACTTGCCCTGCTCGCCGGCGCAATGGGCGGCTTCGGCCGCCGGGCGCGCCGCGGAATGAAACTGCAGCGGCAGGTCGCGCACGATGAAGCGCAGCTTGCCGGTGTCGATGTAGTTCTTCTTCAGGAGCGGCCACGTTTCCGCCTGGAAGCGCCGGCAGAACGGGCACTGGTAGTCGGTGAACTCGAGCATGGTCAGCGGCGCATCGCTGCGCCCCAGGGAATATTCGCGCGCATCGAGTTTCAGGTGCACGAACTGAGGTGCCGGCTCTTGCTCCGCGCCGCCCGAGGCCAGCCGCGCATCCAGGGCCAGCGCCAGGGCGAGGGCCGCCGCGGCGAGCGTCAACGCTTGGAGTTTTTTCATCCTGAAATTGCGCAGTCCTGTGTATCGCGCGCGGTGCTGAGTGTGCCCACGAGTTCGCTCACGTTGGTGAGTCCCTGCGAGCGCAGGTATTCGGCGAGGCCCTCGTTGACCTTCTTGCAGATCATCGGGTCGTAGAAGAGCGCCGTGCCGATGCCGACCGCGCTCGCGCCGGCGATGATGAACTCGAGCGCATCGTGGGCGCTGGTGATGCCGCCCTGTCCGATGATGGGGACGCGGTGTGCGCGTGCCACCTCGTAAACCTGGTGCACCTTGAGCAGTGCGATCGGCTTGATGGCAGGTCCGGAGAGCCCGCCCTGCACGTTGCCGATGACCGGACGGCGCGTCGCCACGTCGATGGCCATGCCCATCACCGTGTTGATCACCGCCAGGGCGTCGCTACCCGCCTCGATGCAGCGGCGCGCATTCTCGCGGATGTCGGTCTGGTTCGGCGAGAGCTTGGTGATCAGGGGCTTGCGTGTCACGCGGCGGCAGGCGGCCACCACCTGCGCGGACATGTCCGGGTAGTTGCCGAAGGCGACACCGCCTTCCTTGACGTTCGGGCAGGAGATGTTGATCTCCAGCGCATCGATCGGCGACTGATCGAAGCGCCGCGTGACCTCGACATACTCCTCGATCGTGGAGCCACATACGTTGGCGATGAAGCGCGTCTCGCTGAAATCCAGCTGCGGCAGGATTTGGTTCACCACCTGCTCGGCTCCCGGGTTCTGCAGCCCGATCGCGTTCAGCATGCCCGCGGGGGTCTCATAGACGCGGTGCGGCGGATTCCCCAGGCGCGGTTTGCCGGTCGTGCCCTTGAGCACGATCGCGCCGGCGTCACGGTTCGAGAATCCCTCGATGCGGGTGTATTCCTCGCCGAAGCCGACGCACCCGGAGAGCAGCACGACCGGGGAGGCGAACTCGAGACCGCAGAACCGGAAAGCGAGCAGGGCGGCATCCGCCGCCGCCACTCCGGCTGCGCCCAAGGCTGGTTCCACCGTTGCCATCGCAGGCATTATCGCACACGCGTCAAAGCCGGGCCGCCTGCACACCTTTCATGTTCCACGTCGTACTCGTTCAGCCCGAGATCCCGCCCAACACGGGCAACGTCATTCGCCTGTGCGCGAACAGCGGCTGCCGGCTGCACCTGGTGAGGCCGCTCGGGTTCGAGCTCACGCGCCGGGCGGTGCGCCGCGCCGGTCTCGACTACGCGGAACTCGCCGAGGTGCGGGTGCACGCGGACTTCAGCGCCTGTCTTGAGTCGCTGTGCGGGGCGCGCCTCTTCAGCATCGAGACCGGCGGTGGCCGTCCTTACAGCGAGGCGACATTCAGCCCCACGGATGCGTTCATCTTCGGCTCTGAGACCCGCGGCCTGCCGGCGCAGGTTCTCGCACAGATCCCGCGTACCCAGCAGCTCAGCATCCCCATGCGTCCCGGGAATCGCAGCCTCAACCTCTCGAACGCGGTCGCACTGGTCATCTACGAGGCCTGGCGTCAGAACGGCTTCGGGCCGTACCCGGAACGCTCATAGCGCGCGCTGGTGCTGCGTCACCGGCTCACTGCCTTCGCGATCCAGCGGGCTGCGCACGCCTCTGGCGCCCTTGCTCATGACGTGGGTATAGATCATGGTCGTATTGAGATCTGCGTGACCGAGCAGTTCCTGCACCGTGCGGATGTCGGAACCATCCTCGAGCAGGTGCGTCGCGAAGCAGTGTCGCAGCGTGTGGCAGCTGGCCGGTTGCGTGATGCCGGCCTTACGCACCGCCGACTGCACGGCGCGCTGAACCGTCTTTTCCTGCAGGTGATGCCGCACCTTCTGGCCGCTCGGAGGGTCCTGAACCAGCTCCACCGAGGGAAAAAGATACTGCCAGCCCCATTGCGTGGCCGCTGGCGGGTACTTACGCGCCAGCGCGAAGGGTAGTGAAACACCCGGATGCCCGCGCCGCCGCTCCTGTTCGTACCACTCCCGCAGGCGCGCGAGATGCGCGCGCAGCGGCATCTGAAGGGTGCCGGGCAGCATCGTCACCCGGTCCTTGCCGCCCTTGGCCTGCCGCACGATGAGCTCCCCGCGATCAAGCTGCAGATCCTTCACGCGCAGGCGCAACCCCTCCATGAGCCGCAGCCCGCTGCCGTAGAGCAGATTGGCGACGAGCCAGGGAGCGCCCTGCAGCTGTGCGAGCAGCGCACGCACCTCGCCGCGGCTTAGGACCACGGGCAGTCGCTTAGCCTGTGAGGCGCGCGTGACGTTGCCCAGCCACGGCAACTGTATTTCGAGCACGTGCCGATACAGAAACAGGATCGCCTGCAGCGCCTGGTTCTGCGTTGCCGCACTGACCTTGCGGTCCACGGCAAGATGCGTCAAGAATTGCTCGACCTCGGGCGCACCAAGTTCGCGCGGGTGCTTACGATGATGAAACGCGACATAACGCCGCAGCCACTGCAGGTAAGCCTGCTCCGTTCTCAGGGCGAGGTGACGCGTGCGCATTTTGTCACGCGCAGCGGCAAACAATCCGGGTTGCGATCCCATAGCTGCTCCTTTGCACTTGTGCTGCCGGTGACGCCGGCTCGGTGGCGCTATCGAATCAGTTTGCCCCGTATAGTTCGAGCTCCTTATCTGACGCGTTTGGGGTGTTTCATCACCCCGGTTCGGTCGTCTACATATAGTTAGACGCGAGGATGCGGCGCTATCTCATACTTTCGCCGAAGCTATTCTTAGTCGCGGCCGTCGGGTTCCTGCTTGTCTATCCTTGGGCTATAGCGTGGTCCGTGCTGAGTGACTCTGTGGTAGTTCCGATCTTCAAACGCCACTTCGCTTGCTGCACTCCGGACAACTCTGCCGCAGAAGCCTACCTCTTTCGCCTCTGGGACATCCTCGCGTGCTCGCTGGCAG
>DATHMN010000123.1:0-3024 GCA_035487135.1 Steroidobacteraceae bacterium | reverse complement strand
CCTTGGTCATCGAACGCCAGCACGCCCTCGCCCGGAGTGCTCACGAACTCAGCGCAGCGGTGGAAGCGCACCAGGTGCAGGTCGCGGCAGCCGCTCAGCAGGGTGCGGTTCTCCACGTTCTGTGCAGCCATCTCCACCAGCGCCAGGGTGTGGCTCTGGGGATTGGAGGAGGAGCCGGAGATGTCCAGCGCCGCGAGCAGCTCGCCGCGCATGTCGAAGATCGGCGCTGCGCAGCAGGTGAGCGCGGTGTTCTGGGCGAGAAAATGATCGGTGCGATGAATGACCACCGAGCGCCCGGTGGTGAGGCAGGTCCCCATGCCGTTGGTGCCCATCTCCCGCTCGCCCCACATGACGCCCTCGCGAAAGCCGCTGCGGCGGGCCGTGGCCGAGAAACCGGTGTCGCCGACGTGGCTGAGGATGACCCCGTCGCGATCGGTGAGCATGATGCTGTATTCGGAGTGCTTGATGAGCTTGCTCAAGGCCTCCATCTCGATGCGGGCGATGCCGAGCAGCACGCCCAGGCGCTCGCGGCGCGCCTGCAGATCCGCCTGCTCGACGCTGCTCGGGCGTTTGATCTCCTGCGGATCGAGCGCATAGCTATTGAGGCAGCGGCTCCAGGAGCTCCTGACGACCTCGGGTATCGGAAGCTCCGGTCCGTGCCTGCGCACCAGATTGCCGATGAGCTCCGCATGAGTATGGGACGCCGGTCGCGCACGCATCATAACTAAGCTCCCCCTCGACCAATCGACACGCCGACGGTCTAGCTACCCGTGCAGCCGAACTTACACTCCGGCGCCCCGTGGTAGTTGGACCGTATGAACGCAAGAATGCGCCACAAATCATCGTCCGTCTTCACCACCTGCCCCATCTGCGGCATGGGGCCTACAACGTTCTCCTGGGCCTTGCGGCTATAGCCCTTGCTCATCAGGATCTGGGTGCCGTAGGCGACCAGCCGAAAGAGCGTATCGTCATCACCGCCGTACACCCAGGTATCGTTGGTCAGCGGCGGACACATGCCCCCGCCGCCGGTGCCCCCGTGGCAGCCGTTACAGCCGTAATTCTGGTACAGCTTGCCGCCGGACTCGACCGCGGCCGCATCCGTATCCTGGTAGGGGTTCTTCAGCGTCCCCTGCGGGGCTGAGTCGGCGCGCTGGATCGGGGTCATCGTGCCGCCTGCGGCCGGTGCAGCCTGTGTTGGCGCTGCGGCGGGGGCCGGCGGCGGGGCCTGGGTATGCGCATAGATCAGGGAAGACATCAGGCCCGCCACGGCAACCATCAGCGTTCGCTTAAGCACGGCGCGCCTCGGTTTTCTTGTTTCTTGCATCTCGCCACAGCCTGCGCGCTCTAGGCGCCCGGATGAGCGCCAGATTCATCCAGGAGTTTGATGATCTTCTCGTCACCCTTGGCGCGCGCGATGGACAGGGCCGTGTCGCCGCGGTCTGACTGCGCCTTAACGTTCGCGCCTGCGCGCATCAGAAGCTCGACCATGTCAGCGCGACTGTTGGCCGCGGCGATCATGAGCGCGGTCACGCCGCCGCTGTTACGCGCATTGATATCGGCACCTTTCCTGAGGAGCGCTTGCACCAGAGGCTCCGCGTGGTTCGCGGTCGCGAGCATGAGTGGTGTGTAGCCGCCCTCGCCGATGCTGCGGCTCGGGTCAGCCCCGGCGTCGAGGAGAGCGACGGCGGCCTCGTTCTTGCCGTACTGCGCGGCGATGCCGAGCGGGCTGAGATTCTGCGCACTGAGCGCGTTCGGGTCGGCACCGTGTTTGGCGAGGATGCGGACGTCCTCGGCATTGTCCAGGTAGGCGGCGGTCATGATCGGGGTCCAGCCGTCACGATCGCGCTCGTTGACCCCGGCCCCGTGCGCGATCAGGAACTCGACCATGGAGGGTGAGGCCATGATGATGGCGTGATGCAGCGGGGTTTCGCCCTGCAGGTCCTGCGCGGACGCCGAGACGTGTTTCCTCTCCAGCAGGTATGCCACGCGCTTCTGGTCATCCGCCATCACCGCGTTGTTGAGCTCCACCCGCGGATCCGCGCCGTGCGCCAGCCAGTCATTCAGCTGCGCGATACTCACCGGCGCCGCCACCGGACCCTGGTGCTCCGGCGCGGGCGGCTTGTAAGGTCCGTGCGTCGGCAGATCGCCGCTGATGATGCAGGTGCTGCACTCGATCAGCGGCACGCCGTAGTCATTGAGGATGGCGCGAATCGCCTCGCGCTGCTCGCGGGTCGCCTGATCGAGGCGACGCTGCAGATCCTTGTCGGCGCGGCGCAGCGCGATCGCCATGTCAAATTCCAGCGTCACCGAGTCATCCATCAGGTTGACCGGCTGCAGCGTGAGGGGCGCCTGCTTCATCACTTTGTAGTAGCCGGCGAGCGGCCCCCACACGGCGGCGACGTCCAGCTGGTTGTCGATGACCTGCTGCACCTGGTAGCTCGGCTGGTCCTTGGGCACCAGATCCGCATCGTGGCTGAGATAGTGAATCTCGACGTTGCGCACGCCATGGTCGGCGAGCGCTTCGCGCACCGCGGAGGTCTCGTAGACGCCGACCTTCAGCTTCTTCAGGCGCGGATCATCGAGGCTCTTGAAGTTGTAGGCACGCTCGCTGCGGTAGGCGAGCACATAGGTGGTGCGGTACAAAGCGGTGGTGGTACTGACATCATCCGAATCCAGCGGCATGTCGATCATGACATCGCACTGCTCCGCGTCCAGCGTGGTGCGCGTCAGGCCGCGCTCGATTCCCGGCCGGTAATAGTATTCGACGGCCGTGTCGAGCGCTTTGGCGAGCACGGCCGCAATCTTGTTCTCGAATCCCTCGCCGCGATTGTTGGACAGCGGCATGTTGCCGGGATCGGCGCACACGCGCAGGGCTGCCACGGCTTCAGCGGGCGTAATCAGCAGCGCGAGCGCCCCACCGACCAATACCGACAGTATTGGCCCAGTTCGCATCCACATCCTCATTCGACTCGGCTCCTCGTTCCCTGTGGCGCCTTCGCCTGGACGAGGGACGCGCCCGGCGTT
>DATHMN010000122.1:0-13532 GCA_035487135.1 Steroidobacteraceae bacterium | reverse complement strand
CACCATCGCCGCACTTGGTGGAAGAACCCTATTTGAGCTCGCCTGCCGGATCTACGGGCGAATCGAGCGGTCCTGGTTTCAAATCAGGCTGGTGGCCGAGAAGCCTGCTGCGCGCGGCGGCTGAGGATGTGATGTACGGGCTGCGTCACATCTGAGAGTCGACCCTGCGCGGCCGCCACGGGGTTCGCGGTTCAAAATATTTTGAGGGTACCGGTGGCCTGGGTCAGGCAGGTGTAGGCCGAAAACTCGAGTTCGCGATAGAGCGCGGGCCCCAATTGCAGCCGCCGCAGCGCTCGGTACAGCGGCCAAACGAGCAGTTTCATCTCCCCGGTCCAATTGCGCCGCATTCCCATGTTCCGATACCAGTTATAGCGGATCATTTTCGGCGAGTTGTGCGTGTAGCGCTCCGTCAGTATCTCGAACCCTTCCGACTTCAGCAGGAACTTGAACGTCGATGGCGTAAAAACGTTGATGTGCCCATAGGACAGATAGTGCTTGCTTTGCATGTCAACCCGTGGCGCGTAGTCGAGGGGAATTTCAAACACTTGGCGCGCGGCCACCCTGCGGAGCTCCCGCAGGAGCACTCGAGGGTGCTCGACGTGCTCGATGACGTGTGAGCAATACCCCAGATCGAAACTAGTGTCAGCGAAAGGAATTTCATAGCCGTTGAATTTGCGCACGTGCTGCAACGTACGCAGCCTTCGCTTCTCGATCTGACGCAGCCCGCTGTCGGAGATCTCGATCGCAGAGAGTTCGCTGCCGAAACCGGCGCCCTCGAGGAATTTCAGTATTGCGCCTTCGCCGGCACCACATTCAAGGACGCGCGGGTACTGCTGCCCCGCACATACGGCGAGAATATTGGCGGCTTTGTCGCGCGCGCAGAGTTCGCGCCACGGCGTGCTCTCATCCGAGTATTGCTCGTCGTATGCCGCCTGCAGCGTCGGGCTTACGTCATTTACCGCGGACATGGCACATTGCTTCCGATGCGGCGGCGGTCCCGCTCGCTGAGAAACCCAAGGATACACGCTAGTGGGCACACCCGGCGGCCCACCCGACCGGACCTAATCTGCCGGGTTAACGGCGCTGCGACTGCAGGACTCGTACCCGGATCTGACTGCCTCAGGCTCAGCTGCCAGAGGCGTGCAGACAGGCTCCTGGCGAGGGGCCGGCTGGGGGTCGGCTGAGCCGGGGGCCTTACTGGCTGCCGCTAGCAGTCGGCTACAGTACAATCACGGGCCGCGGCATTCGGCGGTGCTCGATGGAGCGCCTGCCTGCCGGCTACGGCATGCGACCTCGCAAATGAAATCAACGAAATCCGGCCCCGGTGCACCGCACCTGTTCGCTACCGCGCCGGCTACGCCGTCGTGAATCAGGCGAGCGCGCTGGCTGCCATGACCCTCGACGCCGCGGCGGCGGACACCTCACAGGTCCGAGACGTGAGGTTCCCCGTCATTGACTATCGGGCACACCCGGCCTTCGCGCCGCTGGCCGGGCCATATATCTATGACGATGAACTGATCAGGCGCGCCGTAGAGCGGATCGATGCAGTTCATGCTCAGTTCGTAGCGCGCGATTCTGCCAGTCAGACAGACGCGCACCTGGCGCTGTCAGAGATCGGCGCACTGGCGAACGCGCTCCGGCAGCACGCGCGCGAAGTCGCAGCACCCGTCCTGGCACTCGAGTGGCTCGGTTCGGCACTCAACTGGACCCTCGCCGATCTCCACTACGAGTATGTGCGCCTGCTGCACCTCACGGCCGAGGCGGACGTTGCCGCTCTTGATACTGCACACGCCCGACAGCTACAGGAGTTGCGCGCACGCGGCCTGTACATCGCCGATCTTGATGATCGGGACTACGGCGATATCGTGCGACTGGTCGAGCCGTGCGCCGCGGAACTGCGCACCAAGGTCGCCGCGCAGCCCGCGCAGCGGGCTGTCTTCAGTCCCTCGCGTGTGTCGCCGCTGGGGCGTGCGATTCAGCGCGCTTTGGCACGCGCCGGGGTCCTCGAGGTCGTGACCGGCTACAAGCGCAACCGCATGCGCATACTTGGCACCGGCGTCGAATATTCCAGCGCGCAGCAGGTGTGGCACTCAGGAATCTATGCCGACTGCGGACTGCGGGACAGCCCGCTGCGCTATCTGCACGTTGATCAGGCGGATCACCTGCCGAAGGCGATGATCTACGCGACCCCGGTAACCGAGAACAACGGACCTACCGGACTGATTCCCGGCAGCAACCGCTGGGCTCGCTCGGAGTTTCTGTTCAGGGTCCACAAGGGCCTCGATCGCATCAGCGGTGAGCGCTACGGACCGTACCTGGGCGGCTCGGAGTACCGCGTTACCGCACGCAGTCCCGAGCTGCGCAAGATCTTCATGCAGCTGCCGCGAGCCTTCCAGGGCACAAGTCACTTTGGCGACGACGTGGTAGCGGACTCAGATCTGGCGCGCGATCTCGCTGCGCGCGAGTTCAAGTTCCTGTGCGCGCGCCGCGGGCGGGTGCTGGTGTTCGATGGCGGACGCACCCTGCATCGCGGATCGCTGGTCGCGGCGGGCGATCGCCTGGCATTACAGGTGGGGTTCGTTAACGTCAACGACCGCAAGCTCAGAACCCAGATCGCGGGCGGCAGCCACGTGCGTCGGTTGCTCAAGCGCGCCACGCATCTGGCACGTCTCGCGACTCGGCCTTGAGCTGTCTGCAAGGTCGTGCCGCCGCGGGGTCCGCCGCGCGTGCCGCGTGTGACAGCCAAACGTGAGCGTTCCATGCGCAACATGATTGAGTCATTCAGATGGGCGTGGCGCCGTCGGCACGCCGCGCGCCGGGTAGCGCTGCAGCAGCGCATCCTGCAGCAGCAGTCGATGATCGGCCTCGATGTTGGTGCGGCCGAGGGACTGCAACCGCACTGGTGGGCGTACGAGGGAGCGGTGCAGATGTATTGCTTTGAGCCGCACCCGCAGAGCGCGGACCGGTTGCGGCGACTCTATGATCGCAGCCCGTTTCGCCGCATGTTCCACGTCCTGCCGGTGGCACTTGCGGGACAGACCGGCGAGCGGACCCTGTACATGCTGAACGCGCCGACCGGGTCGTCCTTGTATCCGCTCGATCCGAAATCGGAGTTTGTCGGCGAGCGCAACGCTTATGTGTATCCGATACGAGAGCTGCCGGTTGCGGTGCGCAAGCTGTCAGAAGTCCTCGACGAGCAGCGCATTCAGCGCGCGGACATTGCGAAACTCGATGTGCAGGGCGCGGAGCTCGAGATTCTTCGCGGTCTCGACCCGCAGCGCGCTGCCAATCTCACCCTGGTCGAGGTCGAGGTCAACATCGTCGGCGGCATCAACCGATCCCTGAGCCCATACATCGGGGCGCCGAGCTGGAGCGAGCTCGATCAGTTCCTCACCGCACACGGACTGCGCCTGCTCGACGTCAGTGTGGCGCGCAGTCATCGCGGCCGCAGCGGTGACAGCGACTGGTATCAACGCGAGGTATTTCGGGTCTACGACAACAGTCCGGGCGTGTCCGCAGCGGCCTGGGAGGTCGATGCCGTTTACGTGCGCGACTATCGAGCTTTGATTGCCGCTGCAGACCAGGCGGCGCTGCGCAGGCTCATCGTGGCGCTGGGCGGCTATCGGTTCTTCAGCGAGGCTTACTTCATCGTCGAGGAGTCCGCGGCGGCGGGGGTATTCACTGCGGCTGCGGCCAGCGAGCTCCAGCGCGACATTCTCAGCTGGCATCGGCTCGTGGCGCGCCGCGCCTGGCATGGCCGCAGCCGGGTCTGGGGCTTGTGGCGCAATCTACTGACGCGGCTGGGAGTTTCGCAGCTGCGACGCTGGAAGCAATATATGTGGTTTCAATACCCAAATGGCTGAGGCACCGTTGCACCGGTCTACGATCAGGACTGGAAAAAACCGCAGCGCGGGACGGCTGGCGCCGCCGCGGGAGCATGCCGCCCATGGCTGAGCGGCCCACCGCCGGTGCTTACACCCTGAGGAAGGTGGGCGCCTATTTACCGCGGTTCCTGCGGTTCGTGTACGTGACGTTTCCGCTGGCGCGCGTCGTTCTCCTGCTCACGCTGTGCCTGGTAGTGCTGGAGTACGCGACCCTCAGCCTGATGATTCCGCTTGCCCGGGTTGGCGCTACTTCTGCTGCCGCGCGGGTGCTGCTGGCATTCTGGGGCCGGGTCGCGGCGGCGCTCGGTCTGCCGATAGCGCAACAAACCTGGCTGTGGCTGTTCCTGCTACTGCTGGGATTACGGATGTTATTCGGCTACGCGCAGATCACCGTCAACACGCTGGTCGCGAAGCAGGTGCACGCGTATCTGAGTGATCGGATCTTCCGGCGCGTCGTCGAGCAGGAGCCGCTGCCGACCATATTCCGCCGCAGCATCGGTTTCTATATCTCCCTGGCAGGTGACGAGACCCACAAGGCGGGCACCATCTTTTTCAACGTTGGCCAGATGCTGGCGGCGGCCACCTCCGCCCTGGCCGGGCTCGCCCTGCTGTTCAGTTTCTCGCGCCATGCGTTCTGGCTGACGGCGCTGTTTATCGTCGTGTGTAGCGCGCTGCTGTCGAAGGGCCTGGGCGCGATTCTGCGGCTCAGCTCGGTGTCATTGGAACTGTCGCGCGCCCTCAACACCAGTTTCATCGAGGCGATGAATGGCCTGCGTTCGATCCGGTCTTTGTCGGCCGAGGCCTTCGTCATCAGGGCCTATCGTGAACAGATCCGGCGTTACGTCCGCGGGCTATTCGCGATTGACGCCCTGAATTTCGGCTACAAAACCGCACCGGGCCTGATCCTGATTTTGGTAGGCGCCGTGTGGCTATGGCCGACAGCGGGCAGCTCGAGGGACGCCAACACACTGTTCTTTTTCGCGATCACGACGATGCTGATCCGCATCCTCACCGCGCTCGGTGAGTTGGTGACAGCCGGGGGCAAGCTGGTGGCCGACGTTCGCGCCTCTCACGACGCTGGCGAACTGCTCACGCAGCCAATGCCGGCAGACGCGCGTGGTGCTGCGCCGATCAACGAACGCATCGCGCGCGTGGCGCTCGAAGGCGTTGCTTGTGGCTATGAGGCGGACCGCAGTGTGCTGCACGAGATCAGTGCGGAATTCATCGCCGGCCGAGCGTACGCGATTGTGGGTGAATCGGGAGCTGGCAAGTCGACGCTCGCAGACGTTCTGCTGGGCATCCTGCCGCCGTCACGCGGCAGTGTAGCGATAAACGGTACGCCGTTGAGTGCCCTGGATGTCCGCTCGCTGCGCTCGAGGATGATTCTCGTAGAGCAACAAACCCGGATATTCTCCGGGCCCCTTGCTGACAATGTGACCATGGGTCTCGAGTCAAGCGACGCCGCGGTTTCCCAAGCGTTGCTTGGAGCCTGCCTCGGCGACTTCGTCGCGCGCTTGCCGCAGGGCCTGCGCACCATTGTGGATTATCAGGGATCCAATCTCTCCGGCGGCCAGCGGCAGCGCCTGGGCATCGCCCGTGCACTGCTGCGCAAGCCCGACGTTCTGATCCTCGATGAAGCGACCAGCGCCGTGGATCCGCCGCTGCGGCGCAAGCTTGTGAGCGCTCTGCGCGCGCAGTTCGCTGACGGCATCCTGATCTTCATCACCCACGATGGCGAAGTGCTGGCAGCGGTGGATGAGGTGTGGCACATAGAGGGAGGCGTCCTGAATCGCGGCACGAGCTTCCTGCCCGAGGACATCAATGTCGGCAGTTGAGGCGAGCGCAAGCGGGCCGGACGGCGCCGTTGCCGCACCGCGCCCCATGCGGTGTCCGGATCCGCAGCACGCCACGTGCGCACCGCTGGCGGTGTTTGCCTCCGGGGAGGTGGACTTCCGCATGTGTCCGCTGTGCCGCCTGCTGTTCCGCGCACGCTTTCCCTCACCGCAGGAACTCGAGGCCATCTACGGCACCGCCTATGCGGCCAACAGCATTGAGGCGGGCGTCACGAATCAGGAGTCCGGCGACTACGCAACCGACGTCTACAGCGGCTACATCCGGCGTCGCCTTCTGCAGCCGGGCGCGCGGGTGCTCGACTTCGGGGCGGCGAGCGGTGAGCTGGTGTCGCGTTTACGCGGCGCAGGAGTGCAGGTCGATGGCTTCGAATTCGCCGAGGCGGCACGCGGCTACGCGTACGCCCGCCGTGGTATCAGCCTGCTCGACCGCGTCACGGACATACCGCACGCTGCCTACGATCTGGTCACGCTGATCGAGGTGATCGAACACCTGACGGACCTTTGGGCGACGCTGGGACAGCTGCGTGCCGCGCTCAAACCCGGCGGAAGCCTATTCATCACGACGCCGAACCGTCTCAGCTGGCGCGCGCGCCTGGAGGGTGGTCGCTGGCGCGAGGCGCGCAAGAAGTTCCACCTGTTCCTGTTCGAGCGCCGTAGTCTCGAGCATCATCTGCGCTGCAACGGCTTCGCCGTGCAGGAGTACATCCGGTTCGCACCCGTGCTGCAGGCGGGTCTACCGTCGTGGGTGGTGGCGCGCGGCACGCAGGCGGTGGGACTCGGCGGCACCCTCTGTTGCATCGCCACGCGACGCTGACGCCGAGCGGCAAGATGATATTCGTAACCTCCTGGGATGATGGCCATCCGCTCGATGCGAAGGTGGCCGAGCTGCTCGAACGCCACGGTTTCAGCGGCACCTTCTTTGTGCCGATACGTAACCGTGAGGGAATTCCGGTGATCGGCGCGGCGGCGTTGCGCGCTCTGTCCGCGCGTCATGAGATCGGCAGCCACACCCTCGATCACGCGTACCTGCGCGGCATGCCGCGCGAGGTCGCGCAACGTCAGGTGTACGAGGGTAAAGCTGAGCTGGAGAATCTGCTGGGACGCACGGTCGCGGGATTCTGCTATCCGGGCGGCCGCTACAACGCCGAGACCGTTGCCATCGTGCGCGGCGCCGGGTTTGCTTTTGCCCGCTCAGTTGAAAATCTGGTGACCGACCGACCGCTCGATCCCTTCCGGGTTGCGACGACCCTGCAGCTCTATCCCCACCCGCGGCGGGTACTCACGCGCAACCTGCTGAAGTATGGGCGGCGCCTGCGCAAGGTGGAGTTATACCGCAGGCTATTGCGTGCGGAGGGCCTCGAAGCGCAGCTGCGGCTGGCGGCGCAGTACGCCGCGGCGCGCGACGGTGTGCTGCACCTCTGGGGTCACAGCTGGGAAATCGAGAAACTGGGCCTGTGGGCGATGCTGGAGCGATTCTTCGGGTGGCTCGCGGAGCAGGCGCCCACCTCCGGCACGCTGGGGTCACTGTTGGCCGCGGCGCCTCGCTCTTGAGCGGCGAGGCCGCCGCGCGCGCGCACGTGCTCGCCGTGGTTGCGAACATCAAGCAGTTTCGCGTGCCTTTCTACCAGCGATTGGCCGAGCGGCTGAGTGCACGCGGGATCGGCCTGCGGGTCGCGTACAGCGAACCGTACACCACCGAGGCACTGAAGAGTGACAGTGTTGACCTGCCCGAGCCGCTGGGATTGAAAGTGGCCCGCAGCTATATGCTGGGTGGCCGGATTCTGCTGCAGCGCGTGCCGCTGTCTGAGCTGCGCCACGCCGATCTGGTGATCGCTGTCCAAGCGAACGGTTATCTGCTCAACTACCCGTTGCTGCTCGCCTCGCGACTGCGTTTGAAGCGTGTCGCACTGTGGGGGCACGGTTCCAACCACCAGGGCCGCCCCGGGGATCTGCGTGAACGTTTTCGACGTAGCTTGCTGCGCCTGCCAGACTGGTGGTTTGCATATACCGAAAGAACCGCTGACCATCTCGTCGGCGCGGGCATGCGGCGTGAGCACATCACCGTCATCAACAACGCCGTCGATACCACGGCGTTTGCCAGCGAGATCGCCGCGGTGACCGACCAAGAGCTCGCCACGCTGCGCGCGCAGCTCGGCATCTCCCCCGGCGATCCGGTGGGCCTCTACTGCGGCTCGCTCTATCGCCACAAACGCATTCCGTTTCTGCTCGAGGCAGCCGAGCGCATTCGCGCGCGGCTGCCACGCTTCGTGCTGCTGGTCGCAGGCGCCGGCGTCGAGACGGACCTGGTGCGTGTCGCAGCGCGCGGTCCGGCGGTGCGCTATCTTGGACCGCTCTACGGCCGCAACAAGGCGACACTGTTCCGCCTGGCGGACATCTTCCTGAACCCCGGTCTGGTCGGCCTGGCGATTCTGGACAGCTTCGCCGCGCAGCTGCCGTTTCTCACTACCGACATCCCGGTCCATAGTCCGGAGATCGCGTATCTGGAGCCCGGTGTCAGCGGGCTACTGCTGCCGCACGCCGCCGAAACGTTTGCTGACTCAGTCGCGAACCTGCTCATCGATCGGGAGCGCCTGCGCGTCATGGCAGCGGCAGCAGGGCACGCGGCGCGCCGCTACACGCTCGAAAACATGGTCGCCAACGTCGGCGACGGAATCGAGCGCTGCTTGCGCACCACCGCAGGAACTCCGCCTGTTGCGCAGTCGCGATGAAGGTCCTGCTGGTACACAACTACTATGGCTCGACCGCTCCGAGCGGCGAGAATCTCGCCTACGAGTGCGACGTCGAGCTGTTGAAACAACATGGCCACGAGGTCGTATCCTTCACGACTCACAGCGACGAATTGCGCGCACAGCGCCTGCTGGGACCGCTGCGCGGGGCGGTGACCTGTGTGTGGAACCCAGTTGCCGAGGCGCGTCTGCGCGCTTTGATCCACAAAGAGAAGCCGGACGTCATGCACGTGCACAACGTCTTTCCGCGTCTGTCGCCTGCGATATTCGGGGCAGCCGATGGAAGCGGTACGGCAACAGTGTTGACGCTACACAACTACCGGATTTTCTGTGCCGCCGGCACTGGCCTGCGCGGCCGCCAGGCCTGCACGCTGTGCGCGGATAAAAACACCGTGATGCCGGCCCTGCGGTTCCGCTGCTATCGCAACAGCCGGCTCGCCACGATGCCGATCGCGCTCTCTATTTCCTTGCACCGCTCGCTGGGAACACTCGACACGCACGTCGACGCGTTCATTGCACTGACGCAGTTTCAGCGGGATTTCTTCGTCAGTCGCGGCCTCATCCGCGGCGAGCGGACCCATGTGCGGGCCAATTTCATGCCGGGATCGCCACAGGCGATGGACTGGGACTCGCGCGCCCGGCAGGTCGTTTACGTCGGTCGCCTCTCCGATGACAAGGGCGTCGATGTGCTCATCAACGCCTGGAAGCTGTGGGGCAGCGAGGCCCCGCCGCTGGTCATCATTGGTGACGGACCGCGCCGCGGCGTACTCGAACGCATGGCGCGGGAGCAGGTTCGCACCGGCCAGATCCATTTCACCGGCCAGCGACAGGCGCCGGAAACTCACGCCATCCTGCGCTCAGCGCGCCTGGTGGTGATCCCGAGTCGCGCCTTCGAGGGTTTCCCCATGGTGATTCGCGAGGCTTTTGCCTTCGGCGTCCCCTTGGTGGTCTCGGACGTGGGCGCGCTGGCGAGCCTGGTGGTGGAGCCGGGATGCGGAGTGGCATTCACCGTCGGAGACGCCAGGGCGCTGGTGCACGAACTGCAGAACCTATGGGGCGACCCGGTGCGCATGCGCCGCATGGCGCTGGCGGCCTTCGATGCTTACAGAGAGCGGCACTCCGAGCAGGCGGCCTACGCTTCGTTGATGTCTGTGTACGCGGCGGCGATGGCAGAGCGACGAACCCGGTAGGCGTTACACGACGTAGGTCGCAGACAGCATCAGCTCCGCGCCCGCGCCGATGTTTGCGGCAGGCACACCACTGCGGCGCATTCCGCTGCCGCCTTCGACAATATCAACCGTGGTGGCATTGGGCGCAATCAGTCCGTGAAAGGAACTGCAACCGCTGGTATGCGACAAGCCGCTGGCGGAGATGCTGACTACCGCGGACAAGCCGCAGCGACCGGCCGAGATCACTGGCAGACCACCGATGAGGAGATTGCCGCGCATTGCGCGGTCGATTCTGTCCATGACGACATGAGCATGAATCGTGAGCTGATTGCCAATGCGGCTGTAATGGCCAGTCTGTTTGAGATAAGTGTGAGCGCCGGCGTGTACCGAGCCGACGAGTGTCGGTGCCCAGTAGCCTTCATTGACGGCCTGAGAATGCAGCGCCGCTGCAGCGAGGCTCCCCGAGCGGGGTCCGGACAGGGTGCTGGTTGCGCCGCCATCCGCGTTGCAATACGCGATGATCTCGGTATCGCGCTCGAAGCGCAGATTCTGCACGGTGGAGCCCACAAAGCGATTGCCGAAGATCGCGATGTAACTCGCAGCGCCGCCGGCGGTGTCGCGGATGGCATAGGCTGAGTCGTAGAAATTGCAGTTGGAGATGGAGCCGCATCTGAGACCGTTGACATGGATGGCATCCGGTGGCGGTTTGCCGCCGGCTTCGAAGTAACATCCGTCGATCACGAAGCCGGAAATGCCGTAGTCACCAGATGCGAAAGCCATCTGCGGGTAGCGCGCGGGATCGGTCCGACAGTTGCGCTCGATCGTACAGCCCAGCCACGAAATGCTGGAGCTCATGATCGGAGTGTGAGAGGCCGTCACACCACCGTAGTCATTGGCAGAGAAGACGCATTGCCGAAATGCGACCGTGGTGCTGTAGCCTGAGCTCCAGCCGGCGTTGAAATCGAGACCGCGTCCATTGCCGTCGAAGGTCACGCTGTCGAAGGTCGTCCACAGCGCGCCGGCCAAGCGACAACCCACCGCCCAATCGCGGATCAGCACGTCGCGTACATGGTGGTTGCCGGTGAAGTCGTGGTCACCGATCTGCAGACCGGTGCCTTTCTTGCCGGAGCCTTCGAGACTGAGCGCGCGCAATCCGCAGCGCGACCGATTGGAGGAGAAGCTGACACCGACCACATCGCCGGTACATCTGAGAGTCGTGACGGCCATGCCGGCACCTTCAATCACCGTGCCACCGGGCAGCACCAGCGGCTGCGAGAACTGGTAAGTGCCGGGTGCCAATCGCAACACCCCGCCGGACTGCCGCTCGAGCGTTGCAAAGGCCGCGGCAAAATGCGCATCGTTGGAGGTACTACCATCGCCGCTCAGACCGAATTGGCCGCCATCCAGGCTGGTGCCGGGGGCAGGGCTCGCAGCGGCGCTCAGTCCTGGAAACGCCGCGGCACCGAGCGCGACTCCGGAGAGCATCTGGCGCCGGCTCAGCCGTGATTCAGGGCCCTGCATCACTTGCACCGCTAGACGAGTCGCGCCAGCCGCGCTCAGCGGCGCGCACCTACGGCGAGTTCCCACACGACCTGTGACACGAACAATGGCATCGAAATCAACGTGCGTCGCCACAGTCGTCGTGGCTCGAGGACCAGCCGGTGCAGCCACTGTAGTCCGGCGCGTCGTATCCAGCGCGGCGCGTGCGGCACCTTGCCGCTGTAGAAGTCGAACACCGCCCCCACCGCCGCGGCGCACGACACCTGACAGTGTTGCATCAACTGATGCAGCACCTTCTCCTGCTTGGGCGAGCCAAGACCGATCCAGAGGACATCAGCGCCGCTGGCATCGACCCGGGCGGCCATGTCGGCAATCTCTGCGGGTGCGAACTCGGCGCGGAAGGGCGGCGCGTAGCTGGCGATCGCGCGCACCCCAGGGTAGTCGGCGCGGTATTTCGCCTCGAGCGCGGCGAGATCCGCGGCGCTTCCACCGATGAAGAACACCCGTCCGAGCCGGCGCTGCGAGAGCTCGGTGCTCAGCGCCTTGAAGAATTGGTAGCCGTAGACGCGATGCACCTCGCGGCGGTTCAGCAGTTGGCTCGCGAGCGATAGTCCGACGCCGTCGCAGAAAATCGCCGAGGCGGCGGTGACCGCCGTGCGGAAGGCCGGATCATGCCGCGCCACTACCACGGAGTGCGGATTGAGGAACACACACGAGGTGCGCTGCGGGCCATCCAGCTGATCGCAGATCTCGGCCGCTACGTGCCCGGCCGGCTCATTCAGTACACTGTAGCCGAGGATATCGATATGCCGAAGCATGTTAAGTTCTAATAAGAAGGCGTCCTGTTGCAAGCGTCCGCGCCCGCCTGCCGTCGCCCCACCCACACTTTAGCGTATGTGCATCCCCCATGCCCGGGAAAGGAATGCGGCAGGCGTCTGCAGACGGACGATGCCTTGAGTAGGCGCGTCCTGGTGACGGGCGCGACCGGCTTTGTGGGCCGCGTGCTGTGCGAGCTCTTGACGCGACGCGGATTGCGCGTGCGCGCCGCCACGCGTACGCCTGCGCCCGCCGGCGGAGCGTTCGCCGAGGTCAGCCCGGTGGGCGAGATCGGCGCACAGACGGAGTGGCAGGCGGCACTCGAGGGCGTCGACTGGGTGCTGCACCTGGCGGCACGCGCGCACGTGATGGGTGTCGCCGCAGCTGAAACGGACGCGTACCAGGAAGTCAACGCGCGCGGCACGGCGCGCCTGGTGACGGCGGCAGCGGCGGCCGGCGTCACGCGCCTCGTGTATCTGAGCAGCGTCAAAGTGAACGGCGAGGCGACGGCAGGCGCTGCCTACTCGGCCCTCGATGAGCCGCAGCCCCAGGATGCCTATGGGCGCTCGAAGTGGCAGGGCGAACGGGAGCTGCAGGCGCTGGCGCAGGGCTCGGCGCTCGAGTTCGCCATCGTCCGCGCGCCGCTGGTCTATGGCGCTGGGGTGCGTGCCAACTTCCTGCGGCTCATGAGCTGGGTGGATCGCGGCACACCGTTGCCGTTCGGCAGCGTCCACAACCTGCGTAGCCTCATCGGTGTGTGGAATCTGGCGGATGTACTGCTGCGCATCGCCGAGCATCCCGCGGCCGCGGGACGCGTATGGATGGTGTCCGACGGCGCTGACGTGTCAACGCCGGAGCTGATCCGCGCGCTCGGCCGGGCGCTCGGGCGCAGCCCGCGGTTGGTGAGCGTCCCGGTCGCACTGCTGCGGCTGGCTGCGCGCCTGGCAGGGCGGGGCGCCGAGGTGCAGCGACTGTGCGCATCGCTACAGGTCGACAGTACACCGGTTCGCACGCAGCTGGGGTGGGAGCCGCCCCTGACGCTCGCCGCTGGCCTTGAGCGCACGGCCGCCTGGTACCGTAGCGAGGCGCGATGAGGGGCATTGTGCCACTCGCCATGGTGGCTCTCGCCGCCGCGGCGCTGCTCACTCAGACGGTGCGCCGGCTGGGACTGCGACACGGGCTGGTCGATGTACCCAACGAGCGCAGCTCACATGCGCGTCCGACACCACGCGGCGGGGGCGTGGCCGTGGTGGCGGCCTCGACGGCGTGTTTCGCCGTCCTGTGGATCGAGCGGCGGCTCGATACGCCGCTCTGGGCCGCTCTCGCCGGCGGGCTGGCGGTCGCATTCATCGGTCTGCTCGATGACCGCAAGCCATTGCCGGCGGCTGTGCGGCTCGCGGCGCACGCCGGCGCGGCGCTCTGGGCGGTAGTGTGGCTCGGTGGCCTGCCGCCACTGCAGTTCGGCGCGACGCTCGCCAGCAGCGGCGGACTCGGCTACCTGCTCGCCGTGTTGGGCATCATCTGGGCGATCAACCTGTTCAACTTCATGGATGGCATCGACGG
>DATHMN010000121.1:0-12839 GCA_035487135.1 Steroidobacteraceae bacterium | reverse complement strand
GCGACCACCGCGATACCGTCCAGCGTGCCGCGTACCCGCGCCACCCCCATCGCCTCGGCGGCTGGCGCATCGAGCTCGAGCGTGCCCGATCCCGGCTGACCCGCAAGTTGCAGCTGCGCGTGCATGCGTGCCTTGCCACTTGCCGGCCAGTCGAGTCGCCCCGAAACGGCGAGATCCTCGGTCCAGCGCACGCTGCGCAGCGTGAGCCGGTAACCGTCCGCCACGCTGGCCGCGGTGAAATCGCCGTTGCGCAGCCCGCTGCCCCGACCCGCACCATTGTTGCTGGTGCGCGCCATCACATCCGCACAGGTCAGGACCGCGGCGCTCACGGCGCGCAGCTCCTGCGGGCCGGCGCGATTTCCCGGCAGCGCACGCGCCGGCGGCAGCTCCGCCGCGTGACGGGCGAAGCGGGCGAGCAGCGCTACGGGTGGGGCTGTGCCCGCGCAGCTCTCATCCCCTGGGGTGAGATCGCTCATGAAGCGCCGCACCAGTGAGGCTGCGCATTCGCTGCGGGCGCGCGGCAACGCGTTCACGTGCAGACCGTTCGCGATCACCACCTGCTGAGCCTGCGGAAACTGCGCCGCGGTGGCGGCGCCGTCGGCCACGCCCGTCAGGCTGTCGAGGTCACCGGACACCACCAGCACCGGCATGGCGGGGAACTGCGCCGGGGGCACCACCAGCGGCGCCGCGGGCGCCACCGGCCAGTCGATGCACTGTTCGATGAAGGTGTAGTCGAGCGGCATGCCGCGGTACTCAGCGATGGTGAAGGGCGCGTAGGTGTCCGGGTGCGCACGCTGGCGCGCCGCGATGACCTCCGTCCATTGCACGGCGCGCTGCGCGGGCGGCAGGCTCATATCGAAGATCTGCGGCTCGTCCAGACAAGACACCACCGCTGCGTAGCCGGAGCTGAACAGCCGCGGGTCACGGGTCGGATCACGTGAGTCGAGGCTCGTCAGTGTCTCGGCCATCAGCCGCAGCAGCGGCTGAGGATCACCCGCGACGAAAGCGCGCGCGGCCGCGTCGGTTTCGCGCAGGCTGGTGAGCGGCGGCCAGCCGGAAAACATCACACTGGCCAGAGCGCTCGCGTCGGCTTTGAAGCGCAAGGTTTTGCCACTACCGTAGCGCACGCTGGCATCGAACGGCCGCGCGCGCAGGCGTGCCAGTGCCGGAGCAATGTGCTGCAGCGAGTCGCCCGGCAGTTGTGCGCAGGCCGGATCGCGCGCGCAGGCGCGATTGAACCTGTCACGCATGGCTGGCGCGTAGTTCGGCCACCAGGCGAGTTCTGGCGCGCGCACCGGGTAGGCGCCATCGAGCACCAGCGAACGCACCACCGTCGGATGACGCAGCGCGAATACCTGAGCGAAGAATGTGCCGGTGGATGATCCGTAGAGATCGATCGGGCCAATAGCCAGTGCCTGAATGAGCGCGGCCAGATCATCGCTGGCGAGTGTCATGCTGTAGAGCGGCGCGGAGTCGCCCAGATAACGCCCGCAGGCACCGATCCCGGCGACCGTGAGGGCCGGCGCGTGCTGCAGCTGCGGGCAGTTAAGCGCCTGCGAATCACCGGTGCCGCGGTAGTCCATGATGAGCAGGTCGCGCGTGGCGCGCAGCGGTGCGAGCAGCGCGAGATAGTCATCGCGCGATCCGCTCGTCGGATATCCCGGACCGCCCTCGGCGGGCACGAACGTGCCGGCGCTAGGCCCGGGCGCGGTGTGCGGGTAGTACTCAAAGTAGATCGCCACCGTGCCGGGCCGCTTGCCACTCGGATCGAGCGGCCGCGGCAGCGTCCCGCACCAGCGCGCCGGTGCCGCACAGCGCTGGAGTGTGAGCGCACCGACCTTGAGGGTCGCCGGTACGTCCGCCGGAGCGCGCAGCACCACGGCCGCGACCGTCAGCATCAGCAGCGCGCGCAGTGCCGTCCCGGTCCGCAGCAGCGGCATCGTCGGAATCATTCTGTGCACCGTCGCGATCGTTCAGTGTGTTGTGTCGCCAATTTGTGCCGCGCTACGCTTGTGTCATGTCGTACCACATTATCGCAAGAACACTGTGCGCTGCCTGGTGGGCTGCCACGCTCTGCAGTCCTTGCTTCGCGCAGACACCGGCGCCACCCCTGAAAACGCGCAACGTGGTGCTGATCGTGAGCGACGGCCTGCGCTGGCAGGAAGTGTTCACCGGCGCCGACCCGCTGCTGCTGAATGAGAAGAATGGCGGCATCTGGGACTCCGAGAAGGACCTGAAGCGTGAGTTCTGGCGCGAGGACGTCAAGCAGCGCCGCCAGGCGCTGTTTCCGTTCCTCTGGGGCACCGTGGCAGTGCACGGCCAGATCTTCGGCAACCGCGCACTCGGCAGCAACGCGACCGTCACCAACGGGCTGGCGTTCTCCTACCCGGGCTATAACGAGATGCTGACCGGTCACCCCGATCCGCGCATCAACGCCAACGAGTTCGGCCCGAATCCCAATGTCTCGGTGTTCGAGTGGCTGAACTCACTGCCAGATCTGCACGGCCAGGTGAGTGTTTTCGCCACCTGGGTCATCTTCAAGGACATCTTCAACGTCGCGCGCAGTCACTTGCCGCTGCACGTGGGCTGGGACCCGCCCTATGCGGGCCTGCTCACACCGCGCCAGGAACTGCTGAACGAGCTGTACGCGACCACGACACGCCTCGACGATGAGGACGTGTACGACTCGTTTCTGCAGGTTCCCCTCCTCGAGTCCTTCGCGAAACAGCAGCCGCGGGTGCTGTTCGTCGGCTACGGTGAAACCGACAACTGGGCGCATGCCGGGCGCTACGACCTGGTGCTGCACAGCGCGCACATGTTCGACCGGTTCGTCGAGCAGCTTTGGACCCGGCTGCAAAGCCTGCCGGCCTACCGCGACCGCACCACCTTTATCATCACGACCGACCATGGTCGCGGCGGCGGCACCAGCGAATGGAAGGAACACGGTATCGAGGAGAAGGGCTCGGAAAACATCTGGATTGCCGTCATGGGGCCGGATACCCCGCCACTCGGCGAGCGTCGCCGCACGACGGAAGTGCACCAGGCGCAGATCGCCGCGACGGTCGCGGCGCTCCTCGGCAGGGATTACCGCGCCGCGATACCGGCGGCCGCGGCGCCGCTCAGCGAAGTGCTCGGCAGCAGCCGCTGAGCCGCTACTGCTCCAGCATCTTCTTGAGGTTGTCGAGACCGCCGCGATAGACGCCGGAAACCAGCTTGGTCACGCCGGCATCGCTCTCCGCCTCGGGCGGATTATCGGAGGTGTTCTTGCGGCGGAAGTGGCCGCTCCAGGTGACTTTGCTCATGCCGCCGGCCCCTGCCTGGACGCTCACCGTCGAGGTGTAGTGCGCGATCGGCAGCGGCGAATCGGTGATCGCGTAACGGAACTTGTGGCCGGCATCATCGAAGGCCAAGAGCTTCTCGGTGATGACCGGACCGTCCTTGATGGTCAGCTTGCGGACCGCGCCCACCGTGTTGTTGCTGCCCGAAACCAGCTGATCGCTGGAGAAGCCGGGGTGCCACTTGTTCAGACTGTCGAAGTCTTTGACCGTCGCCCAAACCTTGTCGGCCGGCGCCTTGATCTCGACCGACTCGACGACACTGAGGGTCTTGGGCGGGTCCGCCGAGACGCTGGCGGCGGCCAGCACTGCGATTACCCCGAAAGCCATACGCATCATTTTCATTCTGCTGTCCCCTGAGCGACTACGCTGAAAGCTTAACCCAATGGGCCTGTCATTTCTTCTCGGCTCTGACTGAGATCTGCAGGCAGCCCGGCGTCGCGCTGCCAGCGGCGGTGCCGCCGCGGTAGTAGCCCGAGCCTGCCTTGGCGACGCTGACTGCCGACTGGTCGAACTGAGCATCACCGGAAGAGCGCGTGAGCTGCGGATCCTGCAGCAGTTTGCCTGCATCGTCCACGCATACACGCACCTCCGCCCTGCGCTCCGGCGCCGCAGGCCCGGGAGGACGTGGCACCGCCGGGACGGCTGCGGCGGTGGCCGCCGCGGCGCTGCCGGCCGCCGGCGCCACGGCCGCAGCGTCAGCGCGCGGCGGGGGGCCGGCTTTCCAGGCAATGACCTGCCAGGATGCGACGGCACCACCATCGCCCAGGCGGGTTGCCGGCAGGAAGCGCAGTTTCGGCACGCAGGCGAGCGCGGCACTGTCGAGCGCATCGGACTGCGATGAGGATTTGATCGAGACGCGGGAGGGAACGCCCGTCGGGCCGACGTAGAACTGGACAATCGCCGCGGAGTTGTCATCCAGATCCGACTGGCGCACGTCGGGGCAGCGGGATTGCGCGTTAAAGGCCGGCGCGACGCGTGCCGGGGACACGCTGTCGGCAGGTCCTGGCCCGGACTGGGCCACAGCGACATGGGCGTTCAGGGACCCGCCCAGCAGGCAGACCACGGCCCAGTCACGCAGCGAATGCATCAGCTTTCTCCCAGAAAGATTGCGCCCGCGGCAGCGCTACCCAGCGCCGCGCGAGTCGCTTGCGCCTAGTCTAACGTCGGCTTGCCCACCACGGTACGCTCGCCGGCCGCACCCTTCAGGTCCCGGTCCTGCGCCCTGGCACTCGGCCTGGCCCCTCGCCGGGTTCGCGTGGATCGTGATCGAGCACATAGCGCACCCGGGCGGCAAGGCTCGACTGCGTAAACGGCTTGAGAATGAGTTCAACGCCCGGATCCAGACGGCCGTGATGGATAATCGAGTTGCGCGCGTAACCGGTCGTGTACAGCACGCGCAGCTTGGGCCAGCGACGCTGCGCCTCGGCCGCAAGGTCACGGCCACTCATACCCTCCGGCAGACCGACATCGGTGAACAACAAGTCGACGCCACCGAGCTGCTCGAGCGCCTGCAGCGCGCGCCGGCCGTCGGCGGCCGTACTGACGCGATAGCCGAGGTCGCGCAGCACCTGCTCAGTGAAGGCGCGCACATCCTCGTTGTCTTCCACCACCAGAATGGATTCACCCTGGCCGGTGCCTTCACCGGGTACCGGCAGCACGGGACTCTCGCCCGCGGCGCTGGCGAGCCGCGGGAAGTACAGTTTGACCGTCGTGCCGTGGCCGGGCTCGCTGTAGATCTTCACGTGCCCGCTTGATTGCTTGACGAACCCGAACACCTGCGACAGGCCTAGTCCGGTACCGCGCCCGGTGTCCTTGGTGGTGAAGAACGGATCGAAGGCGCGCGCGGCAACTTCCTGACTCATGCCGACGCCGCTGTCACTGACGGCCACCATCGCATACTGCCCGGCCCTGACCTCGACATGAGTCGCTGCATAGGCATCGTCGAGAAATGTATTGGAGGTCTCGATGGTCAGCTTGCCACTCGCCGGCATCGCATCGCGGGCGTTGACCGCCAGGTTGATGAGGGCAGTCTCGAGCTGACTGCGGTCGACCGCGACCGACCACAGTCCGGCCGTGAGCACGGTCTCCAGCGCCACACTTTCGCCCAGCAGGTGGCGCAGCAGATCTGCCATGCCCTGCACCAGCTTGTTCATGTCGGTCGGCGCCGGATCGAGCGGCTGCTGGCGGGAGAAGGCCAGCAGCCGCGCGGTGGTACTGGCCGCGCGGTCGGTGTTGCGCAGTGCCATGTCGAGATAGCGGTGCACCTCCTCATCCGCACTGCGCACCCGCCGCTGTACTACCGTGACGGCGTTGCGGATGACGTGCAGCAGGTTGTTGAAATCATGCGCGACGCCGCCGGTCAGCTGACCCAGGGCTTCCATCTTCTGCGTCTGCGCCAGCGCCGCCTGCGCCTGCAGCAGCTGTTCATTCAGGCGCCACTCGCTCTCGCGCTGCTCGCGCTCGGCCGCGCGCGCATTGCGGAAGGCGAGCCACGTCAGCCAGTGACCCACGAGCAGCAGTGCAATGGCGACGATGCCGCTGATCAGGGCGACCTGGCCGACGCGCTGCTCATGGGCGGCGGCGCGCGTCTGGCGCAGCGTGAGCAGTGACCGCTCCGTGTCGATGGTCGCATCGATCAGGCTGTCCACCGTACGCAGCGTGTTCTGTCCGGCGCGCGCTGCGACCAGCTGCTGCGCGGCGTAGGCTCCGTCATGCTGGTACACGTCGACCATCTCCTGCCGCTCCGTCAGCCAGTCATCGAGGGCCGCGGCCAGATTGGGAATGCGCCGCTGCTGCTCCGGATTGTCCAAGGTGAGCTGACGCAGCCGTTCGAGTTGCACGCGGACGCCAGTCACGTCCTGGCGGTATCGGTCGAGGACGCGCTCGCCACCGGTGAGCAGGAAGCCGCGCTGCGAACGCTCCGTGTTCTGCGCCCACGACTTCACCGACTCCGCGGCGGCGATGACCTCGAAGGTATGCGCGATCCAGGCGCGATCGAGGGCCAGCTGGCGCGGCCGGATCATCGTCTCGTAGCTCTGCAGTGCAATCAGCGCCAGCAGCGGCAGGGTGATCAAGGTCAATGCGAGCGCGAGCCCCGCCGGCAATGCAATTCGTCGCCCACCTATTCGGATCGGCATGACCAGGCGCATTCCGCTATGACCCCGCAGGCACCGCAGTGAGCCTGCCGGGCAACGATACGAATTTAGCGAAAAGCACCCTTAACCGCCATGCAGGGGATGACGGTCGCGGGGCCGCCCACGTCAGTCGCCTGCGCCCCCTGGCGGGCCGGGAAAGACGGGCCCAAGGGACAACGGCACATCTGATTCATGGGAATTGAAATCATCATGACGACTGCGTTCCTGCTGCCCGTGGCTGCGGCAGCCCGTGCGCTTGCGCGAACCGCGATCGCGCGCAGCGGCACGCTGCTCGCGCACTGTCAGGACGTCATGTCAGCCTCTGTACTCTTCAATTGCTGCACGCAAACCGGCCAATCCGAGAGCGGCGCCTGCGCACAATCAGCCCCCACTCAACCACCCAATCGTTCATACTCGCCGCGGCATGCAAGAGACGGTGCGCGAGCAGCTGAGACGCCAGGTCAGGTGGCTGACACTGGGATTCGTCGCCATCATGCTGATCGGATTCCTGGCCGTCGTCATGACATCAGTCAATGGTGAAAGTGTGTTTCAGAGTCCGTTATGGATTCTGGTGACGGTCATCGCCGTGGCGTACGTCTACAGCGTGCGCTGCAAGTGTCCGAGATGCGGCAAGAGCGTCGCCGGGATCTACGGCAGAGTCCCGGCGGCCTGTCCTTATTGCCGGCTCGATTTCAACGCGCCCTGGCCGTAGCGCGCGATCAGCGCCGTAGGTAGCCCACGCACCGCTCGTCGGAGAGTGCGTCGCTGGGATTATGTTCACAGCCACTAGGGTGTTCACCGAATAGGTGACGACGCCGGAGGACGCTATGCTATCGCTGAGTCTCAACGCCACAGGATGTGCCAATGAGAGCGATCTCCGCCCGAAACGATGCTGCGCGCTGGCTGTCCGGGAGCGCGCTTGCCCCGGAACCGGCATCTTTCACTTCGATCTGTCCCCAATGCCGTAGCGAACAGCTGCAACGTGGGTTCACGCGCGCTGAGCTGTTGCGATTGCTGGACGGCGGCCACGTGATCGAAGCCTATTGCGTCGGTTGCTTTCAGTTCTGGCCGATAGACCGCGCGGCACGCAGTGCGCTCGCCCGGGAATTCGAATACTAGGTCGTCATACCCGCGGCTCGGAAAGTTTTGGGGTTCGACAGCGCCACTGAGCGTCGTAGAACTTCCGATTGTTGATTGGCGGAGAGGGTGGGATTCGAACCCACGAGGCTCTTGCGAACCCTCCGGTTTTCAAGACCGGTGCAATCAACCGCTCTGCCACCTCTCCGCTTCAGTGCATCGGGCAACTTGCGCGCATTCTATCAGGCCACCGCGCCGTTTCCGGTCAACGCTGTTGCGAGTCACCGGGCGAGGTGCGCCGCGCCATGACCTCAATAAGCACATCCGTACCGGCGGCCAAAGGATCGGTGCCTGAGGTGAACCGCGCTGCGATGCCGTCATTGCGCAGCCCGCGCCGCAGCAGATGAGCGGAAACCTCCTCGATGCGGATGAGATTCCGGTCTACCATCCGTGAAGTCGCCGGACGCCTTGGAGTTCCAATTCGCGCAGGTGTAAGCCCCGATCCCGTCGGGGTCTGAGCGCCATGCGGCCCATCACGCCATGAATGAACCTGTTCGCAACACCGAAGCCAGCGAGGCACTGTCGGATCCCATCACACGCAATATCGCCGAAATGCTCGAGCTGGAGAATCAGGATCTCGAGCGGACCAGCCAGACGAGGCGGTGGCTCGAAGCGGCCAGTCGCAAGATCGCACAACCCCTGTATCTGCTGGCGCTGCTGCTGTTTGTCCTCGGCTGGGTCGCATTCAACCTGCTGGCACCCGCTTTCGCATTCGATCCGCCACCTTTTTCCTGGCTGCAGGGTCTGGTGACCCTGAGCGCGCTTCTGACCACCACCGTCGTCCTGATTGCACAGACGCGCCAAAGCAAGCTCGCACAGCAGCGAGCTCACCTGGATTTGCAGATCAATCTTGTGACCGAACAGAAGGTCACCAAACTCATTCATCTGATCGAGGAGTTACGCGCGGATTTGCCGGGCGTGCGGGCGCGCGATGACCCGCATGTCTCGCAGCTGAAAAAGCCCACCGATGCAACTCAGCTCGCCTCTGCCCTGAAAGAAAGGGACAGCACGGGTGGTACGGCGGAGCCGGGGCCACGTGAGCCGTCGGCCTGACCCGCGAGCACGGATCGGCATTCAGGCCCCCTCGTTAACCTCCGAGTTCCTCCTTCTGCCGCAGCACCGTGAGGGGCGTGGAGCGGAAATGGTGGACCCTTTACTTCGCAGGGTTGCTGGCAACTTGCGCGGCGGGTGGCGGCTTGCTGGGCCCGCCGCTAGCCTCGGGCGCCGCGCTGTCCTTCGCCGGCGCTGGCGCGGCAGAGGCCTCGGGTCCCTTGTAACCGGGCAGATGCGCTGCTGCGGGCGACGTCGCTAGCGCGACTGCGTCATCCACACTGCTGTGGAACGCCGGACGCGTCGGCCCAATGGGCACCCGCGGACGGAAGAAATCCGCCCACAGAAACTCCGCAAATGCCGTGGGTGTCTTTTCATATCCGCCAGCGTTACGCACGTATCCGGCGAGTGAGCGGTAAGGATCGTCGATCAGCTTTTCCAGATGATCCGGGATCTGCTCGAAGGAACAGGCGTTGCCATTCTGGTCGATGGGATGCACCCATTTGGCCTCGTTCATTTTTGGCCAGAACTGCGCGATCGGCAGCTTGGAAAAGTCTCCCTCGATGAAAAAGAACCCGGTGTCGACGGCTGCCTCACTGGCGGCGCGGCCCAGATGATGGTGATCGGTGATGTAGAGCTTGCCATCCGGTCCCCACACCGCCGGGATGGGATGCGCAGCCATGAAGTCGCGCTGCTCGTGTTTTTTCATCGCGAGCAGCTTATCGCGCTTGTCCTGCACCTCGATCATGCCGACTGTGATCTGGGTGGGTCGCAGCCGGTGGATTTCGACCTCGTGGAGTTTGGCCATAAGACCTCCAGTCCCCGGCGGGGTGTGCCATGGTAGCACCGCCCCGGGACGAATCCGTTGGGCGCGAGGATGGATCCGCGGGCGCCCCCCTGCTGCCAGCGGCCACGCCGGCGTCTTATATGGCACATAGAATTGCCGCCGGGAGAGGCATATGAAGCTGACGAACTGGGCCGTGTTCGGATCACTGCTCGTCGTCGTGATGCTGGCGCTGGTGATCACGGTGATCACCGCCGCGCCGGTCGCCCAGGCTGCCGTGCCGAAGGGCAAGACCAGCGGACACTGCACGCTGCACTACGGCAAGGGTCTCGCGGACGCCGCCCCCCCTGCCGCCAACCGCCATGGGCATGACTACCTGGTGGACGCGCGCATGGGCTGGGCCATTAGCTGACGGGTGGCGGCCGGCCGGCGCCGCGCACTGCCGGTCGGCCGCGATTCTTTATCCGTCCAGCGCCACGTGCGGAGCGGGGACACGCTCGCTGCGCGCCGAGCGCAGCATCGAGATCGCGGCATAGGTCACCACGACGATCACCAGCCAGCGCATCGCCGTCAGCGGCAGCTGCTTCACGATAAAGAAAGCCACCAACACCCCGACCACCCCGCCCAGCACCAGCCCAAGCGCCGGACCCTGCGCGAAGCGTCCGGAGCGAAAAAACCCCAGACTGGCCACGGGCTGCAGGATGCCGTCGCTCCCCATCATGATGGGGAAGGCCGCGAGCGGATTCATACCGAGCAGCGACAGCACGATCATGCTGGGCGCGTAGTTACCGATGCCGATGCACATGAGCGCCCCGAGCACGAAGTTGACCCCCACGGCGAGCGCAAATGCCCAGCCGTGCAACCCCAGCTCGCTCCCGCCCTGAGGAAACGCACCCAGGTTCTTCAGAGCAAAGAAGAACGCCGCAATCAACAGCGCGCCGCCCATGAACAGCTGAATGGCGCGCCGCGGCAGACGACTGACGATGCCGGCGCCGAGCCACGCGCCGGCGGTGGCGCTCGCCACCATGGCGGCGAGCAGCAGCGGCTCGACCGGCACCGCCGTCACGAACAGCACCGTCTCGAGAAACGCCGCGGCGTTGTGCCCCACATTGAGCGTGCCGGGAATGAGCTCATCGGCGGGGACTCCGCGGAACTTGAACAGTGCCGTGGTGGGCGCGAACGAGCCGATGCCGAGGGTATCGAGGAAATCGGTGATGAAGCCGATCACGATGTCCGCCGCCGTCGGTCGTGCGCGCAGACGGTGGCGGCGCGCCGCCCAGATCCAGCCGAACACAAACGCAATATTGACCAGCACCAGCACGGTCAGCAGTGCGGTTTTGGCCATGCCCACCGCTAGCCCTCAGCTCTTGGAGAGCACGCGGTCGCGCACCCGCGCCAGGCCGTCGATCGCGCGCAGGTACTGAATCGTCGCGCGCGCGGCGATGGCGCTGCCGGCGTGCAGCGGCAGCGGCATCACCGGGCTGACCGGAAAGCCCAGTTCGGCGACCGGAATGCCGAGCGCGCGCCGCGCCAGCAGCCGACCCATGACGGTCGCCATGGCCACGCCGCGGCCGTTGTAGCCGACGCCGGCCAGCAGTCCCGGCGCCAGCTCGTGCAGGTGCGGCAGATGATCGCGCGTCATCGCGACCAGACCGCCCCAGTGATACTCGAAGGGAATACCGGCGAGCTGCGGATATATTTCATGTACGGCGCGATAGTGGTACTGCACATCGCGCAGTGTGGGCGCCGCTGCAAACACGCCGCGTGCACCGAGCACCAGCCGCCCGCCCGCGTCGAGGCGGAAATAGCGCAGCAGTTGCCAGGTGTCGGAGGCGGCCTGGCCGTCGGGCAGAATCGTGCTGCGCAGTTGGGTGGGAATCGGTGCGGTGGCAACCTGCAGCGACGGCACCGTGACCAGCGTGCGGCGCAGCTCGTCGTTGAGGTTGCCGGTGTAGGCATTGGTGGCAAGGATCACGCATGGCGTCGTCAGGCTGCCCTGCGTGGTCTCGATGCTCCAGGCGCCGCTCAGGCGCGCGAGCCGCAGTGCGGCACTCTGGGTGTGAATGCGTGCCCCGGCACGCAGGGCCGCATCGGCAAGTCCGCGCACGTACGCGAGCGGCTGCACCGTGCCGCCGCGGCGGTCGAGCAGACCACCACAGTAGCGCGCCGAGCCGGTCAGCTGCAGCACCTCGCGGCGCGCGAGCAGATCCAATGGCACGCCGCGGCGCCACCACTGTTCCGCGCGCCGCGCCAAGCGCGCCAGCGCCGCCTCGGAGGTCGCAGGCTGCAGCCAACCGGCGCGCTTGGCCTCGCACTGAATGCCGAGACGGGTGATTAGCTCGAAGACGACATCGGGAGCCGCCGCAGCGGTGGCAATCAACCGCCCGCCGGCGTAAGGACCCAGCATGGCTTCCACGGTGTCAGGATCGTGCTTGACACCCGGGATCACCTGACCGCCGTTGACACCGGAAGCACGTTCGCCGATGTCGGCGGCCTCCAGCACCACGACATCCTTGCCGCCTTCGGCCAGATGCAGTGCTGCCGACAGTCCGGTGTAACCTGCGCCGATCACTGTGACCTGGGCGCGTTGCGTGCCGAGTAAGGGCGCGCAGATTGGGCCGGGCGGTGCGGTCACAGACCACAGCGACTGCAGCGGTACGCTAGAGGTGGGCATATCGATTATCGATTCTTCGCTATCGTTCCTGATAGAGGTAAGCGCCGAACGCGCGGCGCTCATCCCCACGCGCCTGGCGCGTATTATGCCGCGCCGCGCCACCTTTCGCCGCCCGCCATGTTATGCCAGACTCCCCCCGGGCCGCCGTACCGGCAGGCGTCTGACGCCTTGTCCGCGCGGAAAGCAAATCAACGCACCAGCGGCCCTGCGCTTCAGGGTGACCGATGCGATCTGCTTATGTCCTGTCCGCGCTCTGGCTGTGCCTGTTGTTCGGCGCGCACGTGCTCGCGGACACCGCCCCACTGGCGCCCGAACACCTGACCGCCCAGCCGCTGCCCCCGCGGGGCGCGCACTGGCTGTTCGTGTTCGACGAGGCGTTCGACAACGAGATCGATGCGCGCGTGCGCCTATTCGATGGCGACAGCTACCACCAGCTCGGCCAGATCGACGCCGGCTTTTCGCCGAGCATGAACCTCTCGCCCGACGGCACCACCACCGTCGTGGCGACCACCTACTTCGCCCGTGGCAGCCGCGGCACGCGCACCGATGTAGTCGAATTCACCGACAACGCCACGCTCGCGGTGACGCACGAGATCGTGTTGCCCGCCAAGCGGGCGCAGACGCTGCCCACACTGTTCAACGTCGCCTACAGCGCCGACGGACACTTCGTCTACGCGGCGTACGTGACACCGGCGGCGTCGTTCGGTGTGCTCGACCCCGCG
>DATHMN010000120.1:0-75204 GCA_035487135.1 Steroidobacteraceae bacterium | reverse complement strand
GTCCACATCAAGCCAGAACCCGTTGACGGGCATGACGCCTTCGAGGGGGATGCGTTCAGAGGAGCCGTCCAGGTTGAGCCGCCACAGCCCCACCGTCGTGCCGGTGTTACCGCCCACGATGAGGGATTTCCCGTCCCCCGCCCACCACGTGCCGTAGACGTTGACGTCGAGCCGGCTGCTCAGGTCGCGGCCCGCGCCGCCCGCGAACGGCGCGAGCCACACGTCCTGGAACTCCCACGCATGGCCATCGCGGCTGCGCCAATAGACGACAGTCTGCCCGTCGGGCGACAGCTGCGGATAACCCTCGAGCAGCGCCTCGCCGGTGAGCGAGCGGATGGCACCGCTGCCGACGTCCAGCACCTGAATGCGTGCTTGTAGCTGATCTCCCGTGGAGGGTGTCTCCTGCCGGACGAACACAACGTTCTTGCCGTCCTTGGACCAGCGCAGCGGAGAGGACGGCGGCCCGGGCGGCAGGCTCGAGGGCAGCGACCAGCTGCCGCTGGTGAGGCGCTTTGCCTCGCCCCCCTGCGCGGCTATGAGCCAGACATGGGTCGGACGCACGGCCTCCGAGACAGTGAAGTCGTCGTTGCCCACGCGGAATGCGGTGCGGAACTTGTCCTCGCCCTTGAGTTCCGCCTTGGCATCGCTGACCGCGTAGGCGATGTTGGCGCCGTCCGGGCTCCAGGCGAACTGCGACACGTCGTCCTTGCCCTTGGTCAGCTGCAGCGCATCGCCGCCGCTCATCGACAGCACGAAGATCTGTCCGACCTTGTCCACCGGCGCAAGGAAAGCGATGCGGTCGCCCGTGGGTGACCAACGCGGCGCGCCGGCGTGATGGCGCTGGCGCGTGAGCGGGCGAATGGCGCCACTCGCTACGTCGACGAGCACGATCTCCGAGCGGAATTCGTCGCTGTCGAGATCGGCGCGCGTCTCGACCATGGCGATCGTCTTACCGTCGGGGGACAGATGCGGATCAGCCAGACGAACCTGGCGTAGGAGGTCACGCACGCTCACCCCCTGACCCGCCATCGCGACAGTCGCGCAGGCACACAGCGCCGCGGTAACCACGGCCCGCAAGGTCAGCTTCATAGCGATCTTCCCCGAGTCTTAGAGTTATTGTTCATATGATATTCCCACGGCGGGCAGCCGGAACAGTCACCGGCGGCCGATCACCTCGCCGCCAGCGGCGCGCCGGCCGAACCCCGTGCAGGTGCAGCACTACGCCGCCGCCGTGGCGTGGTCACAGAGCGCTTGCCAGTTTTGGTGTCGGTCCGCTTCGAACGCGCGGTGCTGCGGCACCGCGCACGCCTACGCAGCCTGTCTGAAGTCCTTCAGCTGCGCCTCGTGGGCACGCTTGAATGCCGGGCGTGCGGTGCAGCGCGCGACATACGCGCTGAGCTGCGGTTCTACCACGAGGCTAGGCAGGATGCGCAGGACCGTGCTCATCATCAGATCGCCGGCGCTGAAGCGTGCTCCGTCCAAGTAGGGTTTGTCGCCGAGCGCCCGGCTGAGACACTTGAGCCGATGGTGCGCGAAATCCAGCGCGCCCGGGCGTCGCAGCTTGGCCCATTCCTGGTCCGCGTAGAACAGGTCGATCACGGCGACGTTCATGATGTGCGGCTCGATGGAGTTGAGTGCGGCGATGAGCCACTGGGTCGCGCGCGCGCGGGCAGCGGCATCGCGCGGCAGAAGCATCTCGGAGCGCTCACCAATGTGCAGAATGATCGCGCCGCTCTCGAAAAGCACGTGACCGTCTTCCTCGAAGATCGGCACCTGGCCAAACGGCTGCAGCGCCCGGTAGTCGGGCTGGTCCTGTTCGCCCTGTTCCAGCAGACGCGTCCGGTAGGGTATTCCGGCCTCCTCGAGCGCCCAGCGTACCCGCAGATCGCGCACCTGACCCTGTGCGGCGGGAGGAACCCAGCGAAAGGCAGAAATGGTGATCATTGAGCTGGCTCCTGTGTGAATCACCCGCAGCTGATCGCACCAACTATAACAATCTCCGGCCGACCGTTTGCGATCCGCCGGCGACACGCACGGGCGGAGCAGCGAAGGTGACTGCGGCTGGTCCGCACGACTAGCAGCTGGCGGCCTGTGCGATGCGCAGCATGGCTGCCACGCTCTTGTCCACGTCACTCTCGGTGGTCGCCCAGCAGGAGACACTGATGCGCATGGCGGTCTGGCCGTGCCACGTGGTGCCGCCACACCAGCAAGTTCCATCGGCCTGAATGCCGTCGATGACCGCACGGGTCTTCTGCGCACTGCCGAACGACACCAACACCTGGTTGAGTTGCACGTCGCACAGGATGGCGTAACCGTGACGCGCGAGCTCGCTGGCGAAGCGCTGCGCCAGGCGACAGGTGCGCTCAATCAATTGCGCGAGTCCGCCGCGGCCCAATTGGCGCAGCGCCGCCCACACCTCGATACCCCGTGCGCGTCTGGAGAAATCGGGCGTGTACTGGTACGGAACCCGATCCTCGGCCTGACTCAGATAGGCGCCGGTGGCCGACATTGCGGCACGAATGGCCCGCGAATCGCGTACGAACACCAGTCCGCTGTCGTAGGGCACATTGAGCCACTTGTGCGCATCCGCAGCCCAGGAATCCGCGAGCTCGACGCCCCGTGTCAGGTGGGCGTATGCGGGAGCTGCGCTCGCCCACAAACCGAACGCGCCATCGACGTGCACCCACGCGCCGGCCGCTCTGGCACGCTCACAGATTGCCGCTATCGGATCAAAGCCACCGGTGTTGACGTTGCCGGCCTGCACGCAGACGATGCAGCGCCGGGTGAGAGCAGGCAGATGCTCGAGCAGCATCTGGCCGTTGGCGTCGCAGGGCACACGGCGGACGCGCGCGCGCCCCAGCCCGACCATCGCGAGCGCCTTCTCCGCGCTGGCATGCACCTCCTCGCTCACCACGACATCGATCGGTGGTGCGCCGAACAGCCCCTGCGCCTCGACATCCCAACCCTCGCGCGCAAGCAACGCGTGGCGTGCCGCCGCGAGCGCGGTGAAATTAGCGGCGGTGGCGCTGGTGACGAAGCCGCCGGCGCAGTCTCGCGGCAGTCGCAGCACCTCGAGCAACCAGCCGAGAGCCACCTTTTCCAATATGGCCCCGACGGGCGAGGACACTACCAGGCCCGCGTTCTGATCCCATGCCGCGGCCAGCCAGCTGGCCGCGACCGTGACGGGCAACGAGCCACCCATGACAAAGCCGAAGAAGCGCGGACCTGCGGTGGCCATCGTCGCGGGCGAACCGAAGTCATCCAGTTCCGCGAGTACCTCGGCGGCAGCCACTGGCTGCTCCGGCATGCTGCGCTCGAAACGCGTGAGCCCGTTGAGTGCGGCGCTGGTCGGTCTGACCGAACGGGTATCCAGCTCAGCCAAATAGCGCTGCGCGCGCGCCGCCGCCTGCTGCAGGAGGTCATTCATCGAAAGCCACTCCGCTCATTTGGAGGCCAATCAAACTCTTCCGCGGCGGCAAAGTCCACACGCGCGCCCTTAGCGGCCGCCGCAAGTCGCGCCGGACCGAGCGGGAATTAGTCCAGGGTTGCTTCGGGGTAGCGCGCGGCCACAGCAGGCTGCTCTAAATCGCTGCGTGTGCGGAACGGGTCATTGCCCTGCGGCTCGCTTGCCATTGGCGGCGCGCGCCGCGATCATTGCGGCGAGCGAGTCGCAGGCGCGGGGCGTAGATCAGACGCTCGAGGCGAGCGCCTCACCGGCGGACAGACTGACATCACCCCAGAGGATCCCATCCCGCGCCAACTGGCGCCTGGAGTGCGCAGATGACCTTGCGGACGAATTTGCGGGGCGTGCAAGCGGTGTTGCTGGTGTTGGCACTCGGGAGTGCGGCAAGCGCGCAGGCGCAGGTAATGCTCTACGAGCACGACAACTTTCGTGGACGCGCTCAGTCGGTCACGCGAGAGGTCGCCAATCTCGCTAGCGTCGGGTTCAACGATGTCGCCTCCTCTTTGGTCATACGTACCGGGCAGTGGCAGCTGTGTAGCGATGCAGGCTTTCGCGGGCGTTGTGTGACACTCGGACCGGGACGCTACCCCACCTTGCGGGCGATGGGTCTGAACGACCAACTGTCATCCGTGCGCAGAATCGATCTGTCCCGGCCGCCACCGGGACCCGCCGCGGACCTGTTCCTCTATGAGCACGATAACTACGGCGGCCGTTCGTTCCCGGTCACCCGGGATCTGGTCAATCTCACTCCCATTGGCTTCAACGATGTTGCGTCGTCCCTGGTGATACAGCGCGGCCGCTGGCAGCTGTGCAGCGATGCCGGCTATCGCGGTAAGTGCGTGGTGCTTTCCCCGGGGCGCTATCCGTCGCTCGGGGCCATGGGCCTGAACGATCAGCTGTCCTCGGTTCGCAGGGTCGGCCGCTGACCTGGGTCCGTGGCTGGCAAATCGGCAGCCGGCGGGCGCTTGTCGCCAGCGGCTGGCTTGAGCGCCGTTGCCTGCTTCAGCGTTGCATCTGCATCAGCTGATCCATCGGCACCATGCTCTGGTTGAGATGGCCCATAACCCAGAGCGAACCAAACACCACCAGGCAGACGATGAGCGCACCGAAAGCCAGGGCGAGCACGTTGTTGGCGTTGTCGGGAGCAGTCGTGATGTGCAGAAAGAAGATCAGGTGGATGCCCATCTGCGCCACCGCCAGCACCAGCAATGCAACCGCTGCTCCTGGCCGATAGATCTGATGGGTCTCGACTGCCCAGAACGAAGCGACGGTCAGGGCGACGGCGAGAGCGAGGCCGAGCACGTATCCGCGCACCTCGCGTCCGAGCGAATGTTCCTCGGCAGCGGGCTCGCCGGGAACACGGTCGTCGCCGACGTAAGAGCCCGCTTCGTAGTCGACCTCGTGACTCATGGCAGTAACTCCGGCGGCAGCGTGCCCACCAGGTAGACCAGACTGAAGATGGCCACCCAGATGATATCGAGCGCGTGCCAGAAAAGACTGAAGCACAGGAAGCGGTGACGGATATCCTGGCGGAATCCTTTGGCGTAGAACTGCGCCATCATCGTACCGAGCCAGAGCAGTCCGGCACTGACGTGCACGCCGTGGCAGCCGACGAGGGTGAAGAATGCTGATAGGAAAGCACTGCGGCTGGGGCCGGCACCGCGTGCGACAAAGCCCGAGAACTCGTGGAACTCCAGCAGCAGGAACGCCAAGCCCAAAAGCCCGGTGATCAGCAGGGTAATCTGCGTCCACTTCTGATTGCGCTGACCTACGGCGAGACTCGCCATGCCGCAAGTGAAGCTCGATGCCAGCAGGCAGCCGGTCTCAACTGCGGTATTGCGCAGGTCGAAAAGATCATGCGCAGTGGGTCCGCCGGCGGTGTTCTTGAACAGCACCGCATAAGCGGCGAAGAACGCCGAGAACATGATCACGTCGGACAACAGGAAGATCCAGAACCCGTAACCCACCACGATGCGCTTGGGAGCGGGGCCTCCGGAACCGTGCCCGCTGGCCGCTCCGAGCACGGTCTCCGGCGGTCCAAAATCCGGATCGTGTGCGAAACGCAGCGCCGAGGTAGTCAACGGGCAGGCTCCTGGCGCAGGGCTTGAGCGCGCGCGCCGCGATTGGCGCGGTCGATCCGTGCCACTTCCTCGGCGTGGATCTCGGTCTCGTGCACGTCGCGCCAGGCGAGGGCGACAAAGGTCACGTAGGCACCCACCAGTCCGAGAATCACCAGCCACCAGATCTGCCAGATGAGCGCGAACCCGGTGACGACGGCGAAGAACGCGGTGACAAACCCGGTCGCGCTGTTCCGCGGCATCTCAATGGCTTGGTACTGTGGCTCCGGCGTGATCAGCTCGCGCCGCGCGCGTGCCTGCTGTTTGAGCTCCCAGTAGGGTTCGTCGCTGGTCACGATCGGCAGCGCCGCGAAATTGAACGCCGGCGGCGGAGATGCGGTTGCCCAGTCCAGCGTGCGCCCGTCCCACGGGTCGCCGGTGGACTCGCGCCGCTGCGCGCGGCCACGGATTGAAACCCACAGTTGGGCAATCTGCAGTGCAATTCCGCACAGTACGATGAGTGTGCCGAGCGCCGCGACCAGCAGCCACGGATGCCATTCAGGCCGATCGTACTGCTGCAGGCGGCGCGTCATACCATCGAGTCCGAGTACGTAGAGCGGCATGAATGCCACGTAGAAACCCACCAGCCAGCACCAGAAGGCCGCCTTGCCGAGGCGCTCGTCGAGCACGAAGCCGAAGGCCTTGGGGAACCAGAAGGTGTAGCCGGCGAAAGCACCGAACAGCACGCCGCCGATGATGACGTTGTGAAAGTGCGCCACCAGAAACAGGCTGTTGTGCAGCACGAAATCGGCAGCCGGCGAGGCGAGCAGCACACCGGTCATGCCGCCGATCACGAAGGTGACCATGAAGCCGATTGACCAGAGCATGGCGGAACTGAAGCGGATGCGGCCACCATACATGGTGAACAGCCAATTGAAGATCTTCACCCCTGTCGGCACCGCGATGATCATGCTAGCGATGCCGAAGAAACCGTTCACGTCACCGCCTGCGCCCATGGTGAAGAAGTGATGCAGCCAGACACTGAATGAGAGAATGCAGATGGCCATGGTGGCCACGATCATCGAGCGGCGGTCGAACAGCGGCTTGCCGGAGAAAGTCGAAACGACCTCGGAGAACACCCCGAATGCCGGCAGTATGAGGATGTAGACCTCTGGGTGGCCCCACGCCCAGATCAGATTCATGAACATCATGGCGTTGCCGCCGGCCTCGTTGGTAAAAAAGTGAAACCCGGCGTAGCGGTCCAGCAGCAGCATCGCGAGCGTCGCAGTCAGGATGGGGAAGGCCGCGACAATCAGCAGATTCGAGGCGAGCGACGTCCAGCAGAATATCGGCATGCGCATGTAGCTCATGCCGGGCGCGCGCATCTTCAGGATGGTGGTCACCATGTTGATTCCGGTCATGAGCGTGCCGATACCGGAAATCTGGATGGCCCACAGATAGTAGTCCACGCCGACGCCTGGCGAATAGGCGAGCTCCGACAGGGGCGGGTACGGCAGCCAGCCGGTGCGGGCGAACTCACCAATCACCAAGGAGAGATTGATCAGCAGCGCGCCGGCGGCGGTCAGCCAGAAACTGACCGAGTTGAGAGTCGGAAAGGCGACGTCGCGCACGCCCAGCTGCAGCGGCACGGCGAAGTTCATCAGTCCGATGACGAACGGCATCGCCACGAAAAAGATCATGATGGTGCCGTGGGCGGAGAAGATCTGATTGTAGTGCTCCGGGGGCAGGTAACCCGGAGCGTGGAACGCGAGCGCCTGTTGCGCGCGCATCATCAGAGCATCGATGAAACCGCGCAACAGCATGACCGCGGCCAGCAGGCAGTACATGACGCCGATGCGTTTGTGATCAACGCTCGTGATCCATTCGCGCCACAGATATGGCAGGTAGCCCTTCGCCGCGACCCAGACCACGATCGCCGCCATGCCGAACACCACCAACGCCCCCGCTGCGAGCGGTATCGGCTGATCGAGCGGGATGGCCTGCCAGCCGAGCTTGCCCCACATCTCAGTTGCCCCTCTGCGCCAGCACCGCGCCCCTCGCCGGCGAGGTGACGGCCGTCACTGGTCCTTCACCGGCCGGCAGCCGCTGACCGACGATGTCTTCAAACAGGTTGGCGCGTACGTCGCGATAGGTGTATGGGCTGACGTTTTGGCTCTGCTTCAGCAGCCCGCGATAGGCGGCATCGTCCAGTACCGGCCCCCGGGTCCGCGTCGCGGCCAGCCAGTCGCTGAACTGTTGCGGTGTGACCGCATGCACGTCGAATGTCATCCCGGGAAAGCCGTCTCCGCTGAAGTGTGCCGACAATCCGAAATAGCTGCCGAGCTGGTCGGCCTGCAGGTTGAGCCGACTCGTCATGCCGTACATTGAGTAAATTTCACTACCCAGCTGTGGGACGAAGAAAACATTGAAAACGCTGGCGGAGGTGATTTTGAGACTGAGCGGGACGCCGACCGGCACGGTCAACTGGTTGATGCTCGCGACATGCTGCTGCGGGTAGATAAACAGCCACTTCCAATCCAACGACACCACCTCGATTTCCACCGGCTGCGCCTGGGACTTCAATGGCTGCGCCGGATCGAGCAGGTGGGCGCTGATCCAGGCGATGCCACCGAGGAAAAAGATCACCAGTGCCGGGATCGACCATACCAACAGTTCCAGGCGCCCCGAATAGGCCCAGTCAGGCAGATACTGAGCGCGTTTGTTGGAAGCGCGGAACCAGTAAGCGAAGACCAGCGTCGCCACAATGGTGGGAATGACGATAGCGAGCATGATGGCGAGCGAATCGAGCAGGATGAGCCGCTCGCCTGCGCTCACCGGGCCTGCCGGTGAGAGTACCGCCGTATGGCAGCTGGCCAGTGAGATCAGCGCCGGCAGGGCGCAGGCGCGCTGCATGACCCGACTCACAGATCGAGCCGATACGGATTGCTTGAACGCCGATGCCCGCTGAGCAGTCATGCGACCGTTACGCGCCTCCGGATGGCGGCAGCGCCATCGCAGGGTCTTACCTTGGCCGTGACGGGTGTCGTCCACCCCAATCCCCCGCGACTTTAGCACGATGCCGGTTCGAGTCTGTATCGCCCTTGAGCATGATCGGTAAGCGACGCGGCGTGCCGGTGAGTCGGTGCGCAGGGTATTCTGCCACGCAGCGCACACAGGCCTTATCTCCAGCGGGTCGAAGGGTTCTAGAAGAATGAGCAGCCAGCCCTCGGCAGTACTTCCCGACCACAGGGCGAGGCTCGCCGGCGTTCTCTATCTGGTATGTATTGCCGCGGGCTTCAGCGCGGAATTCTTCGTACGCGACAGAATCGTCGTTTATAGCGATGCCGCACTCACCGCACAAAACATTCTTGCTTCGCCGTGGCTGTACCGCGCGGGATTTTTTGCCGATCTCATCTCTTTCACGAGCGGCATTATCATCGCAGTCATCTTCTATGGCTTGTTCAGTCCCGTAAGCCGTCCGCTAGCCAGGCTGGCGCTGACTTTTGCCATTGTTTCCAACACGGTGTCGCTGGCGTCGTCGATCTTTTGCTTCGCGCCGCTACAGCTGCTGGGCGGCGCCGATTACCTCAAGAGTCTCTCCACGGGCCAATTGCAGTCGCTGGCGCTGTTCTCGCTCAAGCTGTATCAGTTCGCGTTCGCGCTCAATCTGGGGTTGTTTTCGATCGACTGTCTCGCCACTGGGTACCTGATATTCAGAGCGCAGTTTCTTCCACGCATTCTGGGGGTGCTGCTCGCCATTGGCGGACTGTGCTACCTGACCAGCAGCATCGCCTACTTTCTGCCGCCGCGAACGTTTCCGGACCTATTTCCGTTCATTTATCTGCCAAGTCTGGTTGCGGAGTTGTCACTGGCGCTCTGGCTGACGCTGGCAGGCGTGAATCGTGTCAGATGGCGTGCCGTCGCGGATGCGGCGCGCGGTAACGACGGATAGAGAGTGCGCCTCCGCCCGTTGCATCTTTCGCGCTACGCCCTAAATCAGCAGCGCCAGGGGGATCAAGGCTCCCGCCGCCAATAGGATCCATGCCAGCAGCCAGCGTCGCAGCTGCGTGATGCCCAGCCAGATTCCGATCAGGGTCGAGACGGTCAACGCGAGCGCCACCAGCAGGAAGAACCACTTCAGCGCAAGAGTACCCACGCTCATCTGCGCGTCGTCATCTGCCGGCGGACCGGCGGGGGCGCCAGCCGTCACCGGCTGCTGATCCGGGTGGTCGTGCTCATGCGGTTGACGAAACACCTGATCTTTGTGAACCGAGCTCAGCTTCTCAACCCACGCGGCCGGGTGATATCCGCCGTGCGCTTCATGCAGGTTGAAGATCTGGATTGCGCCGGTGAAGGCGAAGAACAGCACGCTCGGTGCTATGAACAAGCCGATGTACGCATGCCAGCGGCGCAAGGTCGATAGAGTCATGGACCGTCCCGTAGCTATTTCTGACGCCCGGAAGCGTGCCATAGCTGACGTCGGACATTCGTCAAACCTTGGGCTGGCTGGCCCGGTGATGCCGGCTCACAGGATCGGCGGCCACGAACGCCGCGCTCCGCCGCCCAGCTCGGCCCGCTCTCAGTGGCGCGCAGTCGGGGCGAGCGCCGCGCGCGGGGGCTCGAGGTAAAAACCATACTGCAGCATACACAGCCGCACGAAGCGGCCGGCGCCGTGCCCGCACGCTTGCAGCATCGACCGGTGACTCAGCCACACGACGCTGGCGGTGAGGGCGAAGAACGCCCGGTGTGCAAGACGCAGCAGCAGCCGCAGTGGCGCGCTGCGGCGCGAGCGCAGCTCGAGCAACAGCTGCGACTCGAAGCCGATGTGCGCAAGCTCATCCGCTACCAGCGTACGACAGAGCACCTTGAGACGCTGACAGCCGGTGGCGGTTTCGAGCGCCCGGTAGTACACGTTGCCAACCAGTTCGGCACAGACGAGCACGTGCAGGTACAGCTCAAGGCCGGCAAGGCGGCGTAGCCGCCGGAACACCTGGTCAGTCCAATCGGTCCGCTTGAGCGGGATCTCATGATCTTCCATGAAGGCGCGCAGCAATGCCGCATGACGCTGCTCCTCGCGGATGAATAGCTCCGTGATGCGTGGCAATGAAGCAAGCCGCTGCGCTTGCGCAAAGCGCTCCGCGGCACGCAGCAGCGTCTTGCCCTCGGATTGTTCACCGAGCTGAAAGGTCGCGATGGAGCTCGCAATCAACTGCTGCTCGTCCGCGGTCAGACGGTCAGACAGGCCGGCGGGTACACAGCGTGGATGCTCCGCGTGGTATTCGAAGTGATTGAGCCAGATCTTAAGTTCATCGGGACCCATGCCGCCCTCCTCGATATCACCTGCCGGCAGTGTGAAATCGGATTGGGCGGATCCGATGGTGGAATTCGGGCGGATTGTGGCAGCCGACCGCTGCAGCGACGCTGGCCAGGCGTCCGCGGCAGCTCGTCCCGCTGGCTGAGCTGGCTAGGAACTCGGTTCGTCGTCGGATCGCCGGCCGCGGCGTTTCCCGCGGCGCTCTTTGTCCGGCTCAACGTAGCGGCGTACCCCGGTGCTCTCATCTTCGCGTCGCGGACCGGCGCGTCGATCGGCATACTTCTTATACGAGCAGGTGCAGGAAAGGGGTTGCGAACAATCGGCTAGCGGCAGTCGCGGCGCTTGGGTAGCCAGGAAGCGTTTGCTCTTGAGTGCCCGCGCCGCCTCACAGCTGCTCTTGGCCGGCACGATCGAGACGGCAGCCCAGCCCGAGCGCGGAGCGGCTTGCGGCTTCTCAGGTTTCTTCCACATAGCGGCCAGCTCCGGGTGTAGGCGCAGCGCCCAAGTATGACACTCCGCTGGTCACAGTGATGCTCGCCTGTCGCGGGGTGTCAGTTGGGATCAATCCACATTGTCCCGGCGTGCGTCACCGCGACCGGGATCTGCCCACGCAGCACGCTGCGATCGAAGTAGTTGACGCTTTGATCGACGCTGCGCATCCGATTGATCGTGGGAGCCATCGCCGCGTTGGCCTGCGCGGTCGCCTGCGCCCGCATGGCCGCGACCATTTGCGGCGAGAATCCCCCCTGGGCGATCTCGGCGTTGATCTTCTGCTGCAGTGACTGGTATGAGCTGCCAACGCCGGTCTGGGGCGATGAGTTGCGGTTCACGGGCGAGGCCTGGGCCATTTTCTGAGACTGCTGCGCGGATTTCTGGTTGGACGATGTCTGCGCCGTCGGCGCGGCCGACCCGGAGGATTGCGAAGCGGAGGACTGAGGTGAACCCTGCGACTGCGCTGATCCGGCAGAGTCTGCGGCGGAATCCTGCGACGGCGCGGCGGTGCCGGCGCGCCGCGCGAGTTGCGCCTGCACCGCCTTCATGTTGAGCATGTAGCTGGCAAGCATCGTTTCCAGGGTGGCGCGCTGGCTGGCCACGACCGCGGGTGGCGCGGCCACGATCTTCATGAAGTTGCGATAGTAACCGGCGGAATCGGTCGGCAGCGAGCAGAAGTCTGCTTCCGAGCTCAGCGTACCCATGTTCTGCACGCCCAGTGTCATCAGTACGCGCGAGCACTGACCGAACTCGGGCGGGGCCGTAAACGCTTGCTGGGAGACCACACTCACCTGGACCGCGCTCTGACCATTCGTGGCCCGCACCCAGTTAATCGATTGTTGAATCTTGTCAGCCGTGTCGGCAGCATACGGTTGGCTGAGCGCCGCGCCCGCAGTCGGAGCCCCGTTGGCCGGAGCGTCATGCACCGGCACTACCAGACCGAAGAATCCAAGCTCGCCCTGGGGGCCCTCAGCGCGGATGAAAGCGATCCCGGTATGTGTCACGTGCCAGCCCTGCGGAAGCATTACCGAAGCGGTCTGGTCGGGGAGGGTGTACTTGGTCAGTGGGTCGATGCTGATCATCTGTTCAGCACTCGAATTCGCGGTGGCGCGCGCAGGGTTGTCCGGCGCCAGCGCCAGCAGCGCAACGCTCATCCCGAGCGCCAGGGCAACGGACGGGAGACTCTTGGCATCTCGAGCGCAGCGCGGTTTCATTGTCGAGGTCTCCCCTGGTTGGTTCGACGGTTAAGGCCAACTTGCGAAAAAAAGGTCCCTAGGGTTAAGGGCGTAAAGCCGGCTGATTTCGTATCAGCCAGTGGGGTGATCCGGCCGGTCGGCGGCCCAGATGGAGAGGGTGCAGGGCCCTGAGTGCCTGTGGAGGCAGGCACCCCACGCCCGGCCGCGCGGGGGCGGGCAGGAGCCCCGCGCGACTGCGACCGATGTCAGACGGCGTCGGCGCTCTTGGCGGCGGGCGTCGTAAAGCGGAACAGCTTTGAGCCGAGCTCAATGACGTCACCATCCGCGAGCCGGGCGTGGCGGATGCGCTGTCGGTTCAACTTCACGCCATTGACGCTGCGCAGATCCTCGATGAATGCGCCGTTGGGTCCGATCGTAATGACCGCATGCCGACGGCTGACCGATGTGTCTCTCAGACACACATCGCTTTCCGGTGCCCTGCCGACGGTGGTGTGTCGACCGAGCGGAAGCGGCGGTGCGTTGCTGTCGTTCAGTGGCACCAGTGTTGCGTCGGATTCTGCTGCGGGGAGCGCGTCAACGCGCCGGCTGGGCTCGCCGCGCTCGATCCCGATCCTGATACGGCTCAGTACCTGCGCACTGCTGTTCGCGTAGCGCTCCAGGCGCCGCAGCTGCAGGTCACGTTCATCCAGCGCACCGCGCGTGCGCTCGAGTTCGAGCGCGAGTTCCCGCTGCGCCGCATCGAGCGTGACCACCCGCGCACTTTGGCTGTGCAGTTCGCCGCGCGCCTCGTTCAGGTCTGCCTCGGTTGCCAGCCGTGCGGCGTGCGCTTCCGCCGCCAGCACCTTGGCCTGGTCCCGCTCCGCCAGCAGGCCGGCGAGCCGCTCGGATTGCTGGTTCGCCTCGCGCTCGAATTCGCTGAGTCGCTCCTGCGCGGCCGCCAGCAGCGCTTCCCTATTGGCGAGCGCCGAATTGCTCGAGTGGATGCTCGCGGCCTGAGCAGCCAGTGTATGCGTCGCCGCCTGCAGTTCCGCTTCGAAGATGGTGGCACGCGTGTGCTCGTCGGCCAGCTCACGTTCACGGGCGCTCAAGGATTCGGCGGCACGCTGTGCGCTCTCGGTCTGCGCTTGCAACGTCGTGACGAGTTCTGCCGCCAGGGCTTCGAACTCGCTGACACGCGCGCGGCTGGCCGCTTCGCTGGCCTTGAGCTCCTCGAGAGCTCCCTGGATGCCAGCATGCGTTGCATGCGCTTCCGCCAACTCGGTTTCCCGCAGTGCGAGCGACTCGGACGTGGACCGATGACGTTCCTCGAGCGACTTAAACTCGGTCGCGAGTGTCTCACCAATCGAGCGGATCTCCTGCAGCTCGCGGGAGCGGGTAGTGGCGAGTTCTTCGAGCGCGCTCACCTGACCGGCGCTGTGACTCTTCAGCTGGACAATGGTTGCGTCGCGTTCGACCAGCTGCGCGCTCATCTGGTCAACGCGTGCCGCAAAATCACTGCGCTCGCACTCGACGCGGTTGCGTAGCTGGTGTGCATCCGCAAGCTGCGTGTCCAGTTCCTGCCACATGCTTTCCCAAAAACCCCGTTTCCAGTGCCGAGCCTGAAAGCGCTCGGTGAGTTTCGCGATGCGTGCTGCGAGCGCGTCGCGTTCGCGCGTCAGTTCGCCCGTGGTGGCCTGCTGAGCCACGCTTGCGGCCTGAGCGGAGGCGAGATGTTCGCTACGCTGCTGGAGTTCCCGGCCGAGATCCGTGAACTGGGTGCGTAGGGTGGCCAGCTCACGCTCCAGCTCCGAAATCCGCTGGGCCCGGGTCTCCAGAGCCTTTGCCAGCTCGGACTCACGCTGCTGCAGTTGCTCGTGCTCCTGCGACTTGGCAACGAGTGACTCGCGCGTGCGGCTGAGCTCGGATTCCCCCGCGGCGGCACGTTCGGCGCCAATGCCGCTTTCACGGCGCGCGGCCTCAAGGTCGCTCGCCAGCTGTGCGAGGCGCGCTTCGGCTGCCCGGGCCATGGCGGCGTTGTCGAGTGCGGCGCGTTCGCCGTCATTGGCCCGGCACAGTGCTGTGTGCAGTGCTTTCTGCGCGATTTCGAGTTCGACCGCCAGGTTTTCGGCGCGCGCCTGGGCATCAGCACGTGCGCGCTGCACCTCATCGAGGGTGCGTTCATACGCGTGCGTGCGCTCATCCTGCTGCGCGATCCAGGCCTCGATGTCTCTGAGTGTGTCGGCGACCGGGAGGACCGGCAACGGCGTGGCCCGCCGCTCGTCCACGGCGCTTTCCACAGCTGGCACAGCGGCCGGCGTGGCACCGGCCTCAGCGGCCAGAATTTCGCCCTCATAGGCGGCCAGATCGAGCGATGGCAGTTCGTCGGTCTTCTCGAGGTCGGTGGCGGCCTCGTCCGGCTGTGAAAGCTGACCCACCATAATGCAGTCCTGTTGTTCTTGTTCGGGCGATTCCCCGTCTGGAGCGGGCACGGCAGGCGCCGATGGCTCCAGCGGGTCGATCTTTTGTATCCCCGGAGCATCTAGGCTGCTCCGCACCGGGACGGCCGTCAACTGAAAAGCGCAGGTGGGGTCGAGCCGAGCCGGCGGCGCGCTCAAGGCACATTAAGTGCCTGAATTCGCGCAGCTGCGGCGTGACGGACGTGTGACAGGCGCACCCGCGGTGCCAGGCTCAGGCTTCTGAATGCCTGCCCGTCCGAGCGGCCCCTGGGCATCGCGGCTCAGGCGTTGATCTGTTCCAGCACGTCGAGCGGGACGGCACCGGCGAGCAGAACCGAGTCGTGAAACTTACGAATATCGTAATTGGACCCCAGCCGCTGTTGCGCCTTGCTGCGCTGAGCAAGAAAGGTGAGCTTGCCGAGCATGTAGGAACAAGCCTGACCTGGCCAGACGCAGTAACGTTCCACTTCGGTCACGGCGGTAGCCTGCGGGTCGCCGAGGGTTTCGCTGAAGTAGGTGACCGACTGCTCGCGACTCCAGTTCATGCCATGGAGGCCGCTGTCGACCACGAGGCGTACCGCACGCATCATCGAGTCGTGCAGCTGGCCGATGTGACCGAGCGGGTCGTTATCGTACTCGCCCATTTCCGCGGCCAGCTGTTCTGCGTACAGCGCCCAGCCCTCGGCGTAGGCACTGTAGAAGGTCATCTTGCGCAGCATGGGCAGCTTTGCTTCCTGCTGTATCGATAGCTGCAGGTGGTGACCCGGAATGCTCTCGTGGTAGGTGAGCGTCGGCAGCAGCCATTTGGGTTGCTCACCGGTGTCGCGCAGATTGATCCAGTAGATGCCGGGACGCTTGCCATCGAGTGAGGGCAGATCGTAGTGGCCGCCGGGCGAGCCGGCCTCGACCTCCTTCGGTACTCGCTTGATCAGGACACCGGCCTTCGGCAGCGCGCCGAAGTAACGCGGCAGCTGTGCCTGGATGCTTTGCACGCGACGGTTCAGGTCCGCAAGCAGGATCTCCTTGGCCGCATCAGTATTCGCGTACAGCAGCTTTGGATCCTTGTACATCGCATTGAGACGGCTGCCGACCGTGCCCTGCGTCATGTTGAGCTTGCGCATCAGCACATCGATCTGCGCCGTCTGTTCCTTGACGATCTCAAGTCCCAGGCGGTGGATCTCCGCGGCAGTCTTCGCGGTCGTCGCCCAGTTGACGAGCGAGGCCGTGTAGTACTCCTGCCCTTTGGGCAGGCGTGAGACGCCGGCCGCGTGGGTCGCACCCTTCTGCATGTCGCGCACCACCGCGATCTGCCCATCCAGAGCAGGGTAGACCTTCTCCTTGACCAGGAGCGCGGCCTGCCGGCCGTAGTCTCCGCTGATGCCCTTCTGCTGCGTGCGCCGCACCACCGATTCAGTGAGTGAGGAGGCTTCGGGCGCCGGGGCACGCAGGGCCTGCATCTGCATCAGCGTCTTGGCCAGAACGAAGTCCGGTGGGGTCACTCCCATGCCCATGTCGTGGCGCGCGACTTCAACTTCCTGGTTCATTGAGATCGCGAACGCGCTCAGGCGTGCGAGGTAGGCATCCGCGTCCGCCTTGGTCTCGATCGTATGCTGGTTGTCGAGGAAGACCGGCACCTGCTGGTAGTTGCCGGTGAGCTGGCTGATGACATAGGGCTGACCGGCGCCGCCCGGACCGTAAGTGAAGGCGCGGTTCGCCTCATCGTTGGTGCGCAGACCGTACATCACCACGTCGTAGCTGACCGCGTCCGCCGGGCTGAGCGTGGCGCGATCGAACGCCTTGAGACGCGCCACCTGACTGGCGACCAGCTTTTTCTGTCGCTCGATTCCCGCCTCGGAGGAGTCATCGATCTCGCTCTTCTGCTTGGCGCGCGTGCCGGTATCGAGCCCGAGTGCCGTGACCAGCGTCGGCGACAGATCCAGGTTCTCTTTCACGAACTGGTCGAACAGCGCATTCAGCGACTCGGAGCGCTTGCCGGCTTGTGCGAGAACCCGCGATGAGCCGGCGGCAAACGCCGCCGCGACGGCGGTGCTGATCATCATCGTGCGGCGGTCCATGCAGGCTCCTTAGGTTAGGGTCCGGAGACGGTGCTGCCGGCAAGGCATCGGCCGCAGCATGCCCGCGTGAGTCAGGTGACCTCCGCGTGCAGCAGTGCTGTCCGGCATGTTGGTCGTTCCGGGAGCAGCAAACTTACTCTTTTGCGCGGACTGGTGTCCACGGCGCGCGCCACCGCCCGACGCTCGCCCGGGTCGCTTCACCGCGCCGCCCGCAGCGGCCGGCCGCGTGCTTTACAGCCAGCCCCAGGCCTTGAGCTGCATTTTGATCATCAGCATCAGGTAGTGCCAGGCGGCACCAATCTGCTCGCTGAAGGACGCTTTGTAGCGCGCGCGCTCACGGATGTAGTGCTGCAGGGCAGTGAGATCCGCGGTGTTGAGCTCGGGGAAGGACGGCATGCCGCGGCTCTGCAGACCGCCGTGCAGCACCGCCGCGAAGGCCTGCGCGTTGAGCGGAATCGCTGAGGCCCGCAGATCAGGCGCAAACCCGCCTGCGACCACACCCGCCCCGTGACAGATCAGACAGCGCTCGTACAATCCGCGGCCTCTGAGCGCCAGCGCGGCATCGACCTTGAATGAGGCATCGTCTACGGGTGTCGGCCGCGCGGGTGGCGCCGACGGCGGCAGCGCGGCATTTCCTCCCAGGACGTAGGTCAGTAGTCGGCGCGGGTGTTCGCGCCCGACCCAGCCGTGCTGCGCACTCAGCGAACCCAGCAGCATCTGGCCGCCGGCCCAGCCGGCAAGGATCGAAACGTATTGCCGCCCGCCGACACTGTAAGTAATCGGAGGTGCCTGCGTGCCGACGCCCATCGGCGTGCTCCATAGGACGGCGCCGGTGCGATCGTCACGCGCCACGAAGTTGCCGTCGGCCTGTCCCTGGAACACGAGCCCGCCATGCGTCGCCATGACGCCGCCGTTGGTGGCACCGGGCAACGGCACTTCCCAGATCTTCTTGCGTTGCACCGCATCCCACGCCATGAGCGAACTGCTGCCCGCGCTGATGGGGATGTCGTCGTGAAACGCGTTGATGCCCATCGGCCCGTCGCGCTCCATGTCATAGGTGCGCGCATCGATGCCGCGGTCGTTGTAATAACCGGCCATCTCATGCGCCGGTATGTAGGTGAGTGCGGTATCCGGACTGAAGGCCATCGGTTGCCAGTTGTGCAGGCCACCGGAGCCGGGCCACATGAGTGCTTCACCGTCCTCGTAGCGCACGCCGCGATTCTCGATGGGGCGGCCGCTGGCGAGATCGACGCGCTTGGCCCAGGTGACCTTACCGAGCTTCTCGGCCGAAAGCAGTTTTCCGGTAGCGCGATCGATGACGTAGAAGAAGCCGTTCTTGGGAGCGTGCAGCAGCACTTTGCGCGGTTGGCCGTCGATTGGCAGCGTCGCCAGCACGATGTCCATGGTCGAGGTGAAATCCCAGCTCTCGCCGGGCGAGGTCTGGTAGTGCCAGACGTACGCGCCGGTGTCCGCATCCAGCGCCACGATCGAGCACAGAAATAGATTGTCGCCACCGCCGGGACTGCGCAGCTTCGCATTCCATGGGCCGCCGTTGCCGGTACCGATGTAGATGCGGTTGTAGTCCGGATCGTAGGTCATGGCGTTCCATGCAGTGCCGCCGCCGCCGAACTTCCACCATTGCCCGTTCCACGTCTTGGCGGCCCGTGCCATCGCCTGGTTCTCAAAACCCTTGGCCGGATCGCCGGGCACGATGTACCAGCGCCACAGCAACGCGCCGCTCTCGGCATCGTAGGTGCTGACGTAGCCGCGCACGTGACCGAAATCCGCACCGCCGTGACCGATGATGACCTTGCCGTTGAAAACCCGCGGTGCGCCGGTGATGTAGCGGTTGTCACCCGGTTGCGTGGTCAGCGTCTCCCACAGCAGTTTGCCGCTGCGGGCATCGAGCGCGAACAGCCGCCCGTCCTGCACGCCGGCGATGACCTTGCCTTTCCAGAAGGACAAGCCGCGGATGCCCCAGGCGAAGTGCATCTTTTCGGGAGCGATCTGAGGGTCGTAGCTCCACAAGATCTTGCCGCTGGTCGCATCAACCGCGTAGACGACGCTGAATCCGACCGCGATGTAGATCACCCCGTCCACCTCGACGGGAGCGCTCGACACATTCCACTCGGGGAGCTCGAGCGACCAGGCGAGGCCGAGCTTCGGCACAGTCTGACGGTTGATCTGCTCGAGCGGGCTGAAGCGCTGCTCGCTAAAGGTGCGGCCGTATTCCGCCCAGTCAGTGCCATGCAGCTCGTCCGCAAGGCTTGCGTTGTCCACTTCCGCCAAGACCGGGGTAGCGAGCAGAATCGCAGCCGTTACCGTGCCCAGCACGCGCGCCAGCCGGCGCGCGGCAATCGCATTACGCATCTGAATTCCTGTGTAGCTGGCAGCTCGCGTGGCGGCGGCCTCACCCTGCGCATTGTCAGTGGCCGCGCGGCGCTTGCCAAGCGAGCGCCGCGCCGGCGTGGCGGGCCGCGGCCGGCTGCTGTGGGTGGGGTTTTGCAATTTTGATCTTATGAAAAGAGTCGTAACCATGCCGTGCGCTGCTGTGGCGGCGCCAGACTCACCCGGACTAGAATGATTTGAGTAGAGTGGGCGCGTCCCACACGCCGAGGGCGACCGCAGAAGACAACAGGCGCAGTGGGGCGGGCCGCGCGCAACAGGAGGGGGACTCATGTTGTCTGGCTGGCTGCTGTCGGCGATGGCAGTGGCATATCTGGCATTCCTCTTTGCGATCGCTTTTTACGGCGACCGGCGCAAGGTCTACCCCAACCGCCAGCGGCTGCGGCCGTATATCTACGGGCTGGCGCTCGGTGTGTACTGCACTTCGTGGACTTTCTACGGGGCGGTCGGCACGGCAGTGCGCGAAGGCTGGGGCTACCTGCCCATCTACGTCGGTCCGGCCCTGGTCTTTCTGCTGGCGCTGCCGTTTCTCGAGCGTCTGGTCGAAACCGGGCGGGCGCACAAAGTCGCCTCCATCGCGGACTTCATCGGATCGCGCTTTGGCAAGAGCCGATCACTCGCTCTGCTGGTGACCATCATCGCGGTGACCGCCGCGGTGCCGTATCTGGCCCTGCAGTACAAGGCGGTCGCCGCCAGCATCGCCGCGCTTACCACGGCCAGCAGTGGCCCCGCGCCGTGGTATCACGACTCGGCACTGTACGTCGCGCTGCTCATGGCGCTGTTTGCGGTGCTGTTTGGCGCCCGCCGCGTTGATGCCACGGAACATCACGAAGGGCTCATGCTGGCGATTGCTTTCGAGTCGCTGCTCAAACTCACGGCTTTCGTCGCGGTGGGGCTGTATGCGTGGCTCGAGCTCAGGGGCCGGCCGTTCGAGCTGCCGGCGGGCCTGCGCAGCACCGCGACACTCTTCAACGCCAACACTTACGTCGCCACGCTGTTGGCGGCGGCCGCCATCTTCTGCCTGCCGCGCCAGTTCCAGGTGACGGTGATCGAGTGCGCCGACAGCAGTGACTTGCGCCGCGCCCGCTGGATTCTGCCCTTGTATCTGGGAATGTTCTCCGTGTTTGTGGTGCCGATCGTGGCACTCGCCGTCGGCAGCGGCCACCCGCTGCCGGGAGGCTCAGACACCCTGATCCTGCGATTGCCGCTCGCCTACGGCGCGCCCTGGCTGGCCGTGCTGGTGTTCCTCGGCGGCCTGTCGGCAGCGACCGCAATGGTGGTCGTGGCGAGCATCGCGCTCTCCACCATGATTTCGAACGATCTCGCAGTGCCGTTGCTGTGGCACCGGCGACTGGCGGCAGCAGCGAATCTCGGACGCCGCGTTCTGTGGCTGCGGCGTTTCGTCATCGTTGCGCTGGCCTTACTTGCATTCGCCTATTACCGCTCGACCGCAGGATCGAGCAGCCTCGCATCCATCGGCATGTTGTCGTTCGTGGCGATGGCGCAGTTCGCTCCGGGGCTGCTGGCCGCGCTTTACTGGCAGGGTGCCAGCCGCACCGGCGTGTTTTGGGGAATGTTCGCCGGCTTCGTCGCCTGGGGATACCTGCTGTTCCTGCCAAATCTGGTTGCCGGCAACATGCCGCCGCCGCATGACTTTGCGCACCATCCACTGTTCAACTGGCTGTGGCCGCCCGCGATCGCCAACTATTCCAGCCACGGAATCGTCGGGCCGGTGGCGCTGTTCTCCCTGGCCTTGAACGTGATCATCCTGGTGACGGCCTCGCTGCTGCGCGGCGCCTCAGCGCAAGAACGCCGTGCCGCGCGCGTGTTCGCGGTGCCCAAGCGCGCGACGCTTTCGGCCAGAGTGGGCGATCTGGAGGCGGTCGCGGCACGCATCATCGGCGCACCCGCGGCGCGCCGCGCGCTCACGGAGTATGGCGCGCTGTCGGGCCGCGCGCAGTACAAGCACGCCGATCCCGTCGACCGCGGCTTATTGCAGTACGTCGAGCGGGCGCTCGCGGGTTCCATCGGTGCTTCCTCGGCGCGCATCGTGCTGACGCATGCGCTACGGCGCAAGGGACTCAACGTCGACGAGGTCGCCGAACTATTGGACGAAACCTCGCAGGAGCTGCGGTTCAGTCGGCAGCTGCTGGCCGCCACTCTGGAAAATGTCACGCAGGGCATCAGTGTCGTGGACGCGGAGATGAATCTGGTCGCCTGGAACCACCGCTATCTTGAGCTGTTTGATTACCCGAGCGACATGGTGTATGTCGGCCGCCCGGTGGCCGATCTGATCAGCTGGAACGCCCGACGTGGCGAGTTCGGGCCCGGCGATCCGCAGCAGCAGGTGGCCAAGCGCCTCGCGCACATGCGCGCCGGTACCGCCTACACCTTTCAGCGCGAGCGCCAGAATGGTCAGGTGTTCAGCATCAACGGCCAGCCGATGGCCGGCGGCGGCTATGTCTCGACCTACACGGACATCACCGAGTTCAAGCGCACCGAGCAGGCACTGCGCGAAGCGAAGCAGGAGCTCGAAGCGCGCGTCGAGCAGCGCACCCGCGAGCTGCGCGAAGCCCTCGATGCGCAGCGCGCCGCCAAACTGCAAGCCGAGGCAGCCAATCTCGGCAAGACGCGCTTCGTTGCCGCGGCGAGTCACGATCTGTTGCAGCCACTGAACGCCGCGCGGCTGTTCGTCTCGGCGCTGGAGGCGCGTGCCACCAGCTATCCGGAGCTCACTGAGCTCACCAGTCGCATCGACGGCTCGATGCGCGCGGCCGAAGAGCTGCTGCGCGATCTGCTCGACATGGCGCAGCTAGACACCGGCGTCACGCGCCCGGACGTCGCCACCTTCGCCATCGGCGAGCTGCTGGACGATTTGCGGCGTCAGTACGCACCACTGGCACAGTCGCGCCGCCTGCGCCTGCAGGTGGTCGGCTGCCGCGAGACGGTGCGCAGTGACCGAGTGTTGTTGCGCCGTATCCTGCAGAACTACGTGTCCAACGGACTACGCTATTGCCAGCGCGGCGGGGTGCTGATCGGCTGCCGGCGTCGTGGCGCGGAGCTGGAGGTCTGCGTTTACGATACCGGGCCCGGTATCTCCCCGGCGGAGCGCGAGCACCTGTACGTCGAATTCAGCCGTCTGCAGCAGGGCTCACCCTGGGGCGAGAAGGGCCTGGGCCTGGGGCTGTCGATCTGCGACCGGCTGGCCCGGCTGCTCAACCATGAACTGACCCTGCATAGTGAGCCCGGGCGCGGCTCCGCATTCGGCGTGCGCGTTCCGCGGGTGGCTCAGGAGCGCCGTCCCGAACGTCATCGGCCGCCTGCGGCGCCGCCGGATACTGCCGGGCTGCACGCACTCAAGGTCCTGGTCGTCGACAACGATCTGACGATTCTCGATGCCATGCAGGCACTGCTCGAACAGTGGGGCGTGCGCGTGTTCAAGGCGCAGGCGCCGCGCGAGGCGCTGCAGCTGGTCAGTTCGCAGGCTGTAGATGCGGTACTCGCCGACTACCACCTGGGCGACGGCATGAACGGGTTGGAACTGCTGGAGCGCGTGAGCGAGCTCGCCGGCGCGAGCATCGCGCGGGCGCTGATCACCGCAGACCATGCCGCGGAGCTGACCCGCGCGGCGCGCCGCGCCGCCGTGCCCTTGCTGCACAAACCGCTGCGGCCGGCCGCATTGCGGGCGCTGTTGAGTGCCTTCAAGCTGCGGCTGACGCGCAGCTCAGCAGCCTGATTCCCAGTCGGATTCCTCCAGCGGCACTTTCAACTGCTGCGGCTCGAGCAGCAGGTGTCCGGCCAAGAGAACTGCCTGCGTCCGGTTGGCTGCACCCAGCTTGCGCATGATCGCCGTCATGTGCGCTTTAACGGTCGCCTCGGTGATCTGCAGCTCATAGGCGATGTGTTTGTTGAGCCGCCCCAGGCACAGCATGCCGAATACGCGAAACTGCTGGGCGGTCAGTTGTGCCATGCGCTGCGCCAGATCCAGCGCCGCCGCATCGCTCTCCGAGGTCGGGTCTGCCTCGCATCCGGACGGTGTCACCGTCTCACCGCGCAAGACCGCCTGGACATCGCGGCCGATGGTGTCGGCACCGGCGGATTTGGATATGAACCCCTGAGCCCCGAACAGCAAAGCCTGACGGATCGTGCGTGGATCGTCGGTCGCGGAAACCACGATGATCGGCAGCTCAGGCCGCGAACCGCGCAGGTGAGCGAGCGCGCAGAAGCCATACGCTCCCGGCAGGTTCAGGTCCAGCAGCACGAGGTCGGTGCGCGGATGCTGTTCGAGCGTGTCGAACAAAGAAGCGACACAGTCAGCCTCGAGAAACTCGCAGTCGCTGCACGCGCCCGCTACCGCACCCGCGAGAGCGGCGCGGAACAGCGGATGGTCATCAACTACAAGGACTTCGTAGCGCATTGGCCGGTTCGCATGCGTCCCGAAGCGAGCGGTTCGCCCGCGCTATTGTGCTGCTGCGCCGCGCTGATTGCGACACAATCCTGACGTTGCGAGTTATGTCCATAGAATAAACCGCCGCGGCCGACAGTAGGCTTGCGCGCACTGCGCTCCAGCTCCTCTTCTACGACTTTAGTCGAATGACAGGCGCGGCGGAGCGCTGTCTTCGACTAAGGTCGAATGTTCGCCGGCCCGCGCCCAGAACAAGCTTCCACGCCGGCGGGCGCAAGGGCGCGCCAGCGGCTGCAGGATGCTCTGCAACGCAGCACGACACAACGACAGAACATAAAGAGGAGCCTGCCCGTGGCCACGACCATGCCCGCAAATCAGCAGGGGATCGACGCTGCGCACCGGCGCGTGATCTTCGCGTCAAGCCTGGGAACCGTGTTCGAGTGGTACGACTTTTACCTCTACGGCTCGCTCGCGGCGGTCATCTCCAAGCAGTTCTTCTCCGGGGTCAACGAGACCACCGGTTTCATTTTTGCGCTGCTGGCTTTTGCGGCGGGCTTCGCGGTGCGGCCGTTTGGCGCGCTCGTGTTCGGGCGTCTGGGCGACCTGGTGGGTCGTAAGCACACTTTTCTTATCACCATCGTGATCATGGGGCTCTCGACCGCACTGGTCGGGGTGCTGCCGAGCTACGCGCAGGCGGGTGTCATCGCGCCGGTGATCCTGATCGCGCTGCGGCTGCTGCAGGGACTGGCACTCGGGGGCGAGTACGGTGGCGCGGCGACCTATGTCGCCGAGTACGCGCCCGAGGGCAGGCGCGGCTTCTACACCAGCTGGATCCAGACCACGGCGACGCTCGGCCTGTTTCTGAGTCTGTTGGTGATCCTGTTCACCCGCAAGATGATCGGCTCCGAGCAGTTCGATGCCTGGGGCTGGCGGTTGCCCTTCCTGGTGTCGATCGTGCTGTTGGCGATCTCCGTGTACATCCGTCTGCAGTTGCGCGAGTCGCCGGTGTTTCTCGAGATGAAAGCCTCCGGCACGCGCTCCAAGGCTCCGTTGACCGAGTCATTTGCGCGCTGGGGCAATCTGCGCATCGTGATTCTCGCGCTGCTCGGCGCCACTGCCGGACAGGCGGTGGTGTGGTATGGGGGACAGTTCTACGCGCTGTTCTTCCTCACGCAGGTCCTCAAGGTGGACGCACAGCCGGCCAATCTGCTGATCGCCGGCGCGCTACTGTTGGGCACGCCGTTCTTTGTACTGTTCGGCAGCCTGTCCGATCGGATCGGCCGCAAGAAGATCGTACTGCTCGGCTGCCTGTTGGCGGCGGTGACCTACATCCCGATCTTCCACGGCATCACGCATTACGCCAACCCGGCCATCGAAAGCGCCTCGGCGCAGTCGCCCGTGACGGTGGTGGCCGACCCCAGCGCCTGCAGCTTTCAGTTCGATCCGGTGGGCAAGAAGAAATTCGTCAAGTCCTGCGACATCGCCAAGGCGGCGCTGGCGAAGGCGGGCGTGCCGTACACCAATCAGAGCGCGCCTGGCGGCAGCACCGCCGTGGTGCGCATCGGCAGCGGCGAGGTCACCTCGGTAGATGGCGCCAGCATGCCGGCCGCCGATTTCAAGGCGGCGAGCGCCAAGTTCACCAAGGACCTGGGCGAGAAGCTCAAGGCGGCCGGATACCCCGTGAAGGCGGATCCCGAGCAGATCAACTATCCGATGGTGCTGCTGCTGCTGTGGATCCTGGTCCTGTACGTCACCATGGTGTACGGACCGATAGCGGCGTGGCTGGTTGAGCTGTTCCCCGCGCGCATCCGCTACACCTCAATGTCGCTGCCGTATCACATCGGCAACGGGTGGTTTGGCGGGTTCTTGCCGCCAGTGGCCTTCGCGCTGGTCGCGCTGACGGGCGACATCTACTACGGGCTGCGGTATCCCATCATCGTCGCGCTGATGACGGTGGTGATCGGCTTCCTGTTCCTGCCGGAGACCAAGGACCGGCGTCTGCAATAGGTGCCCAGCGTGGTCACATCAAACCTGACCAGTCATCTCGCGCTGTTCCTCAGCGCAGCTGTCAGCTCCGGCGACGCGGTGAGCTATGAATCCTTTTATCGAGGGGGAGGAATATGAATAGAAGTTATCTGCTTGCAGCAACCATCGGCCTGCTGACTGCGGCGGCTTCCGCCAGCGCGGAACTCAAGGATCCGTTGCCAGACAGTCTGTCGCTGGGCGGCATTACCGTCTACGGCACGGTCGACATCGGTTATGCCTATCAGAGCAAGGGGGTGCCACTCAGCAGCCAATACGTGGGCGGGCTGGAATATCAGGCGTTCACCACTACGCGCAACTTTTCCGGATCACAGTCGACGGTGGCCGAGAGCGGACTCGAGCAGTCCAAGATCGGCATCCGCGTCAACCAGTCGATCGGCAACGACTGGAGCCTGGTGGCCCGCGCCGAGACCGGCTTCAATCCACTGTCCGGACAGCTGACCGATGCTTGCGCCAGTATTGCCACCAACAGCGCGAACAAGCAGGGCAATCAGACTGCCAATGCCGACAGCAGCCGCTGCGGCCAGGCTTTCAACAGCATGCTGTGGGGCGGCATGGGCAACCCGACGTTCGGGCAGCTGACGATTGGACGGCACAATTCCCTGCAGCTCGATGCGCTGGCGGTGTTTGATCCGCAGACATTGTCGTATGCGTTCTCGTTCCTCGGTTACTCCGGTTTCAATGCTGGCGGTGGCAGCACCGAGGCCGCGCGCTGGGACAATTCCGTCAGGTACGGCTACCAGAACGGCCCGGTCCACGTCGCCCTCATGTACTCCAACGGCGGCCAGGACACGGGTATTCTGGGTAAGGCGTACGCAGCTGAGATCGGCGCAAATCTCGCCGGCTTCGCGGTTGATGCGACCTATGAGAACGAGAAGGGCGCGGTCAATCTACGCAGCTCTTTCGATAATGGCGGTGTGAATCCCCTCACCACGCCGGCCGGACCCGGTCTGCCGCCGGCGGGGCTGGCCGCCTACCTTTCCGACGACACGGCCTGGAACTTGATGGGCAAGTACACCTTCGACTTCGCGACCAAGGACAAACTGACGGTCTACGCCGGCTACTCGCACCTTCAGAAGGCGAATAACTCCCAGTATTCCTCCGGCGAGTCGCAGGGCAGCTATCCGCTCAACATCGGTATCAACATCAACAACTCGGCGATCTACAACATGGAGTGGCTGGGCGCGCGCTACGTCTTCAGCTCCGGACTCAATCTGGTCGCCGCGGCTTACCACATCAACCAGAACAGCTGGACGATCGGCCTGGGCTCGACCGGGACGCAGGGCATCGGCTGCAGCGGCGCCGGGCTGTTGTGCTCCGGTGATTTCTACGAAGGCTCGTTCGTGGTGGACTATGTGTTCAACAAGCACTACGACCTGTATGTCGGCGTGAACTATTCAGAGGTCACCGACGGTCTCGCCAACGGATTCCCCGGCACCACTGCCGATGGCACCACCGGGAGCGAATCGCAGACGACCTTCATGTTCGGCGGGCGGGTGAAATTCTGACGGGTTGAGGTGGGCTGCGACGGGCTCGATCGGGCGTTCAACACACGCAAACGCCCGATCGAGCCGGCAGTTTTCGGCGAGGCGAGTCTCCACAGGCGTCAATCATCGTCGCTCAGGTCGCGTACCTTGGCGTCCACGTCGGCGGCGATCTGTTCGGGAATGGCCTGGCTCACCGGGTAGTCGGCCGACCACACCAGCGAGCCGTCGCTCACGTCGACGAGTGCGATACGCAGGCTTTGCGGCTGCGCTTTGGTATCGACGCCGCCGTAGAGCACGTACTGCGCGTGTTGTGCGCGACCGCGCGCGGCGGCGTCGGCCGGGGCCTGCGAGGGCAGTGGATCGGGCGCCAGGTCGACGGCGCCGTGCTCTGAGACGGCAACCCGCCCGTAAGTCGCCGCGAACGTCTTGGCAGCGATCGTTTGTGCGGCAGCATCGTCAGGCGGCGCACTGAACGGGATGGCGATGAGCGCGCTGTGCGCGCGTTTGCCCTGGGGGGCGATCTCGTGCGCGATCTGCTCACCCAGTTTGCTGAGGTCTGCCCTGTTGAGGCTGCCCTGATAGTTGCTGGTGATCGCGCGGATCTTGTCGGCATCGGCCGATGAGAGTCGTTCTGCGTGATGGCCGGTGCACCCTTTGGAGAGCGCCAGGACGGCTAGCCACAGGTAGATCAGGATGCGCACCCACTTCGGCAGGCGCTGGAAAGCGATCCACAGCGTTTTGCAGGCCCAGCCGATGATGTGGGCCCAAAAGCGGATGCGTTGCCCGGGCTCTTCGTGCGGAAACTCGGGAAAGGCGCGCCGCGCCGCCGGGGCGCGCACTGCAGCGGGCTGCTCCGGAGTCCGGCGCGAGCTCGCCGGCGCGGCCTGCTCACCGGCGACCAGCCGGCGACAGCGGGCCTCGAGCGCTTTGCTGGGCTGCCCGCCGGGAACCCGCATCCATTGCACGGCGAGAAACTTCTCCGGCACGCGCGCCCCGGCTTGCGCGGTGTCGTCAATGACGACCGGCAGAATAAAGGTGTGATCGTCGGCCATGTCTTGGGTGCGCTCGACCGCGAGGCGCCATTCCCTACGGAAGTAACCCTCCGGGCGCACCTCGGTCTGTGCCGATATGACCGGCATGAAGAAATCGCATTCACGGATCTGGCGGCGGATTTTCTGATCCCAGGCATCGCCGCCATCCAGACCGCTCTCGTCGTACCACACCTCCAGGCCATACGCCGGCAGCGCGTCCCGCAGTGCCTGCGCGGCCTTGCGATCCTCGGAGGCATAGCTGAGGAACACCGACGGCGGCGGACGGGTGGGGGAGGCGGGTGATTCGTCAGACATGCAGGCGCGAACAATCCAAGCTTGCGCTCAAAGAGTCAACCGCGGCGAGCGCGGATGTTTCCTCAGGGTGCAGCAGCGCGTTGGGCAGTCGTTTGCAACCGCGGTTGCTACGGGCAGATGGGCTTGCCGCAGCGACCCAGGACCGTGCGCAGGTCGCGTAGCGCGGGGAATATTTCGTTGTTCCAGTCAGCACCCTGCGCGTCGTGGGCCTGCTGCTCGTACTCCACGATCTCCTTGTCTTCCCGGAAGATATTCTCCGTGAACCAGACGACGAACGGCCAGACCATATGGATCAACCCGGGGATCGCCGGTTTTTTGACCGACAGATAACCGAAGGTGTGGTTGGTACGCTGTTCGGCATCCACCGGCGTGTAGCACAGCCATACGTCCAACACCGGATCGGCGCTGTCGTGCACGTCGCGGCCGACCCAGACCTTGAGATTCTGCGTCGGATAATCCGTGCGTATCCGCATCCGGTCGCTGAAGCCGACTTTCTTTTCGTGGCGCTTGCGCACCAGATCCACGATGACCTGCTCGCCCAGGGTTGAGTGACCGGCGGTGCGCTTGAAACTGTACTCCACCTGCGCCCAGCGGTCGCCGTGGTCGCGGCCAATGCAATGCGCCTTGATCGACCCCATGTAGCGTCGGTGCATGAACTGGTGATTCATGTCGAACAGGTTTTCGTGCATGAAGGTGTAGTGGCAGGCGACCTCGCGATATAACGGCCGCGTCTTGAATGCCTTGTTGCGGAACGATCCGAGCGTCGTCGGCAGGCGCGCCTGCGCCAGCGTCGGGTCACCCGGGAAGATGAAGATCATTCCGTCCAGCTCGCAGGCGGGGTAGCTGCGCACACCGTTCGGCAGCCGCTCCTTGCCGAGATAGGGAACGCTGACGCAGCGCCCGGCGCAGTCGTAAGTCCAGCCGTGATAGTGACACTTGATGCGGTCGCCCGAGACCACGCCGAGATGCAAGGGCACCTGCCGGTGGGCGCAACGGTCTTCGAGGGCAAACACGCCGCCCTGTTCGCCACGATAGAGCACGATGGGTTCGCCGGCGAAGCGCCGTCCGATGGCGCGCCCCGGAGCCAGTTCACGCGACCAGGCGAGTGGGTACCAGTAATCGGGGTGCACCCCGATGCGACGCAGGTCGAAGCGACTCAGCGAATCTGACTGCGCCGCCAGCGGGTTCATGGGGTCCTCGAGCATGGAGCAATTCCGATCGTGGGAGAGCGATGAGACTAATGCATCACTGCTGTGCACATGATGCAAATTTTCATGCGCCGGACAATCAATGGCTTGTGCCGGGCTCCGCGCGCTGCGCGGAGCTGCCCGCGAGCTGGTCCAGACTCGGTAGCACCTGGTGCTTGATCAACATGCGGACCCCGCTCGGCCAGCCGGTGTCATCGCCGGCGAAGTTCGCCTCCTCCTGGTCGAGCACCTTGCCGCTGTGGGCGTCGCGGATGCGGATGAGCACGTAGTAGTCTGTTTGGGTGACGGTTCTGACGATGCCGATCAGGGATTGCTGGGCCCCGAGCTCAAGTGCCAGCTGTGCCTCGCAACCGTCACAGTTGCGCAGCGTTTTTTCCTTGACCGCCTTCGCAGCGGATGTGTTGCCGTCGACGATGCTGAAGCGGCCCGACTGCACCAGTTCGTGGCCCGCTTCATCGGTGGCCCGCTCCAGCGTGGCGCTGCGGCTGGTACGCTTGTCGAGCAGCAGCGCCGCCGGACTGTCGTCTTCGAGTTCAAACCCGAACACCGCGATCTTGACCGGCGCCGGCGTGGAGGCAGCGCGCACTGAACCAGTCGAGGCGGCACAGCCCAGCACGAGCGCCACGACGGGCGCGAACTGCAGCGCGCTGCGCAGCGCGGGGCTCGTGACGGACGACGGCAGTTGCATGGCGACCTCGCTGCGGCGAGACCGCAGACAGCGCGGGCCGCAAATGAGCCCGGAAATTGACCCTCCGCCCGGGAAAAGTCAACGACGTGAATTAGCGCGCCCAGGCGGGTAAGGTCGCCCGCACAAGAAACAACACCCGGTCGCGGGGGGACGGAAGAGATTGGACTCTGGCGCGAAGCAGCCACGGCCCGCGCTCGGCGTCACCGACGTCATGCTGTTCATGGTGACGGCCGGCTGCAGCCTGCAATGGACTGCGGTGGCCGCCGCGATCGGCCCGAGCTCGCTCATCGTCTGGGTGCTCGGCGGCTTCGGCATGTTCCTGCCGCTGTCAGTGTGCGTCGTGGTCCTGGCAGCCCGCTACCCGGTCGAAGGAGGTCTGTACGGGTGGAGCAAGCGGGCGTTCGGACCCTTGGCGGGCTTCATGACCGGCTGGACCTACTGGACCGGCACGCTCGCGTTTCTGCCGAGTGTGCTGTACTTCGCCGCCGGCAGCGCGCTGCTCAGCTCGCCGGGCCGTGACGTGGGCGGTGCGAGCCCGGGGTACTTCATAGCTTTCTCGGTAGCAGTGCTCGCGCTCGCCGTGGTTCTGAACATCCGTGGTCTCGGGGTGGCCAAGTGGCTCAACAGCGCCGGCGCCATGGCTCGCTGGATCGGCACTGCGCTCCTGGTACTGCCGGCGCTGGCGAGCTGGTGGCGCTTCGGTTCAGCCACGATCATCAATCGGCACACGATCGTGCCCGCGTTCCGGCTGAATGATGTGATCTTCTGGTCGACACTCGCCTTCTGCTGGACCGGGCCGGAGGCGGCCTCGTTCATGAGCGCTGAGATCCGCGATCCGCGCCGTACCATCCCCCGGGCTCTGCTGCTGGCGGCACCCCTGATCGCCGCGGTGTACATCTTCGGCACGGCGAGCGTGCTGCTCGCCATTCCGCCCGAGCGCGCGGGCGGAGTCTATGGCGTGATGGAAGCGATACGTGGCGCCGCCGGGCGGCTCGGTCTGACCTGGCTGATCGCCGTGGGCGCGCTGTGCGTCGTGCTCGACCGGGTGGGCAGCCTTTCGCTGTGGATCGGCGCACTGGCACGGATTCCCGCCTCGGCCGCGGTCGACAGCTATCTGCCGGCGCGCTTCACCCGCATGGACCCGGTGTACGGCTCGCCGGTGGTCGCCATCTGGACCCAGGCGGTATTGGTGGCCCTGCTGGTCGTCATCGGCCAGAGCGGCACCTCGGTGCGCGGCGCCTACAACGTACTCATTGAAATGATGGTAGTCGGCTCCATGCTGCCCTTTCTGTGGTTGTTCGCGGCGGCCATCAAGCTGACCGGCGGGACATCCGTGGGCGCTAGCGTGCGGATTCCAGGCGGGCGCTTGACGGTGATCGTGCTCGCGCTGCTCGGCCTGGCGACGAGCGGCGGCTCGATTGTGCTGGCGTTCGTGCCGCCGCCCGAAGAAGCCGATCCGTGGCTGGCAGTCCTCAAGGTCGCGGGCATGACCTTGTTGCTCTTGCTGAGCGGCGCTGCCGTCTACCTGGGCGGCAGGCGCCGCCTGCGACGACAGGCTCTCAGCCCACGCTGAATTCGCAGGAGCAGCTCGGATCGTGCCTGAACTTCCGGACCTGACCGTATATAAGGAGGCGCTCGAGGAGCGCATCCTCGGCCATCGCCTCGAGCGGGTACGGCTATCCTCGCCGTTCCTGCTGCGCACCGTGGAGCCACCTCCTGCGGCGCTCGAGGGCCGGCGCGTCACTGACCTGCGCCGCATCGGCAAACGGCTCGCCGTGGGGTTCGAAGGCGACCTGTGGCTGGTATTCCACCTCATGATCGCGGGCCGTCTGCACTGGTTCCCGCAAGGCTCGCCGCCGAGTAAGCGCGCAGCGCTGGCACGGCTGGAATTCGACAACGGCCTGCTGACTCTCACGGAGGCCGGCAGCAAGCGCCGTGCATCTCTGCATCTGCTGGCCGGGGAGACACAGCTGCGCCTGCAGGACCCCGGCGGCCTGGAGGTGGCGCAAGCGAGCCTGGCGGAATTCGCCGCACGCCTGCGCAGCCAGAACCACACTCTCAAGCGTGCGTTAACTGATCCGCGGCTGTTCAGCGGCATCGGCAACGCCTACTCGGATGAGATCCTGCATGCCGCGCGGCTTTCGCCCGTCATGCTGAGCGGCCGCATCGATGATGCGGGGGTGGCGCGTCTGTACGAGGCGGTTCGCGCGCAGCTGCAGCTGTGGACCGAGCGGCTGCGGCGCCAGGCCGCCGGGGGTTTCCCGGAAAAGGTCACCGCCTTTCGCGACGACATGGCGGTGCATGGACGTTTCCGCCTGCCGTGCCCGGTGTGCGGCACGCCGGTTCAACGGATCCGTTACGCCGACAACGAGACCAACTACTGCGCGCGCTGCCAGACAGGCGGCCGTCTGCTGGCGGACCGGGCTCTGTCGCGGCTGCTCAAGCAGGACTGGCCGAAGAGTGTCGATGCTTTTGATCGCGACGCCTGAGCGGACCGCCGCAATCACGCCGCGCCGGGCGGCCAAAGCGCTAGGATATGCGCCCCACGACGACCGACGGACGTTCCGTCCTGAAAGACGCCCGCGTGCCCGCATTGCCCGCGCTTCCCCGAGACCATGAATCCGCCGCGCCGATACTCACCGTCTCCGGACTGCGCAAAACCTACGCCGGCGGGCTGATCGCGCTCAACAACATCGATCTGAGCATTTACCGCGGCGAAATCTTCGCGCTGCTCGGACCCAATGGCGCGGGCAAGACCACGCTGATCAGCATCATCTGCGGCATCGTCACGCCGAGTGCCGGCACGGTGACGGCGGATGGCCACGACGTCGTACGCGACTACCGCGCCGCACGCAGTGAGATCGGGCTGGTGCCGCAGGAGCTGCACACCGACGCGTTCGAGAGCGTGTGGGCGACGGTGCGCTTCAGTCGTGGTCTCTTTGGCTGTGCGCCCGACGATGCCCACTGCGCACAAGTGCTGCGCGAGCTCTCGCTGTGGGACAAGAAGGACTCCAAGATCATGACGCTGTCGGGCGGCATGAAACGGCGCGTGATGATCGCCAAGGCGTTGTCGCACGATCCCAAGATATTGTTTCTCGACGAGCCGACCGCGGGTGTGGACGTCGAGTTGCGGCGTGACATGTGGCAGATGGTGCGTCGGCTGCGTGACGGCGGGGTAACCATCATTCTGACGACCCATTACATCGAAGAGGCGGAGGAGATGGCCGACCGCATCGGCGTCATCAACCGAGGTGAACTGATCGTGGTCGAGGATAAGGACGTACTGATGCGCAAGCTCGGCAAGCGGCAACTGACACTGCAGCTGCAGCAGCCGCTGGCGCGCATTCCGGAGCCGCTGGCCGGCTATCCGCTCGAGCTCGGTGATGCCGGCCGTGCGCTGGTATTCACCTTCGATGCGCACAGCCGCGAGAGCGGCATTCCGAACCTGTTGCGCAGCCTGAGTGAGCTCAGCATCGAGGTGAAGGATCTGCATTCCAGCGAAAGCTCGCTCGAGGATATCTTCGTCGGACTGGTGAGTAACCGCGCATGAACGTGCACGCGATCCGCGCGATCTACCGTTTCGAAATGGCGCGAACCTTCCGCACGCTGATGCAGAGCATCGCCTCGCCGGTGCTGTCGACCTCGCTGTACTTCGTGGTGTTCGGCGCCGCCATCGGCAAGCGTATGGGTACCGTCGACAGCGTCAGTTACGGCGCCTTTATCGTTCCCGGGCTGATCATGCTGTCCATCCTCAGTGAAAGCGTCTCCAACGCTTCGTTTGGCATTTACATGCCCAAGTGGTCTGGCACGATCTTCGAGCTGCTGTCTGCCCCGGTCTCCTATGTCGAGGTGCTGCTGGGATATGTGGGCGCTGCGGCCACCAAGTCGGTCATGCTCGGGGCGCTCATCCTGATCACGGCGCGGCTGTTCGTGCCTTATGGGATTGAGCACCCGTTATGGATGGTCGCGTTTCTGGTGCTGACGGCCGTCAGCTTCAGCCTGTTCGGCTTCATTATTGGCGTTTGGGCCGAGAGCTTCGAGCAGCTACAGATCGTACCGCTAATGATTCTGACGCCGCTCACTTTTCTTGGCGGGGCTTTTTACTCCATCAGTATGCTGCCGCCGCTGTGGCAGAAGATCACGCTGTTCAATCCGGTCGTATACCTGATCAGCGGATTTCGCTGGAGTTTCTTCGGCGTGTCGGACGTCAATGTCGTCGCCAGCGTGGCGGCGACGCTGTGTTTCATGACCGGCTGCCTGCTTGCGATCCGTTGGATTTTCAAGACGGGCTACAAGCTGAAGAACTAAGTGGAAGGCGCCGGAAACCCAGCCAGCGCGAACTCAGCCGAACAGGCCCAAAAGGCCGATGATGATCAAATACAGCGCCACGATGTAGTTGAGCAGGCGCGGCATGACAAGAATGAGTACACCGGCGATCAGCGCAACGAGCGGACCGATGGTGACATGGATGTTCATTGCAACCTCGTGTTTGGTGTACGCAGGCGGTGCGCCGCCCACACTCTACAACATACGCGCGTCAGCCCGGCACAGCTCGTCGACTCCCGCTCTGCACCGACCACGGTCCGGTTGACCGCCGCTCCCGCGGCCGGCGAGGCGCTGTGGCGGCGGGCTCGGGTGCGCTCGCTTCAGGAGGCAGGCGCGTGGGCATCAGTCGCAGCGAAGTCCGTCACAACGCGTTCGAGCGGTCCGCTGTCGACGTGCACCGGACCGGTAAAGGGATGATCGATGGAGACGATGACGAACAGGCCCATGAAGACGATCACCGCAAGAATGCCGCTCATCAGCAACTGCGCCCGCAGGTTTTCGGCACCAAAGAAATAAGTGAACGCTACCGTCAGTATTCCGCCGAGACTGAGCGCGACCCACAACACGGTGGGGACAATGCCCACGGCGAGGTGCAGACGGCTGCGCCGTGCCTGGGTCATCGCGTCGAGCTGGGTGAAGACCTCCATGAGTACCGGAGCCGGCAGCTGGCCGGTGTGCGCGAGGTGCAGGGCAGTGCCGTACAACGCGGTCAGTGCCGCAGTGACCTCAGCGCTTTCCTGCTCCACGGCCATCTTCGGCCAGTCGTACTCGATGGCGAGGCGCAAATAATTGCCCAGTGCGGCGCGCATCGCCGCAGGCTCGGGTTCCGGCCCGGAGGCCAGACGGTACAGGGTCGCAGCCGCACCGGCCTCGCGGACGACCGCGACCTCGGCATCGGTGTATCTCTCCCACACGACGATGATGGCAAAGGCCAGCGTGACGGCGTAGATCACGCCGACCACCGCAAATTTGAAGCCCGCCACCTCGTTGTTGCCCACCAGCCGCGCAAGTCCTACCCGGTTGCGGATCAGCACCAGCCCGCAGGTCGCTGCGAAAGTGGGCAGCACCACGATCAGCAACGCCGTCAGCCACAGTGAGCATCCGGAGAGAAATAGTGACACCATCGACTCCTTCCGCGCGGCAGGCTGCGCGCGACCTAACGCCAGTGTTGACCTGCGAGCGGTGCCGGCTGGCACCGCAGGCGGGCGCTGCTACTGCGCGAGCGCGAGTGCATTTATCCCCGGTCCGAGGGTGAATGAAGAGCCGACCACGCTGACCACGGCGGTCTTGCGTGACAGACCCAGCGCCGCGCGCAGCCGATAGGTCGCCTCGATGCCGGTACAGTGGCCGGCGAGCAGCTGACGCACCCCATAGCTTCGCAACTTGTCACCGGTCCAGGCCAGGGTCGCCTCGTTGGCCGCGAACAGGTGCAGACCGCCGACGATCGCGAGAATCGGTTCCGGTCCGACGATGTGGCGGGCGTCCTCGCTGATGTTGACGATGCCAGCGTGGCCGCAGCCGGTGAGTATCACCGTGCCCTCCGGCGTGTCGAACAGCAGCGCGGCGTCCTCGGGCACATTGTCCTCAATCAGTCCAGTGGCGGTGCGCAGCGACAGTCCCGGGTTCCAGTTGCGCTCATTGTTCGGGCGCGGCACCGGGCCGGTGAACCAGACACCCGGCTGCAACTCGCTCGCTGCGTCGTGCACGATGAATTTGCCGCCGGTCGCCAGGTACTGGGCCTGGATCTCGCGCAGACCGTTGTGGTCCTCGCCGCTGTCGGTCAGGCGCGGGCGGAAGATGCCGGCGGCGACGTGCACCCGGCTGATGGCGCGCGGATTCGTCTGTGACAGTTCGCGGCGCAGTGTCAGCAGTCCGCCCACGTGATCCCAGTGGTTATGCGACAGTACGACATCCTCGACATCGGACAGATCGATGTGCAGCGCACGTGCGTTGCGCAGCACCAGATCGGGCGAGGCACCGGTGTCGTACAGAATCTTGCGGCCATCGACTTCCACGAGCGCGGAATATCCCCACTCGCCGGCGCCGGCGTGCGGATCGCCGGCGACGTTGGTGACCAGTACGGTGATCTTGAGAGCTTTGACCTGATGATCGGCGCCGGCCGGAGATGCTTCTGAGCGCCCCGGGATCCAAAACGCGACGAACAGCGCTACCAGAGCCAGTGAGAGCTCGCGCGCCAGGTGGCGGATCTGCAAAGCCTTCACCATATCGACCGTGTGCCAGGCGCGAATCGCATCAGAGGACCGCTGTCGCGGCGCGGCGGCGCGTGCGCCCCTCCTACCAGCCGCTGCTCTCGTACACAAACCCGAACGGCACGGCTGCTCCCCACGGGCCCCATGCGTCCCACGACCAGGCGGAATCCGCGAAGGTGATGGCCGCCAGCTGGCGTTCGCTTGCGAGGTGATTTTTCAGCTGATTCGCCTCGAACTGGTTGTAAGCCTGTTGCGTACCCACGTAGAGACAGTCGCACACCAGCGGGTCGGCGTATACGTAATGAACCGTGTCGCCGTTCTGTCGGATCACGAAGCGGTGTGCTGGCAGGCGCGACATCATCTGCTGGCGCTGCGGCGTGTTCGCCGGCCGCATGATGAATCCAGCCGCAGCCAGCTGGTCTTCATGTGCGCCATAGTCGGGGGGCGCCGACTGGCAGCCGGCGAGTGCCGACACAGCCAGCGCACCGAGCAACATTGACAGCCAGCAGCGTTTCGCCATGGCGCTACCAGCCGTAGGGTGAATAGACGAAACCGAACCCCGGAGCTACCGGTCCCCACGGTCCCCAGGCATCCCACTGCCAGGCAGCATCCGAGTAGGCCTGCGCACTCATCAGCTGCTCATTCGCGAGGTTCTGCGCGAGCAGATTCGCGCGGTACTGCTTGTAGGCCTGCTGGGTGCCGACGTAGAGACAGCCGCACACCAAAGGATCCGCGTAGACGTAGTGGACCGTGTCACCGTTCTGGCGGATCACGAACTGGTGCGCCGGCAGGCGCGCCAGCATCGCCTGGCGCTGCGGAGTGTTGGCAGGCTTGATGACGAATCCGGCGGCCGCGAGGTTGTCCTCGCGCTCGGAGATCACCTGCTGCTGACTCTCACAGGCGCACAGGACGCCGGCGAGGAGCATGGCGGCGAGCAACGGCAGGCGCGTATGCCGCCTTGGTGTGGTTTCGGAACGCATGCATGACCCCTGAGATCGCCGTCGCAAGCGGACAGCTGTGTCGTGCCACGCTGCCCTGTGCGTGTGCGCTTGTCAACGGCCGCAGCAGGTCAGCACGCCGCCGCCGTATGTGACTCACGGCTGCGGCGTGCAAAGAGGCGAGACCTGCGCTTCAGTTGCGCGGACGGCGGCGGCGGAACAGCACCCCCACGAGGCCCGCGCCCAACAGACTGAGCGTGGCCGGCTCCGGCACTGAGCGGGAGCCCGAGCGGGTCACGAGCTGCGCGCCCGGATCGCCAAACGGTGCAGCGATGTACACGAAGGAAGTCGTCACCGGATCGCCTGTGCCGATACCTGGGCCTGCGAACGTGGCTGCCAGCTGAGCGGGCGTCTCGCTGCTCTCGAATGAGAAGCCGCTGAGCGTCGCTCCCGGGGCCAGCAGATTGCTGCTGGTGAGCCATTGTATGGCGCCGCCACTATTGGTCACATTGTCGGTCCAGCCTGCAGGGGAGGTGACATCACTCGGGGCAGCAGCGAGAAAGCCTGCGCCGGGGATCCAGGCAAACCAGTACGTGCCGTCGTGCTGCCGCTATTGCTCAGAGTCAGTTGGTACTGGTGTTTGCCCGGCGCCGCCAGCGTGTCGGTGAAGGTCGCCGCGGCGCTCAGCTGCGCGAAAGCCGGCGCCGTCAGGCTCGCCGAGATCGCTGCCGCGAGCAGCAGTTGTTGAGTCTTCATCTTGGAACTCCTTGTAATCGGGCCGGACGGCCGCAGCCCCGCAGGCTGGAGCCATTGGCATGCGTGAGTCCCGGCGGCGCGACCCGCAGCTCAGCTGCCCCTGCGGCGGCAGTTCCCGAACGCCCGCGGCGGAGCCAGCAATGTCACCTCGCCGATGCTGCTGCTGCCGAGTTCGAGCACACGGATGCCGGCTCGCTGCGGGCCGCGTTAAGTGAAAGCGTACTGCGCCGATGGCCTGCGGGCTCTGAATTAGTAGGCCAACCTTGACCCTGACCGTGCAGGAACCTTTGGCGCTGTGTCGCAGCCCAAGAAGTACGCCGCACAGATCCCACCGGGATCGCGGCAGCGTTATTCAGGAGCCGTTCACACATGAGCCGCGCGCACTCCGAAGTTTTCTTTGCAGACCGACGGCGGTTTCTGACTCGCGCCGGGCTGGCTTTGGCGCTGGTACCTTGGGGGGCGGCCTGGGCGCAGGAGGCGCAGCGGCGCACGCTATCGTTCGTGCATACACACACGGGCGAGCGTCTGACCAGCAGCTATTTTGTCGACGGAGCCTACGTTCCTGCCGAGCTGCAGCGCATCAATCAGCTGCTGCGGGACTTCCGCACGGGCGATGTCTATCCGATCGCGCCAGCAACCCTCGACATCCTCGCGGATCTGCACGCGTTGGCGGGCAGCGGCGAGCACTACGAGGTGATCTGCGGCTACCGCTCACCGCAGACCAACGCGCTGCTGCGCAGCCATTCGCACGGCGTCGCCGAGCACAGTCTGCACATGCAAGGTAGAGCGATCGACGTGCGACTCACCGGCTTCCCAACCGCGCGCCTGCACGAGCTGGCGCTCGGCATGCGTCGGGGCGGTGTTGGCTTCTATCCCCAGTCCGACTTCGTGCACATCGACAACGGCGCGGTGCGTTCCTGGTAAAGGCGCTGAGAGCGACCGCCCCCGTGCGCCGCGCGGTTGCGGCTGAACGTCGTCGCTGCGGAGATCGTTAGCCGGCCGCCGCCTTGCCAGTGCTCGCCTGCACGCTCGTGATCCATTCATTCACCAGCTGCTCGAGTACAGTCAGCGGTACCCCGCCGTTCTCCAGTACCACCGCGTGAAAGTCTTTGAGGTCGAACTTCGGCCCCAGAGCGGTCTTGGCCTTTTCCCGCAGTTCGAGAATCTTCAGTTCGCCCACCTTATAGGCGCACGCCTGCCCCGGAGCGGCCATGTAGCGTTCCACCTCGGAGGTCACGTCCGTGGGTGCAAGCCCGGTGGTGTTCACCATGTAATCGATCGCCTGCTCACGTGACCAGCCTTTGGCATGGATGCCGGTATCCACGACCAGGCGAGCCGCGCGCAGCAGCTCCAGCTGCAGCCGACCCAGATTGCCCCACGGATCGTCGTGGTACATGCCGATCTCGGCGGCAAACTGCTCGGCATAGAGCGCCCAGCCCTCCGCGTAGGCGGTGTACAGAGTCTGCTGACGGATGAGCGGCAGACCTTTGAGGCCGAGCGCGGTGGAGATCTGGAAGTGATGACCCGGAATGCCCTCATGATAGGCGAGAGTCTTCATGCCCCAGGTCGGCGTCTCGCTCAAGTCGCGCAGATTGGCGAAGAAGGTCCCAGGGCGTGATCCGTCCATCGCCGCCTGTTGATAGTAGGCCCCCGAACTGCCTTTCTCCTGACCCGGGGGGACGCGCTCCACGGTGAGATGGGTCGCAGGCACGGAGCGGAAGTACTCCGGCATGCGCGCTGCGACCTCATCCAGCAGCTGCTGATAGCGTGTCAGCATCTGCTGGCGGCCCGCGTCGGTGTTGGGCAGCAGAAAGCGCGGATCCTTGCTGAGCGCCGACATGCGCGCGGCCACGCTGCCATCGGTAAGTCCTTGCGCGTTCAGCAGCGCATCCATCTCCTTGCTGATGCGCGCCACCTCTGACAGCCCGAGCTCGTGCACCTGCTGCGGCGTGTAATTGGTGGTGGTCATCTGGCGCAGCGATTCGGCGTAGTAGGCGGCACCATCCGGCAGACGGCCGACACCGGCGGCCTGGCCGGCAGCCTGCGGCTTCAAGGCTTGCAGCGCTGCGCTCATGCGCGCGTAGGCGGGGTAGACATCGGCGCTGACGGCCGCGGTGGCCTGGCGCGCAAACTCCTGCTTGCGGCTGGCATCCAGGCTCTTAACCTTGTCCATGCGCGTCACGAAGCTCTTCACCAGCGCATTGTCCGCGGGCTTGCCGGCGACCGTGTCCTGAATGACGATGAGCGAACGGTCGAGCAGTGCCGCTGGCAGTACCACGCCCTGGGTCGCTTGCCACTGCATCTGTGTGGTAGCGCCATCCAGCTTGTCTTTCATTGCCTCGAGCCGCTTGACGTAGTTGCCCGCGGTCTTGTCGTTTTTGACGATGTGGACCGTTTCCATGAAGCCGGGCAGCTGCACTTCCAGCCCAAACATCGGGCTGATCGGGTAAAGACCCTCCGAGGTGAGCCAGTTGAAACGCTGCAGGGCGAGCGCGGAGCCGTATTGATCCACGAGGATGTCGTAAGTGATCTGATCCTGGCGGTTGAGCTTACTGCGGTCGAACTCGCGTACTTCGCCGAGGAACTGCGCGAACTGCGCGTAGTCGGCGTCGCGTTTCTTGAGGCTCGAGGGCGCGAGCTTATCTGAGTGGTGATCGAACACAGTACCGTCGATCAAGCCGACCGAGGTGAACAGCTCCGGATTGGCGACCAGAAATTCCAACGCCTGGCGGTTGGCCAGCGTGTTGATGGTGAACGGCTTACCCCACACTGTGCGGTAGAGGAGGTAACCGCCGACCGCGACCAGTGCGAGCGCCGTCCACCCTGCGATCCGCCAAGCCCTGCTTTTCATCGGCCGTTTTTCCTTAGTTAGCCGCCAGAGTTGCTGGTGCGGCGGATGAAGTCCGCGACATTATCGTGCAGCTGGTGCAGGGAAGCATCCTTGGCGTACACCATGTGCCCGGACTCGTAGAAGCGGAACTCGATGTTGGACTGCAGACTCTGCGGAATCGGCAGATGGTGCATCTCGTAGACGCCCTGATAGAAGGGTGTCGCCAGGTCGAAGTAACCGGCGTTAAGCTGAACTTTCAGATTCGGGTTACGCTTCATCGCGCTGGCAAGGTCCGGCATGACGTTAGCGCCCTGGCGTTGTGATATCGGCGTATCGTTCTGTCCCGGTTGCTGATGCGCCCAGTTCCAGCTGCGGAAGGTCGCGATGCTGGGCTTGAAGATTTTGTCCATGCCGTAGTGCAGGTCGCGGCGCGCGTAATCGTTGAAGGCCGACACGTACGCCGAGCTGAGCGCGGCCGCCTGCGGGTCGTACTCGGCACGTTGACTGAGCGGATCCAGGTCGGGACCGGAGAAGCGGGTATCGAGCCGGCCGGTAGTCAAATCCCCCTCGCTCTGCAGATTCTTGCGGAATTCGCCACCGTCGATGCGCAGGTTGGCACGCAGGATGTACTCCAGTGGCAGCCCGGTGTAGTCGTGCAGTTTGGCGGCGATGGCAGCCCGGTCGGTGTCGGCGAGGGCTGCACCGGCGGCGAGTGCGCGCGCATAGTCGCCCATGGCGAACTGCTCAACCTCGGCCAGAAATGCCTCCAGATTGGCATGCTCGGCGGGAAGCTTGTGGTGGTACCAGGCGGTGGCCGCGTAGGTTGGCAACGAAGTCTGGTACGGCAGTTCGATGCCCGGGTTGTTGGCGGGTCCATCGGGACTGAGATCGAAAGCCAAAATCTGCGACAACAGGATGACGCCGTTCAGATCGATGGAACGGTCCGATTCGAGCTGGTTGACCACCACCGCCGAGCGCGGCGTACCGTAGCTTTCGCCAAACAGATACTTGGGCGAATTCCAGCGCTGGTACTTGGTCAGGAACTGAGTAATGAATTCGCTGAAGGCGTAAGCATCCGGGTCCAGACCAAAGAAAGCCTTCTCCTTGTCGTTGCCGGCGATGCGACTGAATCCGGTGCCCGGCGCATCGATGAACACCATGTCCGTGGCATCGAGCAGACTGTTGGCGTTGTTGACCAATGAATAGGGAGCCGCCGGCGTGTGGGCGTCGGTGGCGGTTACAATACGTCGCGGGCCGAAGGCGCCCAGGTGCAGCCACATGGTGGAGGAGCCCGGACCGCCGTTGTAGAAAAAGGTGATGGGCCGCGGACCGCTGGTGCCGCTCCTGAAATACGCCACGTAGAACATGGAAGCCTCGGCGCTCGGGTTGCGCGGCTCGCCGCCCTCAGCCGCGGGCCCGGGCTTCTCGCTGCTCGGATCACGAGGTACGTCGTCCCAACCTTTGGGGTGCACGATGAGTGTGCCGGCGATCGCTTGGTAAGCAAGCGCCTTGCCACTGGCAGTGACGCTGCCATTGCTGGTCACGCTCTCCGGCTTGAACGGCTCAAATTTGTGTGCCTCGCTCTTGTCCGCTTCGGCCGCCGGCTTTTTGTCCGGGGCCGGCGCGGTATCAGGCGCGGCTGCGACTGCGGCGCAGGTACCAAGCGCCATGACAACGGCGAATACTGATGTGGCACGCGATCCACGCATGGGTGTTTCCTTCCGGCGCTGAGGTCGTGTTGACTGCGGCAAGTCTAGCGGACCACCGCCGCGAAGTAAGCCGCTGGCAGGGTTGGACGGGGTGGTGTCCCGCAAAGTATTGTCAAGGTTCAAGACGCCGGAGAAGTGTCCATGATCAATGTCGGCACGCGCATCTACGCGCTCGGGGCCTGCGCGCTCGGAATCGTCGGATTGGTCTTTGGAGATTTCGCGCTGGTGTGGCAGCCGGTGCCGGCAACGCTGCCGGGGCGCACCGTGCTGGCCTACGTGTTCGCGGCGCTGTTGCTGCTGGGCGGCCTGGCACTGAATTGGCCGCGCACGGCGCGGCGCGGCGCGGCGCTCCTGTGCGTGTTATTTGCGCTGGTGGTGCTGCTGCTGCATCTGCCGCGGGTGGTGACGCATCCGGCGGTGTTCGGCGTGTGGAGTGGTACGGCCGAACAGCTGGCGCTGCTCGCCGGTGCGTGGCTCGCCTTGCAGCTGTGCAGCTGGCCACAGGGGGCTCCCGAGCCCGCCGCGGTGCGCCTGGGACTGCGGGTCTTTGCTGGATGTCTGCTGGTCTTCGGTGGCGCGCATTTCTTCTATCTCGAGGACACCGCCGCGTTTGTGCCCCACTGGCTCCCGCCGGGGCAGCGCTTCTGGGCGGTGGCCACCGGGCTGGCACACATCGCCGCCGGGGTCGCGATCCTCAGCGGTGTGCAGGCGCGTCTTGCAGCGATACTCGCCACCGTCATGTTTGCCTCGTTCAGCCTGCTGATTCACCTACCGCTGCTGCTGAGCGAAGCGAACCACTTTCACTGGGTGATGAACGCCATGAATCTCGCGCTCACGGGCTCCGCGTGGATCGCCGCCGATGCCCTCACGCGCCGGGAACGGGGTTAGGGGTCGTGACGCACATCCTGGTGACCGGGGCTCCGGGCGGGATTGGCGCGGCGATCGCCACGCTGCTGGCGGCACGCGGCGCGCAGCTCACTCTGCAATACCACGCCGACGCGGCCGGCGCCGAAGCCCTCAGGCGTCGGCTGCCCGGCGGCGGTCACACGATCGCTCAGTGTGATCTTGCCGATCCCGCCGCGATCGAGCGCCTGTGGCGCAGCGCCGCGGCGCACCAGCCCGTCGATGCACTCATCAACAACGCGGGCGTCTTTCCGAATCATCCGCCGCTCGCCACCGGTTACGCCGCCTGGCTGCAGGCCTGGCGCCAAACCCTGGGCGTCAATCTCGAGGGCGCCGCGCATTTGTGCTACTTCGCGGCGCGCGCCATGGCGGAGCAGGGTGGTGGTCGTATCGTCAACATCTCCTCGCGCGCCGCTTTTCGCGGCGAGCTGACCGCACCGGCCTATGCGGCCAGCAAAGCCGGGCTGAATGCCTTCAGTCAGTCGCTGGCGAAAGCACTGGCGTCGAAGTCGGTGCTGGTGTTCGTGGTCGCACCCGGGTGGGTCGCGACAGAGCGCGTGGCTCAGGCGGTCGCCGATCCCGCGGTGCTTGCGGATCAGCCGCTCGGCCGCGTGGCGACGCCCGCGGAGGTCGCGCAGGTGGTCGGTTTCTGTGTGCTGGAGGCCCCGGCCAGCATGACGGGGGCCATCCTCGATGTGAACGGGGCTTCGTACCTGCGCAGCTGAGCGGAGTCAGCGTTCCGTTCGTATGCGCACGTCGGCGAACCAGAGTTCCCGCCAGCGCTGCAGCTTCTGCGCAGCCGTCAGCGTCTGCGGCGAAACCGGGTGCGGCGCGGCGAAGTCCGCGCCCGCTTCGAGCACTCGGACGTTCACTGCCGCGAGCAACGACTGCGGCTCTCGGTACAACGCACCGAGCAGCACGCCGCAGTGGCGGCATACCAGCATTTCGGCACTGCCGCTGCCCTGGCGGTAATGACCCAGATGATCTGATTCACGTACCTGCAGCAGCAGCGAACCGCGCGGGTCGGACACGTACGCAGCCCCGTGCTTGCGGCAGAAATCACAATCGCAGGCGCGCGGTGCATAGCTGTTGGCGGCGCCGCTCAGCGCCACTTCGACGGCGATGCTGCCGCAGTGGCAACCACCCGTGAGCGGGCTCATCGGGACGGCTCAGCCCTTGTCGAGCGGCGTATTGCCGCCGGTGAACTGCAGCCGCGCCTGCGCCAGGCGGTAGCGGCGTTCGGCGCGCGCGCGCCGCCAGTCGCGCACGCAGCACAGCGCGTAGATCAGCTTGAACAGCCGCAGCCGTCGCACGACCTGAGGTGTATCGAACAGATCCCCGGCGAGCATCGAAATGACGCTCTGCTCCAGCTGCCAGCGATTGCTCGGATGCCGAAACAGATCCTGCATGACCGGCCCGTTGAAGCGGTAGATAAAGAAGCAGAAGCGCCGCATGCCGGCGCGCTGGCGCTTCTCTAGCCGCCGCAGCAGGGCGCGCTCGCGCCCCGGTTCGCGCAGTGCACTGTCGACCACCTGCGCGGCCTGTTCGGCGCCGCTCATGGCGAGGTAGACCCCGGATGAGAACACCGGATCAAGAAAAGCGAAGGCATCCCCGACCAGCACCCAGCCAGCTCCGCCCATATGGCGCGAATCGTAGGAGTAGTTGCCGGTGACGCGGACCTCGTTGCCGATCAGTTCCGCAGCCTGCATGCGGCGCCACAGCGCGGCGTTCTGCTGCAGACTCTCGAGCAGGAACTCCCGCGGCGTGGTCTTACGTTGCTTCAGATACTCGGGGCGGCACACGGCTCCGACGCTCATCACCGCGTTTGGCAGCGGGATCATCCACATCCAGCCGTGCGCGAAGCTGTAGATACTGATGTTGCCTTCATCGGCGCCGGGGCGGCGTTCGACGTTGCGAAAATGACCGAAGATGGCGGCGCTCTGGTGCCGGCTGTTCTTGCGCCGCAGGCGCTTCTTGGCCGACAGGAAAGTGTCGCGGCCGCTGGCGTCCACCAGGTAGCGCGCTTGCAGCCGGTAGCTCGCACCGGTATCGGTGCGCACCTCGATGAGCGTGCAGCGTGGGCCGCGCTGTTCGACCTGCACGACCTCGTGCCCCTCGCGCGTGTCGGCACCGCAAGTGTGCGCATGCCGGAACAACATGGCGTCGAAGTCCTGGCGCCACACTTGGTAGGCGTGCGGCGGGCTGTTGCCGATGGCGCGGGCAAAGGCGTAGCTGTTGTAGCCGCGCTCGTTATCGGCCTCGAAGTCCGCGCCCGGCTTGTAGACGCCGAGCGCACGGACCTGCTCGAGCACGCCGAGTCGCTCAAACAATGGCAGGTTCATCGGCAGCAGGGACTCGCCGATGTGGAAGCGCGGGTGCTGCGCTTTCTCGAGCGCAACGACGCGGTGGCCGCGTCGCGCCAAGAGTGCCGCCGCGGTGCTGCCGGCAGGGCCGCCGCCGATCACCACCACATCACAGGCTTGCGCGTCTGCCGCGCTGGGATTCAGCATCTGGGTTCCTCGCTCGGCCGCTTTCCCAAGCCGCCTGCAACAGCCGAACGCGCGCGCTCCGCGCTACTCGTGCTGTACCTGTCCGGCCTGCGCTGCGTACAGCCGGCGGACGGCGTCCATGGTATCCGCTTCCGCCGCGTGCTTGTCTTCCCGGTAGCGTTTCACCCGGGCGAGGCGCAGCGCCAAGCCGCCGGGGTAGCGCGTGCTCGCTTGCAGGTCGCTGAAGGCGACCTCGACCACCAGCTCGGGCTTGACATATACGGTCCACTGGTCGCGCGATATCTCGCGTGCCAGGAACTCGCGCGTTTGCCAGTCGAGCAGTGCGTCGGTCAGACCTTTGAAAGTCTTGCCGAGCATGACGTACGTTCCCGTCTGCGCATCGAGCGCCCCGAGATGCAGGTTGGACAGTCTGCCGCTGCGACGTCCGTGCCCCCATTCGGCCGCGAGCACCACCAGATCAAGCGTGTGCGCACGCTTGATCTTCAGCCAACTGGAGCCGCGGCTACCGGCCTCATACGGTGCCTCGAGCGATTTGGCCATCACCCCCTCGTGCCCGGCAGCGAGCGCGGCGTCGTAGAAGGCGCGCGCCGCAGGCTCTGCGGCGGTGAGCAGTCGGGGGATCTGAGCACTGGCGGGGACGGCAGTGGCGAGCGCGTGCAAGCGTTGCCGCGCAGGACGGTCCGCCACGGTCTCATTCTCGAGTCGCAGGCAGTCGAAGAAGTACGCCTTGATGGGCAACTCGGTGCGCAGCGCCTCCACGTTCAGGCGGCGGCCGAAACGCCGCATGGTGATCTGGAACGGATGCGGACGGCCGCTCGCATCGAAGGCGATCGCCTCCCCATCGAGTATCAGGGTGTGCGCCGGCAGGGTGCGCGCCATCTCGACGATTTCCGGCACCGCCGCGGTCACCTCGTTCAGCGCGCGCGTGTAAATCCGCACCTCATCGCCGCGCTTGTGCAGCTGGATGCGCGCGCCATCCATCTTCCATTCGAAGGCTACCTCGCCCAGCAGCTCCTTGAGCGCCGCGGCGACATCGGCCGCGGTCTGCGCCAGCATGGGGGCTACCGGCACGAACAGCTCGAGTTGGAAGCGCGCCAGTGCCTCCTCGCCACCGGTCAGCGCTGCGCGTGCCACCATCCCGAGATTGCCGCCGTACATCGCCGCGCGCCGCACCAGTGCCACCGGCAGCTGCGCCGCCGCCGCGATTGCTTCGAGCATCACGCCTTCGAGTGCGCCCTGGCGCAGCTCGCCCACCAGCAGGCGGAAAAGGAAGGTCTGCTCGTCGGCAGTGAGCTGCGCCAGCAGCTCGCGCAGCTGCTGTGCGCGCCGCTCGGCGGAGCCGGCGCCACGCGTCGTGGCAAGCGCGCGCAGCCGCGCATCAAGCTCACTCAGGGTGAGCGTCCCCTGGCTGGCGGCCGGGGTACGCGCCGCGACCGTCTGCAGCGTCGCAAAGCCGATGCCGATGCGGCCTTGCGGCACGCTGCCCGCCAGGTAATGGGTGCCGATCTCGATCTCTTCCGGCGCCAGCGCGGCGAGCAGTGTCGCCAGCTCGCGGATCTTCGTCAGGCGGCCCGGGCTCTCGCCCACGCGGCGGGACGTCGCGACCAGGGTAGCGAACGTGGTCACGGCCTGCTCAGTGCAGGGTGGCCGCAAGACTCATGAGGTTCTGTGGTCGCACGTGAATCATGCCGCCGCGCGGGCTGTCGATGTCGGCGATCAGAAAGAATGCGATCGACACCACCAGCGGCAGGATGAACAACAGCACGCGGCGCGATCTGAGCCGGCTCGCGCCGTACCCCACCATGAGGTTGCACAGCGCCGCGATCAGCATCATCAGCGCCCATGCAGCCGTCGGGATGCGATTCCACCAGGCGGCCTGGGTGAAGCCCTGCGAGTTGAGCACGTCATTCATGCCGGAAACGCTGAGCGAAGTGTTGGCGCTGGGCAACGTTGTCGCGGCCACTCGCACCGCCTCCCAGAGCTCGTCCTGCAGGCGCGCTGTCTGCAGGTCCACGACTGAAAGCTGAGCCGGCTCCCGGGTCTCGTAGAACAGCACGCGCTGCTGCAGGTAGTCGCGCAGCAGCTGACGGATCTGCTCCGGGGCACTACCGGGCAGCAGTTGCGCCCGCAGGTATTCGGTGCCGACCGCATTGGCCTCCGCCTCCTCGAAGGTCTTGCGCTGATCATAGCGGCTGATCGCCATGGAGAAACTAAAGCCGATGATCAACCCGAGGAGCGTGAGCGACGCGGCCAGAACCACGCCGAATTCCTCGCGCGCTTCGTGCCCGCTCATCGCGTGACGGCGGCCGATGACGTTGGCTCCGAGCCATGCGCATAGCCACAACGTGCCGAGCGACAGTACGAAAATAAGCTCCGGCAGGTCCGTCAGCGTGGCCATGGTGAGGAGAATTATTACCCATCCGCGCGCTGGCCGCACCGCGCCGGGAGCTCTCGCCGCCGGTGCGCCCCGCGCGCCGCGCGGCTAACTCCTCAGGAAAGCGGCTGCGCGCCGCCGGCGCGCTTGCGCCGCTCCACGAACGCCGTCAGCGCCTCGTGAATCTGCGGCTGCATCGGCGGCGGTTGGAACTGCGCGAGTGTCGCGCGCCACAGTACCGCTGCCCGCTCGGTCGCGGTCTTGGCGCCGGCGTCGGCCCAAGCGCCGAAGTTGCGCCAGTCGGAGACCAGTGGCGTGTAGAACGCGTCGCGGTAGCGCTCCATGGTGTGAGCAGCGGCGAAGAAGTGTCCGCCGGGACCCACTTCGGCGACCGCCTCGACGCCGATCTCCGCGGCGTCCGCCGGCACCGGCTGGAACAACTCGGCGAACATCTGCAGCATCTCGACATCGAGGATGAACTTCTCATACGAGGCAGTCAGGCCGCCCTCGAGCCAGCCGGCGGCGTGCAGCACGAAATGGCAGCCGCCGAGTAACGCGCCCCACAAGCTCATCTGCGACTCGTACGCTGCCTGCGCGTCGGGTGCGTTCGCCGCAGTCGCGCTCGAGCAGCGCCACGGCACATTGATGCGCCGGGCGAGCTGACCGGCGCCGAAGGCCGCCTTGGCGTACTCGGGCGTCCCGAATGCCGGCGAGCCCGATTTCATGTCGACATTGGAGGTGAAGCTGCCGTACATCACCGGCGCACCGCGGCGCACCAACTGGGTGAGGGTGATGCCGAACAGTGCCTCAGCGTGCGCCAGCGTGAGCGCGCCCGGGATGGTCACCGGGGCCATGGCGCCGGCGAGCGTGAAGGGCGTGACGATCATCAGCTGCCCTTGTGAGGCGAATTCGATGATGCCCTCGGTCATCGGTACGTCCAGCTGCAGCGGCGAGTTGGTGTTGCAGATGCTGTAGCAGCGCGGCTCGGCCTGGAAGGTCGCCGCGTCGATGCCATGGGCGATGCGCAGCATTTCGAAGCAGTCGGCCAGCTGCTCGTGGCCGCGGCAGTAGAAGTACGGCGCCTTGTCACCGAGGGTCAGCTGCGCCAGGGATGTCTCCAGGTGGCGCTCGTGCACCGGCACGTCCTGGGGCTCGGTCATCTGCCCTAGTACGTGGATGACGTCGAAAGCCTGCGCCAGGCGTACAAAGTCGCGGAAGTCCTCGATGGAGCCCGTGCGCTTGCCGCGCTGCAGGTCGCTGACGCTCGGCGGACCGGCGACCGGGGCAAACACGACGTGCGGGCCGCCGACGCGGCAGGAGCGCTGCGGGTTGGCCGCGACCAGATTGGCTTCGGCGGGCACCGATCCGAGCGCGGCGTTCACGAGTGCAGGATCGAGCCGCACCATCTGGCTCGACTCGTCGACACTGGCGCCGGCGGCTTTGAGCACCTCGCGGCCGCGTGCCGACAACACGCGCATGCCCTGACGCTCGAGCATGCCGAGCGCCGCGAGGTGCATGCTCTCGACGTGATCGTCGGAGAACAGGCGCACCGGGGCGAACGGGTTGATCAGATTGCGGTAGCGCGTCGAACGCTGTGCTTGTCCGGAGGCAGATTTGCCTGCCTCGCGCCGGCGAGGTCGCGTCATAACTACAGCGGAATAAATCGCAACCCCTGCAGCAGGTCAAGCCTCGAAAAGGCATAGTTACGAGCGAAAACGCATAGTGCGGCGGAGGCCTCCTTGCGGCGGCACCATGCCAGTGGGTCGCGCTAGAGCGCTAACAGGAAGTGAGCACCGCCGGGCCGCCGCAGTGGCGCTGCCGCTGGTCATGCGCGGCACGCCGAAGTCGTGAGCGACTTTCTCGTCGTGCGGCGCAATCGATCACCGCCGGAAGTTAAGACTGACCGCCGTGACCTCGAGGCCGAGCCGTGCAGCCAGAGGCTTGAGGCCGCTGTCTTCACGCGGAGCGCGGTCCGGGTCTCGCCCCTGAAACTGTCGTTGCGCGGGTCAGCCTGCAGATCGATCCGCTGATGAGTCCGTGCGCTGCTGCCCGGCAGCCTGCCCTGCGGAGCCGCGTCCCCGGCGGCGACTGCCGTCTTTCAAAGGGCGCGGGGCTGATGCCCCGCGCCGGTGGTTGTTGATTTTAGGTAGCTGCAGGTCAGTGCGCGTTAGCGGCTTCTGCGGCGGCCTTAAGTTCACGGTTGACCTGGTCGAGCAGATCCTTGGCCTTCTGCGCATGGCCGGCCATGTCCCACTCATTGGCCTGCTGCGCTGTCACGATGCGCTCGTACGCCTGGGTCGAAAGGCGCTGCGCGGCCGCAAGATTCGGATGCTTCTTGGAGCTAATGTTGTCCACGGGCGGTGCGGCGAGCGCAGTCGACACCAGGAACAGCGCAGCGACGCACAAGAGCAGTCTGTTGATCATGTTGAACCTCATGAGTATGGGTTAGGGTGCTCCGACGTCGTGTCGGAGCGCGGCGCAGTGTGAGATGTGCATTGCGCCAATGCAAGTGCGCGCCCGCCGCGCGATTCCCCGCTCCAACACTGTGGTAGAGCAGCGTGCGCAATGCTCTTGGTGACGTCTAGCGGCGCGGAAACTATGGTCAGGGCCGTGCGGCGATGACTGTGGCGCGGGCAGTGTTGCGGGGCTGGACCGCGCGGCCCGCGGGCGCACCGCTGCGGCCTCGGTGCGCGCAGCCGCGACGCATTGAGCGACGCGCGTGGCGTGCGGCCGCAACCCGGGAGCCCGCCAGCGTGGCGCAGGTCCGGCATAAGTTGCAGAGTCGCCTCCCGAGAGCCGTGGTAACGTTAAGCCCGGGACAGTTATTAAAGAGGTCAATGACGGATGCCGAGCAAGGTTCCCGACGGTCAGCGCCGTGGCTGGATCGTGCCCATCGGCGGCGCGGAGAATAAGGAAAATGACCGCCACATCCTCGAGCGCTTCGTGCGTATCTCGGGGGCGGATCAGGCTGACATCGTGGTCATTCCCACCGCCAGTCGCGCCCATGAGACCGGGCCGCGTTATGAACAGCTGTTCCAGGAGCTGGGCGCCAGGCGCGTGACCGTGATGGATTTCGATACCCGCCGCGACTGCCAGGAGCCCGGACGGCTGAAGCGCCTGGAGGCGGCGAGCGGCATCTTCTTCACCGGCGGCAACCAGCTGCGTTTGACGACACTGCTCGGTGGTACGCCGGTAGCGAAGCTGATCCGACTGCGCAACGCGCGCGGGGTCACCGTCGGGGGCACCAGTGCCGGCGCCAGCATCCTCTGCGAGCACATGATCGCGGCCGGCGATGAAGGCTCGTCCATGGTCGCCGGCAGCGTGAAGCTCGCGCCGGGACTCGGACTCACCAACCGCTTCATCATCGACCAGCACTTCCGCCAGCGCGACCGGCTGGGACGGCTGCTGACGGCGCTGGCCTACAACCCGTTCGCGATCGGCATCGGACTCGACGAAGACACCGCCGCCTTCATCAGCGCCGACGAGGTGATCGAGGTCGAAGGCAGCGGTGGCGTGACGATCGTGGATCCCAGTGAGGTGAATTTCTCCTCGATCGATACGGTCGGGGACGGTCAGCCGGTGTGCATGCTGGGACTCAAGTTGCACATGCTGGTGGCCGGTGCCACCTTCAATCTCAGCACGCAGCAGGCCTCGGCCGGCGAGCTCAGTAAGTCGAAGGCGAAGGAGTAGCTCACCGCCACGCCTGCCACGCGCTACACGTTGCCATGAACAATTACTACGACCCCTCCGAGCAACAGCCATGCGCATCCTCGATCGTTCCGTCTACGTCGGGCCGTCGCTCTACGCGCGCTTTCCGGTCATCCGTCTGGAGCTGGACCTCGGCGCGCTGGAGAGCTGGCCCACCGGACGGCTAGGGCCGCAATTCGTCACTGCACTCGCTGCGGCGCTGCCAGGACTGGCGGAACACGGCTGCTCCTACCGCGAGCCCGGCGGCTTTCTGCGCCGTATGCGCGAGGGCGAGGGCACCTGGCTCGGCCACGTGCTCGAGCACGTGGCTCTCGAGCTGCAGAACATCGCGGGCGAGGCGGTGACCTTCGGCAAGACGCGCAGTGCCGGGCCGCCGGGCGTGTACACGGTGGTGTACGAATACGCGCAGCGCGATGAGGGCATCGCGGCCGGCGAACTCGCCTTGCGCCTGCTGTGTTCGCTGCTGCCGCCACAGCTGCAGCCGCGAGACAACGTGCCCGAGGGCTGGGACTTCGCCGCAGCGCGCGACCAGTTCATCCGCTTCGCCCAGCGCCGGGCGCTTGGACCGTCGACGGCGGCCCTCGTGCGCGCCGCCGAGGCGCGCGATATTCCGTGGCTGCGCCTCAACGATCAGTCGCTGGTGCAGCTCGGCCACGGTAAGTACCAGCAGCGCATCCAGGCCACCGTGACCGGGCGCACGCCACACATTTCCGTCGAGCTGGCGAGCGACAAGGAGGAAACCAACAAGATCCTCGCCGGGCTGGGGCTGCCGGTGCCGCAGCAGGAGCTGGTGCAGAGCGAGACTCAAGCGGTGCGGGCTGCGCGCCGCATCGGCTTCCCGGTGGTGACCAAGCCCTACAACGGCAACCATGGGCGCGGCATTTCCATCCGCCTGACCAGCGAGGAGGAGGTGGCGCACGGCTTTGCGGTGGCGCGCGAGCACTCGCGCTCGGTGATCGTCGAGAGCTTTCTGGAAGGCGACGATCATCGCCTGTTGGTGGTCAACGGTGAGCTGGTCGCGGCCACGCGCCGCACGCCCGGCCACGTCGTTGGCGATGGTGAGCTCACAGTCGCGCAGCTGATCGACGTCGTCAATCAGGATCCGCGCCGCGGCGTCGGCCACGAGAAGGTGCTGACACGCCTCGAACTCGACGCACAGGCGCTGAAGATGCTGGAGCGCGCCGCTCTCAGCGCCGACGCGGTCCCCGCGGTCGGCCAGGTCGTGTACCTGCGCTCCACCGCCAATCTCTCCACCGGGGGCACGGCCACCGACGTCACCGATGTCATCCATCCCGATAATCGCGAGATGGCCGAGCGCGCGGTGCGCGCCATCGGACTCGACGTCGGCGGCGTGGATTTCCTCTCGAAGAACATCACCGAGAGTTACCGCAGCATCGGTGGCGGGATTTGTGAAGTAAACGCGGCCCCTGGCTTCCGCATGCACGTGGCGCCCAGTGAGGGCACCGCCCGCGACGTTGCCGCGCCGGTGATCGACATGCTGTTTCCCGCCGGAGCGTCGGCGCGCGTGCCGATCGCCGCCATCACCGGCACCAACGGCAAGACCACCACCGCGCGCATGCTCGCGCACATCACCAAGATGGCCGGCTACACGCCCGGGCTCACGACCACCGACGGGGTGTACATCGACGGGCAGCGCACCGTGAGTGGCGATATGACCGGACCGGTGTCGGCGCGCATGGTGCTGGCCGATCCACAGATCGACATCGCGGTGCTCGAGACCGCGCGTGGCGGTCTGCTGCGCGCCGGCATGGGGGTCAACGAAGTAAACGTTGGTGCGGTGCTGAACGTGCAACCGGACCACCTGGGATTAAAGGGCATCGATACTCTCGAGCAGCTCGCCGAGGTAAAGCGCATCGTGGTTGAAGTGGCCACCGACTGCGCAGTTCTGAACGCCGACGATGCGCTCGTGCTGCGCATGTCCGGCTACACCGAGGCCAAGCACATCTGCTATGTCACCCTGAACCCGCAGCACACTCTGGTGCGCGAACATATCCGCGCCGGCGGACGCGCCTGTGCGCTGGAGGCCGGGGTCAATGGTCAGATGATCACCCTGTACGACAAGAGCGGCCACATCCCTCTGCTGTGGACGCACCTGATCCCGGCTACGCTCGAAGGGCGTGCCACCCACAACGTGCAGAACGCCATGTTCGCAGCCGCCATGGCGTTCTCGCTCGGCATCAAGCTGGATGCGATCCGCCAGGGCCTGCGTACTTTCGACTCGACTTTCTTCCAGGCGCCGGGACGCATGAACGTCTTCAGCGAACACCCCTTCAAGGTGCTGTTCGATTACGGCCACAACGCGCATGCAGTCGGGGTGATGGCCGATCTGGCGCAACGCCTGGATGTCAGCGGCCGCCGCATCGTGCTGCTCGCCGGTCCCGGTGACCGGCGCGACGAGGATCTGGTGGCCATCGCGCACGCGGTGGCCGGCCGCTTCGATCACTACATCTGCCGCCGCGACGACGCTCTGCGTGAGCGTGCGCCGGACGAGGTGCCGCGTATCCAGGCCGCGGCGCTGCGCGCCGCGGGTGTGCCAGAGCAGATGATCTCGGTGATCCCCGATGAGCAGGAGGCGATTGCCGCCGCGCTCAACATGGGTCGGCCCGGAGATCTGCTGTTAATCTTCGCCGATGCGCTGGTGCGTTCCTGGAAGCAGATCACCAAGTTCAAACCCGTCGGCACTACCGCGGCGGATGCGCCCGCGGCGCCGCTCTCGGCGCCGCAGGCAGACGTCGGCGCCGCCGCGCGCCAGCAGGCCGAGACGCCTCTGCCGGAGTTCAGCCTCGAGGGACTGATCCGCGACGAGCGTGGCGTGCGCTATGCGCCGGAGGCCGAAGACTGAACGAGACCGCTGCGCTGCCGTTCGAGGCCTCGCGGCGCCTGACCGGCGCCAACCTGTTCTTTGCGGGGTGCGGGGCGCAGCTCGAGACCTGCGGGATCGAGGTGGGTGCGGAGCTCGTCGCCGGTTGGCGCGAGCGCGTGCTGCGCGCCCGCGCGCATCTCGGCTGGCCGCACGAGACGCTCATCGCGCGCAGCCACCGCGGTGGCGCCTCATTGGCGCTCGCCGCGCCCATCGACGGGCTGCTCACCGCGACCGAGCTCAACGAGTGGGCGTTGTGCGCCACGCTCGTGGCGCAGCAGCCTGCACGTTGGCAGCAACTCGAGGCGGATCTGGCCGCGGCCGCACTCGCCGATGCCGCCGATCCTGCCGGCATCATTCTGCCGCTGTTGGACGAGCAGTCCGCGTTCACGCGTCTGGCGCAGCTTGCCGCGCGCGAGGCGTGCCCGCAATTGCGGCTGCTGATGACTGCGGCCGCGCAGCGTCAGCTGCCCTACGTGCTGGATGATGAGCTGCTGACCCTCGGCTCGGGGGCGGGCGGTGCGGACTTCGCGCTCGCCCAGCTGCCGGCTGCCGACACGGTCGACTGGGGCGCGCTGCACGATATCCCGACTGCGCTCGTGACCGGCTCGAACGGCAAGACGACGAGCGTGCGCCTGTTGGCCGAATGCATCCAGGCTCACGGACTGTCGACCGCCTACTGCTGTACCGACGGTGTGTTTATCAACGGCGAATCGCTTGTGAGCGGTGACTATTCAGGTCCACTCGGTGCGCGCACGGTGCTGCGTAACCGCGCCGCGCGTGCCGCCATCATCGAGACCGCGCGCGGCGGCATCCTGCGGCGCGGCATCGCGGTGACGCGCGCGCAGGTGGCGCTGGTCACCAACGTCAGCGCCGATCACTTCGGCGAATACGGCATCGACGATCTCTCCGGTCTCGCGGACGTCAAGCTCTCGGTCGCCGGCGTCCTGGAACCGCGCGGTACTCTGGTGCTGAATGCGGACGATGCGCTGCTGGTGGCGAAGTCCACCGAGTTAGCACGGCGCTTCGGCGTGGTCCCCGCGCTCGCTTGGTTCGCGCTCGATGCCGATCATGCGCTGCTGCAGGCCCAGCGTGCGGCCGGAGCCGCCACTTGTGGCGTGCGTGCCGGTCGCCTGATCCTGCAGCACGGCCATGCGGCACAGCACGACCTCGGCGCAGTACACAGCATGCCGCTCTCCATCGAGGGCAGCGCCACCTACAACATCGCCAATCTCGCAGGTGCCGCGCTCGCCGCCGCGACCCTCGGGGTGGCAGCGGCCACCATTGCCGCGGTGTTGGGCCGCTTTGGTGCGCGCGCCGGCGACAACTTCGGCCGCATGATGCGCTTCGAGCGCGCCGGCGTGCGCATCTTGGTTGATTATGCGCATAACCCGGCGGGTTTGCGCGGGCTGCTGTCGGTCGCCGAACATCTGCGCAGTGGCCGCGGACGCCTGGGACTGTTGCTCGGGCACGCCGGCAACCGCCAGGACAGCGAGATCGAGGCGCTGGCGGCGGTGGCGGCGGAATTCCACCCCGCGCTCATCGTCATCAAGGAAAACGAGGGTCACCTGCGTGGCCGGCCACCTGGTGAGATACCTGCGGTGATCCATGCGGCGCTGCGCCGTGCCGGCGTCGAGGAATCCACCATGCCGCAGCGCGGTAGCGAGCTCGAGGCGGTGCGTTGTGCTCTGGAATGGGCACAGCCTGGGGACGTGCTCGCGCTGCCGGTTCATTCCAGCGCGGCACGAGCCGCGGTGCTCGCGCTGCTGTCGGCGGCAGCGCCGCCCGCCGAGGCGTCATGAACGAGCCCAGCGCGCTTGGAAAATAGGAGCCGGCCGGGCTAGCCGGTACCGCTGCGCGGATCGCTGCGCAGTGCGGCCGCAGTAGGCGCGCGCAGCCAGTCGGGATCCGGCAGGTGAGCGAACACCTCGCGCAGCGCCTCGCTCCAGCGCTTGCGCAGACTGGCGAAGTAGGCGTTGTCTTCGTCGATGCTGACGTGGCGTGCCACCCCATATTGGTCACGCTTCACCAACACCAGATCGAGCGGCAGGCCCACCGACAGATTGGAGCGGATGGTTGAATCCATCGATACCAAGGCTGCTTTAGCAGCTTCACTCAGGCTGCTGCTGCGGCGCATGACGCGGTCGATGATGGGCTTACCGTACTTGGATTCGCCGATCTGGAAATAGCTGGTTTCGGCGGTCGCCTCGATGAAGTTGCCGGCCGAGTAGATGCTGAACAGTCGCGGGGCCTCGCCCTTGATCTGGCCGCCCAGGATCAGGCTGGCGTTGAACTCCACGGCGAATTGCTTGAGCGCCTGGGCGTCGCGCCGGTACGCCTCGCGCAGCGCTTCGCCGACGCACTGCGCCGCGGCGAACATATGCGGGCAGTTGAACAGGTTGAGCGGCGCGTCCTGCACCTCCAGGCTTTCACGCAGCACGGTAGTGACCGCCTGGGTGATGGCGAGGTTGCCGGCGCTCTGTAGCACCAGCACGCGCTCGCCGGGCTTCTGGAAGACGCTGGTCTTGCGGAAGGTGCTGATCTGATCGACGCCGGCCGCAGTGCGCGAGTCGGACAGAAACACCATGCCGGTATCCAGCAGCATCGCTACGCAATAGGTCATGAAAAGAAATCCTCCGTTTACTGTGTGCCGGACGCGATCGCCGCCACACTCACCGCCATCACTTCGCGGCCGCCGCCGCGGCGCACGCCGCGCACTGGGGCCGCGTCCAGATAGTCGCGGCCCACCGCAAGGCGGCAATGCTTCGGCCCCATGGGCTCGAGGTGCGTAACGTCGATGCTGAGCCAGCGCTGACTGTCCTCGATCCAGGCGTCTACCCAGGCGTGGCTGGCCGAGTCGCCGCCGTCGAGGCCGCACAGGTAACCGCTGACGTAGCGTGCCGGGATTCCGCCTGCGCGGCAGCAGGCGATAAACACGTGCGCCTGATCCTGGCAGACACCCTGACCGCGCGCGAAGACCTGTGCCGCAGAATCCTCCACACTGGTGGTCCCGGGCATGTAGCGCACCGCCTGATACACCCCGCCCGCCAGACGGTACAGGCGCTCGCGCAGCTCGCCGCCGGCCGCGAGCTGCTCAAGCGCCAGCGCCACCATTTCGGGGCTGGCGGTCGTGAGTGGCGTCGGCGCCAGGTAGGCGAGCGGTGAGAGCGTGCCGTCGAAGCGCACGAACGCCTCATCGCCGGTCATCTCCACGATGCCGTGCACGTCGATCTCGATGGCGCGGTGCGGCTCCTCCAGCGTCAGCAGGTGGGTAATGTTGCCGTGCGCGTCCAGCTGCTCGGTGCGCCGCCCGGGGGCGCTGATGGTCCAGGAGAGAATGCGCTGTGCGCCTTCGCGACGCGGGGTCAGACGCAGAGTCTGCGCGGTGTACTTGACCGCTTCCTCGTAGTGATAAGCGGTGTGGTGAACGATTTGCAGTTGCATAGCGGTGCTCCGCGGCGCGACGGTTGTCAGGAGGTGCCTGCGGGCACGAGGAAGTCATCCGCGATGCGCTCGCCCAGATCGTGCAGGCGCTCCTGGAAGCGGTCGAGGAAGTAGGGCACTCCTTCAGCGCACAGTTCCTCGAAGCGTCCGAAATGAAACTGCGCGTGCAGCTCGCCGACGCGCCGCAGGGTCTCGCCCGACTGCTCGTTGGCGACTGCGGTCAGATTGCCGAGCAGCTCGTCGAGGCAGCGGTGCACGCCCTGTGGCAGGTCGTCGCGCATCAGCAGCATCTGCGTTACCCGCAGCGGCGTGACGCTGTCGCGGTACAGACGACGGAACATCTCGAACGCCGACATGGCGCGCAGCAGCACCGCCCACTCGGAGGCCTCCTCGATGAGCCGCTCGCCGCGGCCACCGGGGTCGCGCCAGCGTGACTCGAGCATGCGCGTGGTGTTGTCGGCTCGCTCCAGGAAGGTGCCGATATGAGTGAAGTAGAGCGACTCATCGCGCAGCAGCGTGCCGGAGGTGATGCCGCGGGTGAGGTGCGCGCGGTACTTGACCCACTCAAGGAAATCGCCGCGCGCACTCTCCGGCATGCTCGAACTGAAAGTGAGTGATTCGAGGTAGGTGGCGTTGAGTGTCTCCCACATGTCGGAGGTGATGGTGCCGCGCACCGCACGCGCGTTCTCGCGCGCCGCGCGCAGACACTGCAGGATGCTGCCAGGATGGCCGCGGTCGAAGGCGACGAAGTCGAACGCGGTGCGTGGATTGAACGCGCCGTGGCGCTCGCGGTAGGCCTCATCCATGCCGAGTGACACGAGTGTTGCCTGCCAGCCCTGCAGCACTGCTTCCGGCGCGCGCGGCAACAGCGCCAGCCGCTGATGCGCATCGATCATGCGCGCCAGATTCACCGCGCGCTCGAGGTAGCGTGACATCCAGTAGAGGTGGTCGGCGGTGCGGCTCAGCATGCTAAGACGCCGCTTCGCCCGGCGGTGCGCCCAGCACCCAGGTGTCCTTGGTGCCGCCACCCTGGGAGGAGTTGACCACCAGCGAGCCTTCACGCAGCGCCACCCGCGTCAGTCCGCCGGGCACTACGGTCACTTCGCGCCCGGAGAGCACGAACGGGCGCAGGTCGATGTGGCGCGGTGCCAGCCCCGCGGCCACCAGTGTCGGTGAGGTGGACAGCGCGATCGTTGGCTGGGCGATGTAGCGCTCCGGGCAGGCGGTGATGCGCGCGCGGAATTCCTCCAGCTGTGCGCTGCTGGCGGCCGGTCCGATCAGCATGCCGTAGCCGCCGGCGCCGTGAACCTCCTTCACCACCAGTTCCTTCAGATGAGCCAACACATAGGCGCGGTCCTCGGCGCGGCGCAGCACCCAGGTGGGCACGTTGTCGAGTAATGGCTCCTCCTCGAGGTAAAAGCGCACCATCTCCGGCACGAACGGATAGACCGATTTGTCGTCCGCGATCCCGGTGCCGATCGCGTTGGCGATGGTCACGTGGCCGGCACGGTAGGCGGTCAGGAGGCCCGGCACACCGAGCGTCGAATCGGGGCGGAACGAGAGTGGATCGAGGAAGTCATCATCGAGCCGCCGGTAGACGACGTCGACGCGCTCCGCTCCCTGCGTGGTGCGCATGTACAGGCGCGCATCGCGCACGAACAGGTCCTGTCCCTCCACCAGCTCGATGCCCATCTGCTGGGCGAGGAAGGCATGTTCGAAGTAGGCACTGTTGTAGGCGCCGGGCGTCAGCAGCACCACGGTGGGATCGGTCACCCCGGCCGGGGCGACACTCTGCAGGTTCTGGTGCAGCACGTCCGGGTAGTGTTCCACCGGCAGCACGGAATCGCGCGCGAACAGCTCCGGAAAGAGCCGCATCATCATCTTGCGGTTCTCGAGCATGTAGGACACGCCGGACGGCACTCGCAGGTTGTCCTCCAGCACGCAGAAGCGCCCTGCGTCATCGCGCACCACATCGATACCGCTGATGTGCGCGTAGATACCGCCCGGCAGGTTCACTCCCTGCATCTCCGGGCGGTACTGCGGATTGCAGAGGATCTGTTCGGGCGGGATGCGTCCGGCGGCGAGAATGCGCTGCTCGTGGTAGATGTCAGCGATGAAAGCGTTGAGCGCCCGTACCCGCTGCTTGAGACCCTGCTCCAGGCGCGTCCACTCGGCGCCGGGCAGGATGCGCGGCACGATGTCGAAGGGGATCAGCCGCTCGGTGCCCTCATTCTCACCGTGCACCGCAAAGGTGATCCCCACGCGGTGGAACAGGGCGTCGGCCTCGGCACGCTTGCGCGCGAGGTGCTCGCCCGGCTGCTCGCACAGCCAGCCGTAATACTGTCGACAGTGGCTGCGCGGTGTGCCCGAGCCGTCGAGCATTTCGTCGTAGGCGCGCGCGCGGGTATCCATGCGGGATATTAGACCAAGCCCTGCGTGGGCGGGCGCGCCCGCGCGGATGTTTTTTGCCGCGCAGCTGCGGGCGGCGGTGGTGCGCGCACCGATATTGTGCAGGGCCGCCGTCAGTTGCGCCCGCGGCGGGCGTGGCCGCTGAGGCGCGCGCCGGCGCCGCGGCTGACAGCGCGCAGTCCGACCTTAGTGCACCGCCGTCAGCGCGGTCCAGCCGTTCCAGACGATCTCGATGCCGATGCACATCAGAATAAACGCCGACAGGCGCACCAACACCTCCAGACCCGAGGCGCCGAGCAGCCGGCCGAGGTTCTCGGAGAACCGGTAAGCGAGATAGATCGTGATCGCAATGGCGACCACCCCGAGCACGGCGCCGACGATGTGCTCGATCTCGGTGATGCGCGGCATGTTGGCGGGTCGGCGGCTGCCGATGGTGATCGCCACCGACATCGAGCCCGGACCGACGGTCATCGGCATGGTGAGCGGGTAGAAGCTGCCGATCTTGCGCCCCGGTCCCGGCACGCCGACCGCGTCGGTGTGGTCGGACCATTGCTCCTGGGTGAGAAGCTTCCAGCCGAGCGCCGTCACCACAAAGCCGCCGGCGATGCGGACGACCGGCAGCTGGATGCCGAAGATCTCCAGCAGGTAAGGCCCGAGGGCCATCGAGCCGAGCAGCAGCGCAAAGCCGTTGATCGCCACCTCACGGGCGAGCACCCGACGGTCGGCCGAGCTGAGCGTCGCGGTCATGCCGAAGAAGAACGGCGCCCCTTCGATGGGGTTCACGATGGGGAAAAGTCCGGCGAAGGTCAGCAGGAAGGCGGTGACGACGCCGTTCACGGTGCCGGAGCTTTGAGCAGCTGATCGATTACCTGTTCCAGCTGCTGCGAGCGCGCTTCCCCGACATGCATCTCGCCCAACACCGGCCCGTACAGGTGGCCGTCGCGCCCGATGAGATAGAACGCGGGCCAGTACTGATTGTGCAGCGCGTTCCAGTACGATTTGTCGGTGTCGATCATCACCGCGTAATGGATGCCCAACCGATCGACCGCATGCTTGACCGCATCCGGTGCCTTTTCCTCCGGCAGCTCCGGGGTGTGCACGCCGATCACCACCAGGCCCGCAGACGCCTTGTCGTGCTCCACCGCGTCCACCCAAGCGCGCGAGTTGAGGCAGTTGACGCACTTGAACGCCCACACCTCCAGCAGCACCACTTTGCCCTTGAGCGCGGCGAGCGTCAGCGGCTCGGAGTTGAGCCACTCGCTCGCACGGTGGTGGGTAAATTCCGGGGGTACGCCCGGTGGGCTCTGCGTATTCGAGCTCGCCGACCCGGTCGCAAGCGCCAGGGCCACGAGGGCGATGCAGGTGATTCCTTTCATATACCATCCGCCGAAAGGGCAGCCTTGAAGAGTATGAACGGCAGGATTTGCCTTGTCACCGGGGCGACCCACGGTATCGGCCGCGCCAGCGCCCAGGCGCTCGCGGCACGCGGTGAACAGGTGATCGTTCACGGCCGCGAGCTCGCTCGTGCGCAGGCGGTGGCTGCCGAGATCGCTCATGCCACCGGCAACAGCGCGGTGCGCGCCGTGCAGGCCGACTTTGCCGAGCTGGCACAGGTGCGGCGTCTGGCGCAGGAGCTGAACGGCTCGCTGCCGCGCCTCGAAGTGCTCATCAACAACGCCGGTCGCATGAGCGCCGGCCGTGGCCTCAGCGCCGATGGCTATGAGCTCACCTTCGCGGTCAACCATCTGGCACCGTTTCTGCTGACCAACCTGCTGCTGCCCAAGCTGCGCACCTCCGCGCCGGCGCGGGTGATCGTGGTGTCCTCCGAAGCGCATCGGCATGCGCGCCTCGACTTCGATGACTTGATGAATGCCTCGGTGTCCGGATTGCTGCCGGCGTACGCGCGCTCCAAGCTCGCCAACCTGCTGTTTGTGCGCGCGCTGGCGCAGCGCCTGGCCGGCAGCGGCGTCACCGTCAATGCCCTGCATCCGGGGTTTGTCGCCAGCCACCTGTTCCGCGATACGCCGGCGCCGCTGCGCTTCGTCATCCACAGCGCGCTGCGACCGTTCATGCGCTCCACCGAACAGGGTGCCCGCACCAGCGTCTACCTCGCCACCGCGCCGGAGTTGTTGGGCAAGTCGGGTGGTTACTACCGCAACTGCCATCTCAGCTCCCCGGGCCAGGGTGCGCAGAGTGATGCGGATGCGGCGCGGCTCTGGCAGGAGAGCGCACGCCTGACGGGGTTGGCAGCGTGAGCCGCGCGTTCGTGCGCGAGGCCGACGGCGACGAGCCGGAGCTGCCCGAGCGTCCCATCAGCGCGCATCCCAATTTCGTGACCCCGCAGGGGCTCGCGGCGATCGAGGCGCGGGTGCGCGAACTCGAGGTACAGCGGCAGGCGGCGCGCGCGGCGGGCGACCGTGCGCTGCTGGCAAGCAGCGCACGCGACCTGCGTTACTGGAGTGCCAGGCGCGCGAGCGCACGGCTGGTCGAGCCGCCGACCGCGACCGACCGCGTGCGCTTCGGCATGGCGGTCACACTCGGCCTGCAGAGTGGCGCGCGCACGACCTTGCGTCTGGTCGGCGAGGATGAAGCGGATGCCGCCCGCGGCTTGCTCAGCTGGTTGGCGCCGCTCGCCCAGGCCCTGCTCGGCCGCGAACAGGGCGATAGCGTGGCCTTTCAGGGCGCGGAGGCGCAGATCCTCAGCATCGAGCCGTGAGGCAGCTGCGCCAGCGCACGGCTGACGATGTGCTCGATCCGCTCGGCACGCACCTCCAGCGCTGCCGGGCTCGCCCGCAACCGCTGCCGGGCCTCAGGCGTCAACCGACGATGGGCGCGGAACAAGCGCGTCCGCACGGTGGTCTCGTGCAGTCCGAGACAGGCCGCGGTCTCGATACCGCTGATGCCCTCGAGCACGCGCAGCACGAACACGGTGCGGAATACCTCCGGCAGGCGTGCAATGGCCTGTTCGAGCTCATGCCGCTCAACCTCCGTCGGGTCTGCCGCGCTCTGCGTCTGCAGGCCGTGCCCCGTGCTTCCCGTGCGCATGCTCGCGCGCAGCGCACGCGCCTGGCTGAAGGCCAGCCGGGTGAGCCAGGCGGCGAACTTGCCGGTCGGTTCATAGCGGTTGAGGTCGCTGAAGGCGGCCAGATAGGCCTCGACCACCGCGGCTTCGGCTTGCTCGTCATCCACCAGCACGCTGCGCGCGACGCGGAACAGGCGCCGGCTGTAGCGGCGAATCAGCGCCTCCACCGCGCGCTCATCGCCGGCGCGGGCACGCTCGATGAGCAGCAGATCGGGCAGTGCCTCAGCGCCGCCGGTCGGGCGACGCAGCGGCACGCTCTGGTCGGGGCCGTGGGACTGCAGGCTAGGTTCGAGCATGGGCATCACCCTCCGCTGTGTATTCTTGGGACACGATGTTGAGGAGACCGGCCAGCCGCGCACGGTATTGCGCGGCCTCGTTCGCTTTGCTGCTGGCGGCAGGCCTGTGCCAGGCGAGCACGGCGGCCGAGCCGGGCATGGCCCATGCAGCGCTGTGGCCGAGCCAGCCGGCCGCGCTGGCGCGCGACCCGCAGCTCGAGGCACGAATCGACCGGCTGCTCGCACGGCTGACGCCTGAACAGAAGGTGGCGCAACTGGTTCAGGCCGATATTGGCAGCATTACGCCCGATGACGTCGCGCACTATCCCCTCGGTTCTATCCTGAATGGGGCGAACTCATCCCCTGGCGGTGACAAACTCGCGGCAGCCCGTGAGTGGCTCGAACTCGCCGACCGGTTCTATGACGCTGCCATGACAGCGTCCGGCGGGGCGGGGATACCGCTCCTGTGGGGGACAGACGCCGTGCACGGGCACAACAACGTGGCCGGTGCCACGATCTTTCCGCACAACATCGCGCTGGGCGCGGCCCGCGATCCGGCGCTGCTGCGCCGCATCGGCGCCGCGACGGCGCTCGAAGTGCGCGTGACCGGGCTCGACTGGGTATTCGCACCGACCGTCGCTGTGGCACGCGATGCGCGCTGGGGGCGCACCTATGAAAGCTACTCACAGGATCCGCAGCTGGTGCGGGTGTACGCGCGCGCCATGATCGAAGGCCTGCAGGGCGAGCTCGACACGCCCGCCTTCCTGGACCCGGCGCACGTGCTGGCGACGCCCAAGCACTTTCTCGGCGATGGGGGCACCGTCGACGGCCGGGATGAAGGTGACAACCGCTCCAGCGAACGCCAACTGCGCGAGCGCGACGCGGCCGGCTACCGGGCAGCACTCGGCGCGGGTGCGCAGACGGTGATGATCTCCTACTCGAGCTGGCAGGGACGCAAAATGCACGGCAACCGCGAGTTGTTGTTGCAGGTCCTCAAGGGGCGCCTGGCTTTCGACGGTATCGCGCTCGGCGACTGGAACGGGCACGCGCAGCTGCCCGGCTGCCGCGCGGACGATTGCCCGGCGGCGATCAACGCGGGGGTCGATGTGCTGATGGCGCCCGATGACTGGCGCGGCCTGCTGCGCAACACCGTCACGGCGGTGGCCAGCGGGGTGATTACTGGCGCGCGCCTCGATGATGCGGTGCGCCGTGTGCTGCGCGTCAAGCTGCGCGCCCATCTCGATGACGAGGGGCGGCCGTCGGGCCGCCCCTACGCGGGGCGCTGGGAGCTGCTCGGGTCGCCAGAACACCGTGGCCTCGCGCGCCAGGCGGTGCGCGAGTCGTTGGTGCTTCTAAAGAACCGCGGGCACCTGCTGCCCCTCTCGCCGCGCGCACGCGTGCTGGTGGCGGGCGATGGCGCCGACAGCATCGCGCGCCAGAGCGGCGGCTGGAGCCTCGACTGGCAGGGTACCGAACCCAACGAGTATTTCCCCGGCGCCGAATCGATCTTCCAGGGCATCGCGCGCTGCGTGCGCGCCGCAGGCGGCAACGCCACGCTGAGCGCCAGCGGCGACTTCAGCACGCGCCCCGACGTGGCCATCGTGGTGTTCGGCGAGGCGCCCTACGCGGAATACGCCGGCGATCGCGCCACGCTCGAATACAGCCCGGGTGACAAGCACGAGCTCGACCTGCTGCGGCGCCTGCGCGCTGCGCACGTGCCGGTGGTGGCGGTGTTTCTTTCCGGCCGACCGCTGTGGGTGAACGCGGAGCTGAACGCGTCCGACAGCTTCGTGGCTGCGTGGCTGCCGGGCTCGGAGGGCGGCGGCATCGCCGATGTGCTGTTTCGCCGCAGCGTGGATGGCAGGCACTACGACTTCCGCGGCCGCCTGCCATTTGCCTGGCCGCGCTCGCCGCGGCCCCCCGATGCCGCGCGCGGCGAACGGCCGCTGTTTCCCTGGGGCTTCGGTTTGCGCGAAGCCGACGCCGGCGAGTTGCCGCCGCTGCCGGAGCGCGGTTAGCTGTCGCTCGAACCTGCTCCGACCGCCACCCAGGCGAGATCCGAGTTCGACACCGAGCCGACGTTGAAGGTGCGCGCGGCCGCGGCCATGCGCGTCAGCGCCTGCGGCAGCGGCATCGCTGGGGACGCATCACCTTTCTTGCTCTTGTGGAAGCGCACCGGGTTGATGCGCGCCACCACGTAGTTACGCAGGTACGGGGACTTGAAGCCGCGCGCCTGCAGCGCGGCGATGATCGACTTGACGCGCGTATCGATCTCCAGCAGCCGTGCCGCGTAGTCCTTGCGCTGCGCCAGGCTCGCACTCAGCGAGCGCTCGCTGAAGCGGTCAACCTTCTTGAGAAAGGCGCTGTAGGCGCCACCGGCAAAGCGCGGTGACTTCGCGTAGACCATGCCGAGTGTGATCAGCTCTGCGGCCTCGAACTCGGCGGCGAAGGTGTTCTCCGGCTCGCGGCCGCGCCGCTTGGCGAGACTGTGCGCCATGCGGATCACCTCGAGGCTGCGGTCCTTGAGGTTGTGCGCCTTCTCGGTGTTGAGTGCGAGGATGCGGTAGGCGAGCGACTCGTCCGGGCAGATGAGCGCGGTGATCTGTTTCAGGCCCAGCACCTTGGCCGCCGCCAGACGGTGACGGCCGTTGGGTGTCCACAGCCGCCCGTCCTCGCCGCGCACCACAATCAGCGGATCGAGAAACGCCGCGGTCTGCTCGATGGCTGCCGCAAGCCGCTTGGCGTGGGTGGGGGAGAGGTCGCGCTGGAACGGCGTCGGCTGCACCGCGGCGAGCGGCAGACTCGCCAGCAGCAGCGTGCGCCCGCCGAGCGGCTCGCGATAGGCACCGAGCGCCGCCCCGCCGGCAGCGCCGACTAACTGCACCAGCTGCGCCACTTCCGGACTGTCGAGCGCCACAGCGACTTCGGCGGCGGAGAGTCCCCGGCTCGATTTGCCGGGAGCCAGCTGCCCACGGCCGGACGCGCGCTTGGTGCCGGCGCGCGTGCTCTTCTTCTTGCCTGTTGCCATGAGTCTCTCTCTTCCTGGTCAGTGTGCGAAACTGCAAGATTGTTCAGGATGTTCCCATGGATTCCCCTGCCCAGTCAGCACGCGTCAATGCGGGCCTGCCGGCGCTGCGCGTCGACGCCGCCGGTGGCACCCACGTCGATCAGCGTGCGGTGCTGGCGCTCGCGTTGCCGCTCATGGCCAACAGCGCGGTGCAGATCGTCCTCAACCTCACCGACATGTGGTTCATCGGCCGCATCTCCACCAAGGCCTTGGCGGCGGTCGGAGCGGTACAGTGGCTGATTCTCGCCGCAGTGCTGGTGCTCGGCGGCGGCGCTATGGCGGTGCAGACCCTCGTGGCGCAGAGCTTCGGCGCACACCGCTACTGCCGCGCCGGCCAGGCGGTCTGGACAGCGCTGTGGGCGATTGTCTGCACCACGCCGCTGTTCCTGCTGGTCGGCCTCGCACGGCACCTGGTACTGGCGCCGTTTGGCTTCGATACGCAGATCGAGCAGCTGGCGGCGGCGTTTTGGTTGCCACGCATGGGTGGTGCGTTTGTGGGCGCGGCGGAGTGGGCGCTGTTCGGTTTCTTCAACGGTATCGGCCGGCCGCGCGTCACGCTGTTGATTACCCTGGTGACCACGCTCGCCAACGCGCTGCTCAATCAGGTGTTCATTTTCCGCCTCGGCTGGGGGATCGCCGGCTCCGCCTGGGCGACCAACGCGGCGCAGCTGATCGGGCTGCTGCTCGCACTGCTGCTGTTTCTGGGCGCGGCCTATCGGCGCCGTTATCGCACCCATCTGACCTGGCGCCTGCGCCTGCGGCAGCTGCAGCAACAGCTGCGTCTGGGTGTGCCCATGGGAGTATCGCCCGCGGCAGATCTGATCGGTTTCGCAATCTTCCAGATGATGCAGACGCGCCTCGGTACTGCCGGCGGTGCCGCCACGCAGATGGTGGTGATGCTCACCTCAGTGGCCTACATGCCCGGTTACGGCATCGCCTGTGCCGGCACCACGCTCGTCGGCCAGTCGATCGGTGCCGGCGCGCCCGCGTGGGCACAGCGGGTCGGCAACCGCGTCATCCTGCTGGCGGCGCTCTACATGGGTGGGATCGGCCTCGTGATTGCCGCCGGCGGCCGCTGGGTACTGCCGCTGTTCACCGGGGCGCACGATGCCGAGGCGGCCGCCGCAGTGGCCATCGGCATCCGCCTGCTGTGGCTGGCAGCCGCCTACCAGTTCTTCGATGGCCTGAACCTCGGCAGCAGCCTGTGCCTGCGCGGCGCCGGCGATGTGCGCGTGCCGGCGGCGCTGGTGTTGGCCATCTCGCTGCTGCTGTTGGTACCGCTCGCCCACTCGCTCACTTTTGCGCCCGGCCAGGGCTGGGTGACTTTTCTGCCGCAGTTCGGCTTCGGCGCGACCGGCGGCTGGGTGGCCGTACTCATCTACATCATGGTGCTGGGTAGCGCGCTGTTTCTACGCTGGCGCTCGCGCGCCTGGCAGCGCATCCACCTGTGAAAGCGGCAAGCGCATGCTGATCACTCTCAAGATGCTGTTGCATACGCTGCTGCTGCCACCGGCATCGCTGCTGTTGCTCGCTGCCCTGGGCGCCTGGCTCGTGCGGCGACAGGGCGGCGCTGCGCGTGCCGGCTGGTGGCTGCTCGCGGCCTCGCTGGCGCTGCTGTGGCTGCTGGCGACACCGATCTTCGCCGAGCTGCTGGAGCGCGTCGCGCAACGCGCCCCGCCACTGGATCTGTCGCGCGCGCCCGCTGCCCAGGCGGTCGTGGTGCTCGGCGGCTATCGCGAGCGCGATGCCGCGCCCGAGTTCAGTGGCGAGCCGGCGGTCGGCGCCAATCTGCTGGAACGAGTCACGTACGCCGCCTTTCTCGCGCAGCGCACGCAGCTGCCGGTGCTGGTCTCGGGCACGCGCGAGGAAGCCGCTGCCATGAGCGCAACACTTGCTCGCAGCTTCCACATCGGGGTGCGCTGGCGCGAGGCACGTTCGCGCGATACGTTCCAGAACGCACGCTTCTCTGCGCAGCTGCTGCGGGCGGCGGGCGTGAACCGCATCATTCTCGTGACGGACGCCGACCACGAGTGGCGCGCGGCCAACGAGTTCACAGCTGCCGGGCTGGCTGTGGTAGCGGCGCCCGTCGGACTCTGGACACCTCACGATCGCGACGTGTTCGACTTCATCCCCAACAGTGAGGCGCTGGTGCAGTCCACTCAGGCGCTGTACGAGCTGCTCGGCGATGTGGCCCAGCGTACCTTCGCGGTGCTCGGGCTGCGCCGCCAGACGCCCTGAACTGGCTGCCCGCAGCGCCGCAGCGTGGCTGTCGCAGACTTCACCACTGTATTCCGCGCGCGCCGCCGCCGCGATTGCGAGGAGCGCCAGCTGGTGTTGACTGCCGTCGGCCTCGAGGCACAGGTGGTGCTCGGTGAGGGCGAATTTCTGCTGCAGGTCGCCGTAACCGATGCCGGCTTCGCGCTGCGTCATCTGCTGCAGTACGAAGCGGAAAATCGTGCACCCCCGCCTGCGCCACCCCCACCCCATCTCTATCCGTACGCCTGGGTGGGCTGTGCTGCCTATGCGTTGGTGCTGTTGGGGGTTGCGTGGCTTCTGTCGAACGGGGTCGTGCGCCTGGATGCCTTTGAACTCGGTGAGCTCGACGCTGCGCCCGTGCAGGCGGGCCAATGGTGGCGCGCCTGGACGGCACTCACCCTGCATCTCGATGGGCCGCACCTCGCCGCCAACCTGCTCGCGGGCACCTGGTTCGGCTATCTCGCGGCGCGCCAGCTGGGGGTTGGCACGGCGTGGCTGCTGACCGTCACCGGCGCAGCGCTCGCCAACCTGCTGGAGGGGCTGTGGGCGGCGCCCGATCATCGCTCGGTCGGGGCTTCAACCGCGGTATTCACCGCCCTCGGGATGATGGCCGCGTATTCGTGGCGCGAGCGCTTTGCCCTGCCGCAGCGCTGGGTGCGCCGCTGGGGCCCGCTCATCGCCGGGGTGATCCTGCTCGGCTGGACCGGTTCGGCGGGCGAGCAGACCGATCTCACGGCCCATCTGCTCGGATTCGCCGTGGGCACGCTCTTGGGTGTGACGGCCGCGCTGCCCCGGGCGCGGCAGCAGCTGCTGCGTACGCCGCAGGTCCTTATGGGCGTGTTGGCGCTGGCATCGCTCGCGATTGCCTGGAGTTGTGCGCTGTTGAGCTGAGCGCGCGCTACGGCCCTTCGACCGAATACGCGTGCGCCCGCAGGGTCGCGAGCGCGCCGTGCTCGCCCAGCAGACGATCCATCGACTGCACCGCCAGCGTGCCGGAGTTGCGCGTCAGGCTGTCTTCCACGGCCACCAGCCAGTCGTCCTGGGCGCGCGCCACCAGCTTCTTGACGCGCTCGGAGGTGGATACGGCGGCAACGCAGGCCGCGCGGTCTTCGGTGTGCGGCAGCTGGCGCAGGGCCGCCACATCGCCCAGTGCCCAGGCGCGGGCGCGCTGTTGCATGACTGTGAGGTCAGTCTCGAGCAGCGTCACCACCGAATCGAGGCAGGCGACTTCGCCGGCGAGGGGTGTGGCGCCGACATCCTTGAGGACATCTACCGGATCGTCGATGCGTAACTTGTCCTGGTGAATGCGCACGTCAGCGCGGCTGGCAAGATGCAGCACCTCCTGCTGCACTTCGTTGTGCAGCGCGAGTCCTGCGGCATCGAACACGCGAGTCAGCAGTTCGCGCGCCGCCAGCATCGGCCGCATGGTCTCGAGTTTGTTGTCGCCCGGCGCGTAGCGGGTCTTGAGCGCCTCCACGCGCGCATACAGTACCGGCGGCAGCAACTCGCGCAGCGGCAGGTTGTCCGGCGGCTTCTGCAGACGCCGCCATTCGATGTAGACGCGCAGCGCCGTGATGGGGTTGGCGCCGATGCCATAGGCGGGCCAGGCCGGCACCACTTCCTGGGAGTGCTTGAGCACTTCCTCTACGGCATCCGGTTGCCAGACCATTTTCTTGGGCAGCGGCGCGATGGTGCCGAGGATCCACAGGATGTGATCGCCCTTGCGGACGATCCACATGCGTGGACCCTCATGCTGACCTTCGACCACGATCTCGGTGACCGGCGCGGGCTCGGGCGCTTGCGCCTGCGCCGGCAGCAGCGCGCCCAGCAGCGTCAGTGGCGCCATGAGCCAGGTATATCGCATGCTGTTGTGACCGCGTCCCGCGCGCCAGTTCAATCGTTGTTGGGCAGCTGCTGCGGGGCCGCCTCAGTGGTGGGCCGGTAGATGCGGGTGAGATCGACCGCGGGCAGCTCCGCGGAGCCGACGTGCAGCTTCATGATGAGTTCCTTGCCGTCGCCTGACAGGCTGTATTCCTCGGTCACGTCCGGTCCGGTCTGATCCCGCACGTGGATGACATAGCTCTTGCCTTTCCAGCCTGAGGTCTGGTCACCCACGCCGCCCTCCGCCGAGACCACGCTGTGCCCGCCCGGAGTGAAAGTGCGGCGCGAGGTGCCGTAGTCGAGCACGAACTCGTCCGCGTCCTGGCGCACCGCAAGGAAATCGCCGCGCTCCACGGTGTCTCTGATGATGTGTGCCATGGGCGAGTAGCGCAGCGGATCGGGCCGCACCGTGCCTGGAGGCGGTGGGGGCGGGGGCTCGTCCTCAGCGGACTGCCCTTGCTGTCCCTGGCCGGTGCTCGGTCCGCCCGCTGCGCCCGGACGGCCGGAACGCGGCGGCACCGGCGGCGGCGCATTGCGGCGCCGGTCGATGATCTTGAACGCTTCGGCGCGCATCTTGTCGAGCAGCTTCTGCGGGTCATCGCTCGCGGCGGGGTCGAGTTTCCAATTGCCCGCGAGGTTCACCCCGTCCGGTGCTTCGCTCTTGCCGGCGCTGGCGCAGCCGCTGAGCACGGCAGCGATGCTCAACAGCAGGGCGGCACGAACGGTCGGCATATTGGCGTATCCTCGCGGCTCGGTGACTGACCGGCAGCATCGCAGTTCGCAACCGCCCCGTGCAACGATGACGCGACGTAAAGCCACGGAACTCGAGCGCCTTCGGCAGCGCATCACCCGCCTTGACGGGGACAGCATCGATGAGCTCTATGGTCTGGAGCCGGTGTGGGAGCCGACCCGCGGCGCGCGCCTGACACCCGAGGAATTCGTGGCGGTACTGTGTCCGTATTGCGGCGAGCGGTTGGAAACCCGCGTTGATCTGACCGCCGACGAACCGCGCTACGTAGAAGACTGCGAGGTCTGTTGTCGCCCGATCGAGTTCCAGGTGGAGCGCGACCCGGGTGGTGCACTGGTAGCGCTCGAGGTCCGACGGCTGGACTGACGGGCCACGTCCAAGAACATCGAAAGGGTCGATTGCATGTCACCGATCAGCCTGTTGAAGGGCGGCGTTCTCGCGGCTCTCACTATCCTGCTCGCCGCCTGCAGCGGGCCGCAGTCGGCCGCGCCGCCGCCCGCCGCCGCGGCCGCACCCGCGCACGATGCCTGGCCGGAGTTTGCCGCAGGCTTCATCGACAGCAGCTTTAAGGCCGACCCGTTCTTTGCAGTGCGGGCCGGGCGGCATGAGTTTGATGGTCAGATGCCTGACTGGAGCGCGGCCGGACTGGCTGCGGAGGTTGCGCGGCTGCAGCAGCTGCGCAGTGAGGCGGCGGCGTTTGACCCCGGCACGCTCAGCCCGCAGGAGCGCTTCGAGCGCGAGTATCTGCTGAACGTCATCGACCGGGAGCTGTTCCTGCGTGACCGCGCGCGCTTCCCGTTTACCAACCCCGCCTGGTACCTCGACCGCATGGATCCGGATGTTTATCTCAATCGCGACTACGCGCCGCTCGCGACCCGCCTCAAGGGCTATACCGGCTATCTGCGTGCGCTGCCGCAGATCGCCCAGGACATCCGTGCCAACCTCAAGACACCACTGCCGCCGAGCTTCGTGCAGCGCGGCGTCGCTGACTTCGGTGGCTTCGCCGAGTTTTTCCGCAAGGATGCTCCGCAGGTGTTCGCCTCGGTGCAGGATCCGGCGGCGCAGCAGCAGCTGGCCGTGGCCTCGGCGGCTGCGGCGGCCGCCATGGACGGATTGAAGCTCTGGCTGAAGGGTGAGAGCAAGCATGCGACCGGCAGCTTCGTACTCGGCGAACCGCTGTTCCTCGAGATGTTGAAGGCGACCGAACAGGTCAACGTGCCGATCGCGCAGCTGCTGGAGATCGGTCAGGCGGATCTCGAGCGCAACACCGTAGCGCTCAGGGAAGCCTGTGCGCAGTACCTGCCGCACGGCACGCTGGCCGCCTGCACCGACAAGATGCGCGCCGACAAACCCAAGGGCGGAGCAGTCGAGGGCGCGCGTCGCCAGCTCGAGGAGCTACGCGCCTTCATCGTCGCCAAGAACATCGTCAGCATTCCGAGCGACGAAAAGCCGCAGGTGGCGGAGGCGCCACCGTACAACCGTGGCAACGCCGCCTATATCAACATCCCCGGCCCCTACGAGAAGGGCGTCGCTTACGTCTACAACATTGCCCCGCCCGATCCGTCCTGGAACGCCCGCGAGCGTGCCGAATACATTCCAGGTACGGCGTCGCTGCTGTATATCAGCGTGCACGAAGTCTGGCCGGGACACTTCCTGCAGTTTCTGCACGCCAACCGCAACCCGTCAAAAATCGCTGCCCTGTGGGTCGGCTACGCCTACGCGGAAGGCTGGGCCCACTACTGCGAGGAACTGATGTGGGAGGAAGGCCTGGGAGATGGCAACCCGCAGCAGCATGTGGGCCAGCTCACCGACGCGCTGCTGCGCGACGTGCGCTTTCTGTCGGCGATCGGTCTGCATACCCAGGGCATGACGCTCGCCGAATCGGACCGCATGTTCCGCGAGCGCGCCTTCCAGGATCCGGGCGATGCGCGCCAGCAGGCGGCGCGCGGCAGCTACGATCCGCAGTACCTCGACTACACCCTCGGCAAGCTCATGATCCGGAAGTTACGCAGCGACTGGGTGCAGCAGCAGAGTGGCGGCAAGGGCGCCGATCCGAAGTCCTACTGGCACGATTTCCACGACAGCTTCCTGTCCTACGGCGGCCCGCCGATCCCGATGGTGCGCCGCGCGATGGTCGGAGATGCGGGCTCGCTGTTCTAGTCAGGCGCTGACTGCTGGCTCGAGGAAACTGAGCCGCGCGCTGTCGGCTTCCAGGCGCACCCGCGCACCGAGCGGCAGCGGTTCGTTGGCAGCGCCGTGACCCACGGGGAAGCCGGCGGCGC